>NZ_CP019508.1:1902500-2234903 GCF_002002865.1 Brevundimonas sp. LM2 | reverse complement strand
GCAACGCGTTGACCGCGCGCGAACCGGTAGAGGCCCAGCGATCGCATCAGTCCCAGGACGACGACCGCGCCGAAGGCCAGGGGCAGGGCCCGGGACAGGGGCATGGCCAGCAGACCCTGAGGGCTCATCCCCCAGCCCGCGCCGACGGTGATGGCCACGACCACGGCGATGTCGGCGCTGCGGAACCAGTGCACGGCCAGGCGCGACGCCCCCTTCTGCCGCGCGTTCAGCCACACCTCGGGGCGGAACGGACCGCGCCGCGCGACGCCCTGCGCGGGAACGGCCAGCGGCGGCGCGACCGGGGCTTGGGGCTCCGTCACATCCATGCTCGCAGCATCCCGCCGGGGCGCCGTCGCGCGATCCAGATTGAGGGCCTTGGTCATGCGGCCATCCTGCATGGCCCCCGTGGATGTCGCGTTAACGGACGATCCTGATTTCGCCGATTGCGCCGCCGCCCGGCCTCCGCTATCGAGCCGTCCTGCCGGAGACGTGGCCGAGTGGCTGAAGGCAACGGTTTGCTAAATCGTCATACCCTGTAAGGGGTATCGAGGGTTCGAATCCCTCCGTCTCCGCCATCCTGCTTCGCGCGAAACCGCGCTTCGCAGGACAGCCCATTGAACGCGCGCAGCAGGATGCCCGGCGAAGCCGCGGCGAAGCAGGGTTGCCTGCAGCGTCAAGCTCTCCGCTTTCCCCGACGTGATCTTGTGACCGCCGCCCGGGAGGGTTAGGTCTCCGGCTTCATCGCTTCCAGGAGAGCAAACATGGCCGATCTGGCTCAGGTTACCGAACACATCCGCGCTCGCGTCGGCGACAACTCCGGTCTGGGCAAGACCGTCAAGCTCGACATGGGCGACGCCGGCAAGATCTACATCGACGGGGCCTCGGTGCCGAACTCGGTCACCAATGAGGACAAGCCCGCCGACACCACCGTCAGCGTCTCGTGGGACGACTTCATCGCCATGTCCGAAGGCAAGCTGGACGGCATGATGGCCTTCATGCAGGGCAAGCTGAAGATCGCCGGCGACATGATGGTCGCGCAGAAGCTGATCCCGCTGCTCAAGCGCTAAGCGTGCCGAAACAATAAAAAGAACAGAGCGGCGCGGCCCCCCGGGGTCGCGCCGTTTGTGTGTCTCGGGAGGACACCGACGATGGATTTCAAACATTCGGATCACGCCCTGCACTGGCAGGAACGGGTCAACCGCTTCCTCGACGACAAGGTGCTGCCGCGCGCCGCCGACTACTGGGGCGAGGTCCATGCGGATCCGACAACCCCGTCCCCGACCATGGAGGCGCTGAAGGCCGAGGCGCGCGAGGCGGGGCTGTGGAACATGTTCCTGCCCGGCGAGCACGGCACGGGCCTGACCAACCTGGAATACGCGCCCCTGGCCGAGGCCATGGGCCGGGCGGGCCTGTGGACACCGGAGGTATTCAACTGCAACGCCCCCGACACCGGCAATATGGAGGTGCTCCATATGTACGGGAACGCCGCCCAGCAGGACCGCTGGCTGACGCCCCTGATGGCCGGCGAGATCCGCTCGGCCTTCCTGATGACCGAGCCCGCCGTGGCCTCGTCGGACGCCACCAACATCCAGACCTCGATCGTGCGCGAGGGCGATGAGTATGTGATCAACGGCCGCAAATGGTGGTCGACCAACATGGCCCACCCGAACGTCGCCATCGCCATCGTCATGGGCAAGACCGACACGGGCGCGGCGACCCACGCCCAGCAGTCCCAGGTCCTGGTGCCGACGGACACGCCCGGCTTCCGCGTCGAACGGATGCTGACCGTGTTCGGCTATGACGAGCGTCCGATCGGCCATGCCGAGGTCGTGCTCGACAACGTCCGGGTGCCGGTCGAGAACCTGATCGCGGGGGAGGGGCGGGGCTTCGAGATCGCCCAGGGGCGGTTGGGGCCCGGCCGCATCCACCACTGCATGCGCGTCATCGGGGCGGCCGAGAAGGCGCTGGAGCTGATGTGCGACCGGCTGCTGAACCGTACCGCCTTCCGCAAGACCCTGTCCGAGCATTCGGTCTGGGAGCAGCGCGTTGGCGAGGCCCGCACCAACATCGAGATGTGCCGGCTGATGGTGCTGAAGGCCGCCTGGATGATCGACCAGGCCGGGGTCAAGAACGCCAAGTCCGAGATCGCCCAGATCAAGGTCGCGGCCCCCAAGATGGCGCTGCAGATCATCGACGACGCCATCCAGGCGTTCGGCGGGGCGGGCGTCTCGGGCGACACGCCCTTGGCCGAGATGTACGCCACGGTGCGGACCCTGCGCCTGGCCGACGGCCCGGACGAGGTCCACAACCGCACCATCGCCCGCCTCGAATACGCCAAGCACGGCGGACGACCGGTCCGCTGACCGGGGAGGGCGCGGCGGTGCCCGGTGTCGCACCGCCGGATTGTGCGGCAACGAAAGCAGAACGTCCGTGTTAGCCTAAACTCGGATCGCCTCACGGGTTATCCCAGTAGGCACGGAGCAGGTTATATGTCGTCTTCCCCCTGGCTCGCGCCGCGTGAGACGTCCTCCGATATCGAACGGTTTCGCGCGGTCCGCGCCGCCATGCCCGGCCTTGCCGTCGGACTATCCGTCGAGGATCTGACGGCTCAGTCGATGTCCGACGCTAGTCCCGCCAAATGGCATCTGGCGCACTCCAGCTGGTTCTTCGAGGCGATGATCCTGGGCCGGGACCCGGACTATCAGACCGTCGACGGCCGCCTTCAGCAGCTCTTCAACTCCTACTACGAGAGCCTGGGCCGGCGCGTCGAGCGCGGCGAGCGCGGGCTGATGACCCGGCCGTCTCTCGACGCAGTGATGGCCTATCGCGCCGAGATCGACCGGCGCATGGAGGCGCGGCTGTCGCGGGGTCTGGACGAGACCGAGCGCTACCTGTTCGTCCTCGGCCTGCATCACGACCAGCAGCATCAGGAGCTGTTCCTGATGGACCTGCTGCACCTGATGTCGCGCTCGCCGCTGGACCCGGCCGCGTACAGCGTCGAACCCCGTCCCGGCGGCGCGCTTCAGCCCGCGCGCGGCGGGGCGACCCGGTTCGAGGGCGGCCTGGTCGATATCGGCCACGCGGGCGAGACCTTCGCCTTCGACAACGAAGGCCCCAATCACAGGGTCTGGCTGGAACCCTTCCAGCTGGATCACGACCTGGTCACCAACGGTCAGTGGCTGGCCTTCATGACCGACGGCGGCTATCGCCGCGCCGAGCTGTGGCTGGCCGACGGCTGGGCCACGGTGAAGGCCGAAGGCTGGACCGCGCCGGCCTATTGGCGCGAGGACCAGGGCACGTGGACGGTGCTCGGCCTGGCCGGCCGTCGGCCCGTCGATCCGGACGCTCCCGTCCGCCACATCAGCGCCTATGAGGCCGAGGCCTTCGCGGCCTGGTCCGGCAAGCGCCTGCCGACCGAGGCCGAATGGGAAAGCGCCGTCGCCACCGCGCCGGCCGTCTTCTCCAATCTGTTCAACGAGGTGTGGCAGCACACGGCGAGCGCCTATGCGCCCTATCCTCGCTTCCGCCCGACCGAGGGCACGGCGTCCGAATACAACGGGAAATTCATGGCCAATCAGCGGGTGCTGAGGGGCGGCAGCCTGGCGACGCCGCCCGGGCACGCCCGGGCCACATACCGCAACTTCTTCTATCCGCAGCAAAGGTGGGCGTTCATGGGATTGAGACTGGCCGCCGATGCGACCGCCGGGGCGCGCCCCCGGATCGAGGACATGGACACCGCGCGCTTCCGCGCCGAATTGCTGGCGGGGCTGTCGCTGCCGCAGAAGACCGTCTCGCCGAAATGGCTGTACGACGCCGCCGGCTCGGACCTGTTCGAGGACATCACCCGCCTGCCGGAATACTATCCGACGCGGCAGGAGGCGGCGCTGCTGCAGGCCATCGCGCCTCGACTGACCGCCGGTTTCGGCGACGACGCCGTGCTGGTCGAATTCGGATCGGGCGCCAGCGAGAAGACCCGCATCCTGCTGGACGCCGCCCCGACCCTGGCCGCCTATGTGCCGATCGACATCAGCCCCGACGCCCTGAACGCCGCGGCGGCGCGGATCGCCGAAGCCTATCCGGCCATCGAGGTCGTGCCCATGGTCGGGGATTTCCTCAACCTCGCCCCGCTGCCGGAGCTGGGCCGCGGACGTCGGATCGGCTTTTTCCCAGGCTCGACCATCGGCAATCTGGAGCCGGCGCAGGCGATCGGCTTCCTGAGTCAGGCGCGCGAGCGGCTGGGGCCGGGGGCGCTGTTCATCCTCGGCGTGGATCTGGTCAAGGCGGAAGACCTGCTGGTTGCTGCCTACGACGACGCCCAGGGCGTCACCGCCGCCTTCAATCTGAACCTGCTGACGCGCGCCAACCGCGAGCTGGGCGCGGACTTCGACGTCGCGGCCTTCCGTCACCGGGCACCCTGGAACGCTGCGGAATCGCGCATGGAGATGCATCTGGAAGCGACCACGCCCCAGACGGTCCAGATCGGCGAGCGCGCCTTCCACTTCGCGGCGGGCGAGACCATCCACACGGAAAGCTCGCGCAAGTTCACGCCGGAGAGCCTTCGCGCCCTGACCACAGCGGCGGGCTGGGCGATGACCGTGCTGGAGACAAGCGATCAGCCCTCGGTCGCCTTGGCCCTGCTGTCCAACTCGGTCTGAATACGGTCGGGGGGGCAACGAAAAGGGCGGCCGGTGATGCACCGGCCGCCCTTTTGTCTGTCTATGAAGCCGAAGCGACTATTCCGCCTGGCCCTCGACGTCCTCGGGACGACGGGTCCCGTGGGACGCTTCGCCGCCTTTGCGGCCCGCCTGGGCGGCCAGGCTGCGGTCCTGAGAAAAGCTGCGCTTCTCGCTCGGGACGCTGGCGCCGCCCTTGCGGGCTATCTCGCGCTGACGTTCCGGATCCATCGAGGCGAAGCCTCGCTTGGACACCCCTGAAGGGCGGGTGGGCATACCCTGTGCCATGCTGAATTTCCCTCTACTGGCTATCTGTTGGCTGCTGTCGGATTAACCCAAGCCGACCGCCAAGGTTCCCAAACACCCACGATTTCAAGCCCATGCGAATCAGTAGGTTCCGGGCTGCTCGAAACCGCCGTCGTTGTCGCCCGGTTGCGGCGGCATCTCGTCCGGTGTGCCGGCCGGATCGATTTCCGGCGGCATGGGCGAGGGGTCGATCGGGGGGATTTCGGGCTGGGGGGTCGGGTCTGTCATCGGGAGGTCTCCGGGACCGGAAGCGGCCTCTCAGGGGAACCGCCGGGAGGCCATTGGGTTCATCCGGCACCAGTCAACTTGCTCGAGGATCCTCCCATGACCGACATCAACACCAACCCCACTCTGGATGACATCGTCGACGATCTGGACAGCGACCGGGCCGATCTGGATCGGGCCGGTGATCGCTGGATGGAACAGGGCGAGACTAGAACGGAGGCGCGCGCCCAGGGTCTGCGTCAGGCCGTTCGCAACGACGTCGACGCGGGCCGCGACTGGGCGCGCGAGCAGGCCGCCGTGGCCCGCGGCCGTATCGAGGAGGAGCCGCTCAAGGCGTCCCTCTATGCGCTGGGGATCGGCGTGGTGATCGGGATCCTGCTGCGCCGCTAGGTTAGGCCGGGCCGGACGCCGCCCGTGTCGGCGGCGCTCCGGCCAGCGCCCGATCCGAGACGAACGGATTGGTGCGCCGCTCTTCGCCCAAAGTGGAAATGGGCCCGTGGCCGGGCACGAAGGTGACGTCGTCGCCCAGGGGCCAGAGCTTCTGCACCACCGACCGGATCAGGGCGTCGGGATCGCTTTGCGGAAAGTCCGTACGCCCGACCGAGCCCTTGAACAGAACGTCGCCGACCTGGGCGAAGCGCGCGGCGGCGTTGTAGAAGATCACGTGGCCCGGCGTGTGACCCGGGCAGTGGCGGACCTCCCAACGTGTGTGCCCCAGCGTGACGGTGTCACCCTCATCCAGCCACCGCGTCGGTGTGAAGCTGCGCGCCTCCGGCAGGCCGTACATCTGACCCTGGGCAGGGATGCCGTCGATCCAGAACTGATCCGCCGGATGGGGTCCGACGATCGGCGCGCCGGACTTCTCCGCCATCTCGGCCGCGCCCCCGGCATGGTCGAGATGGCCGTGGGTGATCCAAATCTGATCCATAACCAGGCCGCGCCGCCGAACCTCGGCCATCACCGCATCGACGCTGCCGCCGGGATCGATCACCGCCGCCTTCAAGGTCTCGGTGCACCAGACCGTGGTGCAGTTCTGCTGCAGGGGCGTGACCGGCGTGACGAAGACGCCGACGGGGGAGGGGGACTGGGTCATGGTCTCTCATACCCGTCTCGCTCGGGTCGCAAAAGCCAAGCGCGCGCCGCCGAAGGTCGATAGGTTGGCGCGAAGCACGGAGGGGGCGACATGATCGCGCGCAGACAGGTATTGACGGGGCTGGCCGCTGGGTCGGCGGTCGTGCTCGCCGGTGGGGCCAGGGCCTATTCGCCGTCCGATGGGCCGCGCTTCGCCATCACCCTGGATGATTTTCGCTTCGAGGACGGGCCGGGGCTGACGGGTGCGCAGCGCCACCGGGCCATCCTGGATGCGCTGGACGCGGGCGGGATCCAGGCCGCCGGCCTGATCACCGGGCGACACGTCGACAATCCCGCAGCCTCGGCCCACCTCGCGGCCTGGTCCGAGGCGGGGCACGCGATCGGCAACCACACCTATTCGCACGCCTCTTTCGGCCGTGCCGAGCCCGGTGATCTCGGCGGCGAGATCGACCAGACAGCGGTGCTGATCTCCGCCCATCCAACCTGGCGGCCCTGGTTCCGCTTCCCCTATCTGGCCGAGGGCCGGACGCCGACGCTGCGCGACCGGTTCCGCGCCGATCTGCGGCAGCGTGACCTCCACAACGCCTATGTGACCATCGATGCCTCCGACTGGTATGTGAACCAGCGACTGCAGGCGCGGTTGGCGCACGATCCTGGGGCCGACGTCACCCCCTATGGCGACTACCTGATCGCGCACCTGCTGGACCGCGCCCGGTTCTACGACGGGCTGGCGCGCGATGTGCTGGGCTCTTCGCCGCCGCACACCCTGCTCCTGCATCACATGCTGACGACCGCCCTGTTCCTGCCGCGCATTCTGGAGGCCTTCCGCCTGGCCGGTTGGACCGCCATCGACGCGGACGTAGCCTACGCCGACCCCGTGTATCGGTCCCAGCCGGACATCGCGCCCTGCGCCAACAGCCTGATCTGGCAACTGGCGAAGGCCGACGGGCGGTTCGATGCCCGACTTCGGTCACCGGGCGAGGACGGCCCGTACGAAGCCGCGGCCATGGATGCCCGGGGGCTTTAGTCTGCTTCGCGTTGACCTTTGACGCCCCTCTCGACATAAGGGCGGGCTTCGAGGTGCCGCTCCGATGGGGCGGCCCTTTCTGCTTTCTCCATCCTTTGCGCGCGTCCCGCCTGGGTCGCCGCCCCCAGAGCGTCAGATTCCGTCATGCAAGTCGTCGAAAAGTCCACCGAAGGTCTGAGCCGCGTCATCACCGTGACCGTGCCCGCCACCGAGCTGAGCGCCAAGCTGGACGCCAAGCTGGCCGAGTTCGCGCCGAAGATGAAGCTTAAGGGTTTCCGCCCCGGCAAGGTGCCGGTCTCGCACGTGCGCAAGACCTATGGCCGCGAGATGATGGGCGAGATCGTCAACGACACGATCAACGAGACCAGCCAGAAGGCCCTGGACGAGATCAAGGTCCGTCCCGCCGCCCCGGCCGACATGAAGCTGACCTCGGACATGGACAAGGTCCTGGCCGGGTCGGACGACCTGGCCTACGAAATGGCCCTGGAAGTCATGCCCGACTTCACTCCGGTCGACCCCAAGACCCTGAAGCTGGAGCGCCCGACCTATGAGGCCTCCGACGCCGATCTGGACGAGGCCCTGACCGAACTGGCCGGCCAGGCCAAGAGCTACGAAGACAAGAAGGGCAAGGCCGTGAAGGCCGCCGACGGCGACCAGCTGACCATCGACTTCCTGGGCAAGCTCGACGGCGAACCCTTCGAGGGCGGCGCCGCGGAGGACGCGGACCTGGTGATCGGCTCCAACCGCTTCATCCCCGGCTTCGAAGAGCAGCTGAAGGGCGCCAAGGTCGGCGAGGAGAAGACCATCGAGGTCACCTTCCCCGAAGACTACCAGGCCAAGAACCTGGCCGGAAAGCTGGCCACCTTCGACGTCAAGGTGAAGGCCATCAAGGTCGAGGCCCCGTCGGTCGTCGACGAGGACTTCGCCAAGCGCATCGGCCTGGAAAGCCTCGACAAGCTGAAGGACCTGCTGCGCCAGAACCTGAACCAGCAATACGCCGGCCAGGCCCGCTTCAAGCTGAAGCGCGGCCTGCTGGACGTGCTGGACGCCGCCCACAGCTTCGACCTGCCGCCCAAGATGGTCGACGCCGAGTTCGACGGCATCTGGCAACAGGTCGAGGCCGACAAGGCCGCCGGCAACCTGCCCGAGGACGACGCCGCCAAGTCCGACGAGGACCTGAAGGCCGAATACCGCAAGATCGCCGAGCGCCGCGTGCGCCTGGGCCTGGTCCTCGCCGAGATCGGCCGCGCCAACAACGTCGGCGTCACCGACCAGGAACTGAACAACGCCATCATGGCCGAGGCCCGCAACTATCCGGGCCAGGAAAAGATGGTGCTGGACTTCTATCGCCAGAACCCCAACGCCGCCGCCCAGATGCGCGCCCCGATCTATGAGGAAAAGGTCTGCGACCTGATCTTCAGCCTGGCCGAGGTGACCGAGACGCCGATCACGAAGGAAGATCTGCTGAAGGACGAAGACGAAGGTTAAGCGCCCACGTGCTATGATGCGGTTCTGACTCTCGGGGGAGAACCACTGATGGCGCTCATGTCCGCGTATATTCTGGCGGCGGCACTGATGCTGACGCCGCAGGCGCAGGATGCGCCCACCGAACTGTCGGACGTGTATGTGTCCGGCGATGCGAATGTGGTGGAGCAGAGCCGGGGCTTTCTGGAAGAACTCTCCGCTTCACCCCTCAATGCCCTGTCCCTGGCGACCTGGCAGAAGCCGCTCTGTCTGCAGATCGTCAATTTGCAGGACAGGGTGGCGGGGCAAATCGCCGCGCAAGTTCGGGTCCGCGCCGCCGAGGTCGGGGTCGAGGTTCAGTCGGCCGGGTGCGTGCCCAACGTCTCCATTCTGGCGACCTCGGATGGCCGGTTCACGGCGTCCGATCTGGTCGGGGCCTTCCGCAGTCGCTTCATAGCGTCCAGCGGCCCGACGCAGGGCGACGGTCGCGCCCTGGCCCGGTTTGCGACAGCCGATGTGCCGGTTCGATGGTGGCCGATCTCGGCTCTGGTCGATGACTTCAACGGCAGAGTGCTCGTTCCGATCTGGGGTGGCCCCGCCACGGTGAGCGACACCAATGGCGAGATGGCCCTGGGCCAGAATCGACGCGAGGCGTTTCTGACCACGCTCGTGATCCTGGATCTTTCCAAAACGGGCACCGTCAGCGCCGAGGCCCTGGGCGACTATGTCGCGATGGTGATCCTGGCCCCCGTCGACCCAGACGCTCGGGGCAATGGCCGTCCAACGATCCTCGGGCTTTGGGATGAGGGCAATGTCGAAAACGGGCTCACGGCCTGGGACCGCGCCTATCTGAAGGCGCTGTATGAAGCCCCGGTCAGGCTCAATGGCTCGGTGATGCAGACGCGGTCCCTTTATCAGCGCAGGGAAATGGCGCGAATCATGGCGCGTGAACTCAGGGGCGAAGCCGCGGACGCCCCCTGACTTGCGCAGCCGCCCAAGCAACGCGATATCAGGTAGGAACGGACGGCCCTTCGAGTCGTGCCGACCGACAATCAGCGAGACACAATGCGCGACCCCATCGATTTCATCTCGAACAACCTCGTCCCCATGGTGGTGGAGCAATCCAGCCGCGGCGAGCGGGCCTTCGACATCTTCTCCCGCCTGCTGCGCGAGCGGATCATCTTCCTGACCGGTCCGTTCGAGGACGGCATGGCCAGCCTGATCTGCGCCCAGCTGCTGTTCCTAGAATCGGAGAACCCGAAGAAGGAAATCAGCATGTATATCAACAGCCCCGGCGGTCAGGTGACCTCGGCGCTCGCGATCTACGACACCATGCAGTACATCAAGTCGCCGGTCTCGACCGTGGTCATGGGCATGGCGGCATCCGCCGGCTCGCTGATCCTGACGGCCGGCGCCGCCGGTCAGCGCATCGCCCTGCCGAACGCCCGCATCATGGTGCACCAGCCCTCGGGCGGCTTCCGCGGCCAGGCGTCGGACATCGAGCTGCACGCCGCCGACATCCGCTACACCAAGCGTCGCCTGAACGAGATCTACGTCCACCACACCGGCCGCAGCTACGAAGAGGTCGAGAAGACTCTCGACCGCGACCACTTCATGGACGCCGAGGCGGCCAAGGAATGGGGCATCGTCGACCACGTCTATGACAAGCGCGACCAGGCCGACGCCGACGGCATCAAGACGGTCTGAGGGCACTTCGAAAGCCAAGCAGAGGGCGCGCCATGATCGGCGCGCCCTTTCCGTTTGTGGTATCAGCCTCCGATGCAACACACACGAGACCTCAAGGGCGTCGTCACCGTCGACGGCGACGACTACGAATGGGAAGTCCGGCGGCAGCCCCAGCGGACCACGGGCAATGAGTGGCAGGGCATCGGCGTCGCCCTGAAGCTGGTCGACGGCCAGCGCGAGGCCCTGGTGCAGTTTCCGATGGTGATGCGCGCCAGCGGCATTCCCAATTTCGAACGCCAGCGCATCAACGTCGACAGCATCAAGAACGCCGTCACCTCCGCCATCGCGGCCGGCTGGAACCCGACCTCGCGCGGCAAGGTCGTGGTGTTCGACGTGGACGCCGACGGTCGCTAGCGGCGGTCCGGCCGGTCCCTGAAGACGCGAAAGCCCTGAATGTCCGCGATCGCCAGCATGTCGGCGTCGCCCGAGGTGTCCCCATAGGCGGCCGCCAGTCGGATATCCGGGCCATAGGCTTCGCGCAACCGTCGCACCTTCTCTTCCGCCCGGCAGTTCGGGTTGGAAAACTCACCCGTGATCCGGTCGTCCTGATCGAAGGCCAGATGGGTCCCCAGCAAGCCTTCGGCGCCGAGGCGTCGGGCGAACGGGGCGACGGTGAGGGAGGGGGAGGCGGTCACAATCACGCGATGAGCGCCGCGTCGACCCCAGTCGTCCCAGGTCGCCAGCGCGTCCGGCCGCATGAAGCGGTCCCAGACCTGGTCCGCAAAAGCCGCGGCGTCGCGCTCCAGCGCCGTGCGGGTGACGCCCTTCAGGAACACCGCCACGGAGGCGGCCTTGATCTCACCCCGATCCCGGTTCCGCGCATAGGCGGCGGTGGCGGGGGCCATGCGCACGAGCCCGAGGGCCCAGCCGCGCCGGCCGGCGCGCCAGCGCAGAAACTGGGTGAAACTGTCACGCACCGTCAGCGTACCGTCGAAATCGAAGGCCACGACGGGCTGACCGGCCTCCGCCGACTGGCGAAAACCCAGTGTGGTTCCCATGTCACCCATTCGCCTTGATCCTCATCCAGCGTGTACCGTCCACGGTCCGTCTCGCCCGCTTCGCTCTCGCGGGGTTGTCGCGGCGGTTCGGATGGGGGATTGTCATTTTTTGAATATCTTCGCGTCCATAGTGGTGGAATCAACGCGAAGACAGCGCGTTCCCTTTCTGGGGCGCGGGATTGAGAAGGGTCCATGACCAAAGCCGCCGGCACCGACGCCAAGAGCACCCTCTACTGCAGCTTCTGCGGCAAGAGCCAGCATGAGGTGCGCAAGCTCATCGCCGGACCGACCGTGTTCATCTGCGATGAATGCGTCGAACTGTGCATGGATATCATCCGCGAAGAGCACAAGATCGGCTTCGTGAAGTCCAAGGACGGCGTTCCGACGCCCAAGGAAATCCGCGAAGTCCTCGACGACTATGTGATCGGCCAGAGCCACGCCAAAAAGGTGCTGAGCGTCGCCGTCCACAACCACTACAAGCGCCTGAACCACGCAACGAAGAACAACGACGTCGAGCTGGCCAAGTCCAACATCATGCTGATCGGGCCGACCGGCTCCGGCAAGACGCTGCTGGCCCAGACCCTGGCCCGCATCATCGACGTGCCCTTCACCATGGCCGACGCCACCACCCTGACCGAAGCCGGTTACGTGGGCGAGGACGTCGAGAACATCATCCTGAAGCTGCTCCAGGCGTCGGACTACAACGTCGAACGCGCGCAGCGTGGCATCGTCTACATCGACGAGATCGACAAGATCAGCCGCAAGTCGGACAACCCCTCGATCACCCGCGACGTCTCGGGCGAGGGCGTGCAGCAGGCCCTGCTGAAGATCATGGAAGGCACCGTCGCCTCCGTGCCGCCGCAGGGCGGCCGGAAACATCCCCAGCAGGAGTTCCTGCAGGTCGATACCGCCAACATCCTGTTCATCGTCGGCGGGGCCTTTGCCGGCCTCGAGAAGGTGATCGCGGCGCGCGGCGCAGGCGCCTCGATCGGCTTCGGGGCCAAGGTCAAGGAAGTCGACGAACGCCGCACCGGCGACATCCTGAAGGGCGTGGAGCCCGACGACCTGATGCGCTTCGGCCTGATCCCCGAGTTCATCGGCCGTCTGCCCGTCCTGGCGACGCTGGAGGACCTGGACGAGAAGGCCCTGGTCACCATCCTGACCGAGCCCAAGAACGCGCTGGTCAAACAGTACAAGCGACTGTTCGAGATGGAGAACGTCGGCCTGACCTTCACCGACGACGCCCTCAACGCCGTCGCCAAGAAGGCCATCACGCGCAAGACCGGCGCGCGCGGCCTGCGCTCGATCCTGGAAGGCATCCTGCTGGAGACCATGTTCGAACTGCCGACCTTCGACGGTGTCGAGGAGGTGGTCGTCAATGCCGAGGTCATCGAGGGCAACGCCCAGCCCCTGCTGATCTATGCCGAGAAGAAGAAGGCCGACGGCGCGGCCTGATCGCGTCGCTCCGGCTTCGCGGCCGGACGGTCCAGACATTCAGCCCCGGGGTCGAAAGGCTCCGGGGCTGTTTCGTGTGGCACGGGCGCTGCACTCCGGGCGTGCGATACCGTACGCGGGGAGGCTTCCGTGGACGGAACGCCCGTCACGCTTGAACCGGGCGGGGTAGGGGCCACATACTCCCTCGAACGCCGTCGGAATCGACGGGCCGCTCCAGGGTGTCGCTGCATATCGCGGGGCGTCGGGGGTGGCGGGCCGGAGATCGTCAATGGCCCAGGAGTGCATCATGTCCGAGAGTAAAATCCTGCCCGTCCTGCCGCTGCGGGACATCGTCGTATTTCCCCACATGGTCGTGCCGCTCTTCGTGGGGCGCGAGAAGTCCGTGCGGGCGCTCGACGAGATCATGAAGGGCGAGAAGCAGATCCTGCTCGCCACCCAGAAGAACAGCGTCGACGACGATCCGTCGCCTGACTCCATCTATCCCGTCGGCGTGCTGGCCACCGTGCTGCAGCTGCTGAAACTGCCCGACGGCACCGTCAAGGTGCTGGTCGAGGGCAAGGGCCGGGCCCGCCTGACGCGATTCACCGACCGAGAGGAGTTCTTCGAGGCCGAGGCCGTCGAGATCGAGGATGAGGCCGGCGAGCCGTCCCAGGCCGAGGCCCTGCTGCGCGCCGTGGTCGAGCAGTTCGAGAACTATGTGAAGCTGAACAAGAAGGTCCCGCCCGAGGCCCTCAGCTCCATCCCCCAGATCACCGACGCGTCCAAGCTGGCCGACAGCGTCGCCGCCCATCTGTCGGTCAAGATCGCCGACAAACAGGCCCTGCTGGAGACCATCGCGGTCCCGGCGCGGCTGGAGAAGGTCTATGGCCTGATGGAGGGCGAGATCAGCGTCCTGCAGGTCGAGAAGAAGATCCGCTCGCGCGTGAAGCGCCAGATGGAGAAGACCCAGCGCGAATATTATCTGAACGAGCAGATGAAGGCGATCCAGCGCGAGCTGGGCGAGACCGACGACGCCCGCGACGAGGTGATGGAGCTGGAGAAGCGCATCCGCAAGACGCGTCTGTCCAAGGAAGCCCGCACCAAGGCCGAGGCCGAGGTCAAGAAACTGCGCAACATGAGCCCGATGTCGGCGGAATCGACCGTGGTCCGCAACTACCTCGACTGGCTGCTGGCCATCCCGTGGGGCAAGGCCAAGCAGAAGCCGATCGACCTGAACAAGGCCGAGGCGATCCTCGAGGAAGACCACTACGGGCTCGAGAAGGTCAAGGAACGGATCATCGAGTATCTGGCGGTCCAGGCGCGCACCAACAGCCTGAAGGGTCCGATCCTGTGCCTCGTCGGGCCTCCCGGCGTCGGCAAGACCTCGCTGGCCAAGTCGATCGCCAAGGCGACCGGGCGTGAGTACGTCCGGATGTCGCTGGGTGGCATGCGCGACGAGGCCGAGATCCGCGGTCACCGCCGGACCTACATCGGCTCGATGCCCGGCAAGATTATCCAGTCGATGAAGAAGGTGAAGACCACCAACGCCTTCATCCTGCTGGACGAGATCGACAAGCTGGGGGCCGACTGGCGCGGGGACCCGTCCTCCGCCCTGCTCGAGGTGCTGGATCCGGCGCAGAACAATGCGTTCGGCGACCACTATCTGGAGGTCGACTACGACCTGTCCAACGTCATGTTCGTGACCACGGCCAATAGCCTGAACATGCCCCAGCCCCTGATGGACCGGATGGAGATCATCCGGGTCAGCGGCTACACCGAGGACGAGAAGGTCGAGATCGCCAAGCGTCACGTCCTGCCCAAGGTCACGACCGAGAACGGCCTGACCCCGGCCGAGTTCATCGTGCCCGAGGAGACCATCCGCGACCTGATCCGCTACTACACGCGGGAGGCGGGCGTCCGTTCGCTGGAACGGGCCCTGGGCGGTCTGGCGCGCAAGGCCGTGCGCGAGATGTCCAAGGAGAAGACCCTCTCCATCACCGTCGACGCCGCCAAGCTGGCGACCTACGCCGGGGTTCAGAAGTTCCGCTTCGGCGAGACGGACGAGGAGGATCAGGTCGGGATCGTCACCGGCCTGGCCTGGACGGAGTTCGGCGGCGAGATCCTGACCATCGAGGCGATCAAGATGCCGGGCCGCGGTCGCATGACCGTCACCGGCAATCTGAAGGACGTGATGAAGGAGTCCATCTCGGCCGCCGCCTCCTACGTCCGGGCCCGGTCGCTCAGCTTCGGCGTCAAGCCGCCGGTGTTCGAGAAGATCGACATCCACGTCCACGTGCCGGACGGGGCCACGCCCAAGGACGGTCCGTCCGCCGGGGTCGCCATGACCGTGGCCATGGTCTCGGTCCTGACCGGCGTGCCGATCCGCAAGGACATCGCCATGACCGGCGAGATCACCCTGCGCGGTCGCGTGACCGCCATCGGCGGCCTGAAGGAGAAGCTGCTCGCGGCCCTGCGCTCCGGCGTCAAGACCGTGCTGATCCCGCAGGAGAACGAGAAGGACCTCGCCGATGTGCCCGACAATGTGAAGGGCGCGCTGGAGATCGTGTCGATCTCGACGGCCGACGAGGCCCTGAAATGGGCCCTGACCGGCTCGCTGACGGCGGTGGAATGGGACGAGGTGGCCGAGCCGCTGAACCCCGCCCCCGCCACGATCCCGCCGATCGACGGCACGACCGTCGTCAGCCACTGAGTCCAACCGTCTCCTCCCCATGCTCGTGCATGGGGAGGTGGCGCGGCCGTTCTTCACAGCCGTGACGGAGGGGTTCTGGACGCCGGCGCGATGTACAGGCAAACACACCCCCTGGATGGGCGGCTAGCTCAGCTGGTCAGAGCATCTCGTTTACACCGAGAGGGTCGGCGGTTCGAACCCGTCGCCGCCTACCACCCCCATCGAAAAGGCCGCCGGATCGCTCCGGCGGCCTTTTCTGTCTTGGGCCTCGACCCGTGCGGTCAGAAGCGGAAGCTGGCCCGCAGCAGCAGGCTGTAGCGGACGTAGTCCTCGATCTGTTCGGCATCGGCCGTGATCGACAGCTTGCCCAGGTCGTTGCCGACGCTGAGGTTCAGGCCGGCAATGGGGCCGCCGCCCTCGATCGATTCGGGCGTCAGGCGGAACGCCGATCCGGTCGAGATGAAGCTGGCCGAGGTCTCGCCGGCGTCGACCGAGATGTTCTGACGCCATCCCAGGCGCAGCTCGGGCCGAACCCAGCCGTTCTGACCGAAGCCATAGCCGATGTTGACGGCCGCCACGGTCGAGAACAGGTGGCCGTCGCGGCTTTCGATCTCGAGGTTGAAACTGTCGTTCGCGCCCTCTTCCGTGTGGCCGTCCTCGCTGAGCGAGAAATACTCGGCATAGACTTCCGGGCGCACGCTGAGACGGCCGAAGTTCCGCTCGTACGACGCGCCCCCGGCCAGGGCCAGGGTGAAGCCGTTCCAGCTCGACTCGTTCTGCAGGTTCAGGGTCTCGGTCACGATCTGGCGGGTCGAATCGAAGGTGGCGTAGCCGCCGGCGGCCCGCGCCCAGGTCGTCCAGGCCTGGCCCTGGGCCCGCCAGTAGAGCCCGAGCTCGACCAGATTGGCCGTCAGGATCTCCTCGGCCTCCGCCTCGGGGTCTTCGATGTCCGAGGAGGTGAAGGCCAGGGATACGCCCAGCGCGCCGAGCGAGGAGCCCCGTTCGAGGCCGCCGGCCACCCCGAACCCTTCGGACCGGAACCCGTAGGTGTCCGTCTTGTCCTTGTCGGCGTAGAAATTGATCTCCTGCATCCAGGCGCTGGTCTCGCCCGGTGCGACCGTGGCGTTTCGCCCGGTCAGGGCCCGCGTCACGGCATCCACGCCCGCCGACAGCGACAGCAGGGGACCGCCGGAGTGATCCGGCAGCATCTGTTCGTACAGTTCGACGAAGCCCTCGCGCGTTCCCTGGGCGATGAAGGCGTCCAGCAGGGCCCCACTGCCCGCGAGGCTGCCATAGACGGCGTCGAACGCCTGGGCCTCGACCGGGATCAGACCGGCCTCGTCTGCGGTGCGTCGCCGCGCATCGATATAGACGTCGCCGGCGGCCACGTCGGTGCCCGCGGTGACCACGAACAGATAGGGCGAGTTGGCCTGCACCGCCGTCTGGTCGATCGTGCCGCTGACCAGGGTGTCGGCGTCGATGACCGTGAACCGCTGGGGGGCCGCGAGCAGGGAGTTGAAGCGGATGCCCACGCCCGCGCCGTTGGCCAGGTTCGCCGTGCCGTTGACCCGGAACCCGGAGCTGGTCCCGGCCGCCGGGTCGGCCGTCAGGATCAGATCGCCGGCCGCGCCGATCGTCAGGCCGGTCACATTGGTGCGGCTGGTCTGACGGGCATCCAGCGTGCCGTTGCCGATATCGATCGTCAGCAGGCCATCCGTATCGGTCACGGCGCCCTGCAGACGGCCGCCGCCGCTGAGGGAAAGCCGGTCCGCGCCTGCGCCGAAGGAGACGTCGCCCACGACCACGCCGTTCTCGACCAGCAGTTGGTCCGCCCCGGAGCCGAAGCGCAGGGCGCCGACCGTGACGGGTTCCTGAGAGTCGAGCACGCCGTCGCCGTCGGTGTCCGGGTCGGTCGCGGTCGGCGTCCCGGTGACCCCGTACTGGCGATAGGTCACGCCCGTCGTATTGGCCGACACATCGACTGCCGTGGTCGCGCCGGTGAGGACCCCGGTCGTCTCGGCGGCCGCGAGCAGGGCCTGGATGGAGCGGGTGTTCGTGATCGAGGTCAGGGTACCGGACGCGTCGCGGATGGCGGTCGTCGAGGCAAGACCGCCCGTCGCCGTCGCCAGCAGCGAGCCGGTATTGTTGAACACCGGCAGACTGGCGCCCGCCGCGATGTCGACGCCCACGACGCTTTGCGCCGTCGTCGCGCTGGATCCCGAGGTCAGCTGGCCGGCGTTGTCGAAACGCGGCGAGACCGTGCCCTGTCCGATTCGCACCCCCGTGGTGGCCGCCTCGGTCCCGACGGCCAGAATGCTGCCCTCGTTGCGGATGCCGCCGGCGATGCTGACCGTCTGGCCACCCGCGACGCCGAGATGGACCGCCGTGGCGGCCACGCCGTCATAGACGCCGTTGGCGGTGATCGTGCCCCGGTTGATCAGGCCATAGGCGTTGTTGCCCGTGCCCGCGACGCCCAGAGCGATCCCGCGGGTCGCCGATCCGACGGTAAGGGCCGGGGCCGCGCCGAAGACCGAAACGTCGGCGTTGCCCTCGTTGGCGTCCAGAATGCCGTCGGCATCCTCATCGGTGTTGGCCGTATCGGCGTCGGCAGGCCGGATATCGAGCACGACCCCGCCGCCGACATTTCCACCGACGACGACCGCCGATCCCCCCTGCAACAGGTCGTCGGCCTCGAGCACGGCGATCTGAGCCGCGGTCGGCCGGGTCGTGTAGCGATAGCCGGTCGAAGCGATGGCGCCCTGCAGGTTCAGCCGACCGCCGACGTCCCCCTGAATGTTGACGGCATTGGCGTTCTGACCCTGGGCGTTCACCGAGCCCGAGACGTTGACGCCGCCCGAGACATTGGCGGTGGTCGACAGGGCGACGGCATCGGTGCCGACCGCCCGGACCGTGCCGAAATTCGTCACGTTGCCGTTCAGCGCCCGCTCGATCGAGATCCCCCGCGATCCCGCGCCCTCGACCAGGATATTGCCCGTCGATTCGACCAGGACGTTGCCGGTCAAAGCGGTCGGGCCGGTCAGCCTCACGCCATAGCGATTGGCCCCGTTGGCCAGCGGTCCGTCGAGATCGCCGTCGCTGTCGGTGTCGGGATAGGTCTCGAGATTGTCGGAGACGTTGACGGTCCCGCCGACGGTGACGCCGCCGGTCGTCGCGGCTGGACCGACCAGGATCGCTGTGCTCCCGTCGGCGCTGGAGGCCATGGTGATGGTCGAGCCGCTGTCCAGATCGACGCTGTTATTGGAATCGACCGTCACGGCCACGCCGCTGGCCAGGGTCAGGGTGCCGCCGCTGGCGAAGCGGATGTTGTCCGCGGCCGTGCCGGTGGCGTTAGAGGTTTGAATGGGTGTCGTGCGAGCCGTCGAGATCACGACCTCGGCCCGAGCCCCGGTGACGGCCAACAGGGGGGCTAGCGCCACCGCGGTCGCAAGCAGTCTACGCATTCGCAAATTCACCCTGGAAGGACACGCCGAAAAGCGCCGGGCCTCATAACAGGGCCGCCGCGACCTGTCTCAAGTTTCGCGAATTTGAGGCGATTGCAAGGCTAAAGCCGATGGCCGGTCGGCAGAGCCGGGGTTTGCCAGGGGGCGGTGCTAACAGGTGTCACTGCGGGTCTGGTATTGATCAACCCAACAGACTTGAGCTTGGCGGTCGCCGGGCGTAGGGGCGAGTCATGGCTTCGCGCAAATCGTCCGCACGCATCCGAAAGTCCGCGCTGGTCGTTCCTGGCAGGACGCAGGAAAGTGAATCTATGACCACGACCGATCTCGATGTGCAGGAGGGCGAGTTACGCCTCATTCCCGGACTCGACGAGGAGGTCGCCGAGACCTTGAGATCGCTCAAGGCGTCCACGGCGGATCTCCGTCCCCGAATGGTCGACACCACCATGCTGTACGCGCCGCGTTCGGGTGGGGTGAAGCGGTACCTGCTGTCGAAGAAGGCTTGGATCGAGGCGAACCGGCCGGGCGTGGCCCATTCGCTGGTGGTACCCGGGGCGCGGCATGAGGCCGGCAGCGACGGCATCATCAAGCTGCACGCCACCAAACTGCCCTTCGGCGACGGCTATCGCTGGCCCAGTTCGGTGAAGCGCTGGGGCGCCTGGGTCGCGGCCATGAAACCGGCTCTGATCGAGGCGGGCGATCCCTACACCCCGGGTCAGGGGGCGCTGGAAGCCGGGCAGCGCGCCGGCTGCCCGGTCGTAGGCTTCTGCCACTCCGACCCGGCCGCCCTGGCTGCCCTGCATTTCGGCGAATGGGCCAAGAAGCCGGTCGAGAAGCGCTGGGCGCGCCTGTTCACCCAGTTCGACCGGGTCATCTCGCCCAGCCGTTTCATCGCCCAGCGGCTGGAAGAAGCCGGCGTCAAGAACATCGTGATCCGTCCCCTGGGGGTGGAAATCAATACCTTCCGGCCCGACCGGCGGGACCGCGACGGCCTTCTGCGCAAGCTTGGATTGCCCCGGGAGGCCCGCCTGCTGTGCTTCGCCGGTCGCCCGGCGCGCGAGAAGAACATCGACGTCCTGATCGAAGCCGTGCAGCGTCTGGGCGCGCCCTATCACCTGGTTCTGGTCGGCGCTGGCGCCGGAATGCCGGCCGAGGACCGGGTGATCGCCCTGCCTTACGAACGCGACCCCCGCGCCGTGGCCCGGATCATCGCCTCGTGCGACGCCTTCGTCCATGCCAACGACAAGGAGCCGTTCGGCCTGATCGTGCTGGAGGCCATGGCCTGTGGCCGCCCGGTGGTCGGCGTCAATGCCGGCGGGGTCGCCGAGACGGTGACCGATGCGGTCGGTCAGCTGGCCCGCAGCGCCGATCCCGACGACTACGCCCAGGCCATCGAGGCCCTGTTCGAACGCGACATCGACGCCGTCGGCGCGGCGGCGCGGGTGCATACGGTCGAGCGCTTCGCCTGGCCCCGCGTGTTCGAGGACCTGTGCATGACCTATGCCGACGTCAGCGGTCGGCCCGAGTTCGTCCAGCCGGAAGACTCACTGCCGATCCACTGACGGCAGCGCGATCAGGCCCTGGCCGAGCGGGTGGAATGGAGGTCCGCGGACGCGCGCTCCAGAACCGCCGCCGCGCTCTCGCCCGGCATCAGCTCGGCCGAACCGACGTCGAACTCGGCCACGAAGGGGGACTGGTCCGGGCCAGCGTCGAACGCCGTGCAGCCGATCACGGCGGCGATCCTTTGGGCCGCCAGACGAGCCGCCGCCGCCGGCGTGGCCGGCAGGGCCAGGGCGAAGACGTGGGGTGCCAGCCGCGCCGCCGTGTCTTCGACCCGCACCAGGCGCGCCACCATGGCGCCGATCTGCGGCATCGCCCGATCCAGCCAGCCGCCGACGCGGGCGCGGGTCAGGGCGTTGGTCTCGCTGATCCGCAGCACGCAGATCGACAGGGGACGCCGGCGCGCCGTCGCGGCCTCGGCCACCCGACCCAGATGGCTGGCGAACAGGGTGCGGGTGAACAGACCCGTCGCCGGGTCCATGATCCCGGCGCCCCGCGCGCTCTCCAGGGCCCTGCGGATCGCCAGGTGACGGCGATGGGTCCGGGCCAGCGACAGAACCCGGGCGGCCGTGTCGGTCTCCGGCGTATCGGCGGCGGCGACCTCGGAGAAACCCCGGTTGAACAACTCGCTGAGGTTAATTTCGCCCTCGCTCCGCAGATGCAGCGCCAGCGGAATGTGAAACAGGCGGGTATTGCGCTTCATGCCCGAGGCGATCGACAGGGCCGGGGCATGGTCGGGGGCCCCCCACAGCACGGCGGCGTCGAAGGCCGCCTCGTGCAGATAGTCGAACGCCGTATAGGGCGTCGGGGCGGCGACGACTCTGGCCCCCGCCGCGGCGAGCGTGTTCGACAGGGCCAGGAACCGGTGATCCGGCGCGCCCGCGATCAGGATCTGCAGCGGCGAGGGGTCCGGCGCCCCGGCGTCGAGCGTCGCGCCATGCAGGGTGAAGGTCGCCTGCCGCAGCCGGAACTCCTCTTCGGCGATGGCGGCGCGGACCAGTTGCTCGATCCGCAGGGCGGCCTGGGCGGGGTGGGGCGTGGTCACCGCGACCATGTCCAGATCGCCGCCTTCGACCAGACCTTCGCCGATGGCCAGGATCGGCAGGCGCCGCGCGCCGGACGCGCGACGCAGCGCCTGCGGCAGGGCGTCGATCTCCGGGTGATCCGCGTCGAGGATGGCGACCTCGAGGGTGAAGTCGGTCAGGGCGGCCACGGCGGCGGCGCCGGTCCGGGCGGTCATCGTGCGCCAGCCCAGCGAATCGAGTCCCTGGCACAGGATCCCGATCCGTTCGTCGGTCGCGGCCACGACCAGCACACGCGGCTCCTGCACTTCCAAACGACGTCCCCCTCATCCGCCGGCCAGATGCCGTCGGGCCCAGCGTGGGCGCGCGGACCATAGTGATGCCCCACCGGTCGGTGCAACGGCGCTGACACGCTTCCGGCAAAAACAGCGGGCAGTGGACGGTCCCCCGCCGATTGTTTTACGGTAGGGTCACAAAACAGAGGCTGCGGCGGGAACCGGCTTGAACGCATATCGGTCAGAACTGACGTCTCCAGGGTTCTGGGGCGGGCTCTCGATGCGGGCCTTCTCCCGAAGCTGGGGCCGCGACGTCATGCTCTACACGGGCGGCGTGTCCTTCTTCGCCCTGCTGGCGGTGTTCCCGGCGATCGCCATCCTGATCGGCTTTTACAAGGCCGTGCTGTCGATCGCCCAGGTCGGGGAACAGGCGGCCGCCCTGGCGGACGTCATGCCCCACGCCGCCCGGGCCATTTTCAGGGCCGAGATCGAGCGCCTGTCCAACGCCTCGGCCCGCACCGTCTCGACCCAGAGCGCCTTCGCCCTGGTGGTCGGCGCCTATGCCGCGCATCGGGGGTTCAAGGCCTTGCTCGCCGGCCTGAACCTGATCCACGACGAAACCGAGCCGCATGGCTTCTTCAAATTCAACCTGCTGGCCTTCTTTGTCGCCCTGTTCGCCTTCGCCCTGTTCACGGTGGTGTCCGGAGCGGTCGTCACCTCGCGCCTGCTGGAACATGCCGGGCCGGTCGCCGCGGGCGGCGGCGGGCTGCCGCTGGACGGTCTGTGGCCGGCCCTCGGTCTGGGGATCGGTCTGACCCTGCTGTACCGGTACGCCATGTCGCATCGCGACCCGGTGGCATGGGGCCCCTCGATCGCGGGGGGCGTGGTGGCCACGATCATGTCGATGCTGTCGTCGTGGCTGTGCGCCATCTACGTCGAGCAGATCGCCCAGCTGGGGGCCACCTATGGGTCCGTGGGGGCCGTGGTGGTGCTGCTGATCTGGCTGTCGTGGAACGTCAACGCCATCTTCTACGGCGGGGCCTTCGCCACGGAGATGGAGATCTCGGCGCGTTCACAGGGTGCCCCCGACATCGCGCCGGAGATCAAGGGTTCGGTCGTCAATCTCTCGGAACGGCGCGCCTCGCGACGGTGAGGGCCAGCCCGTCCTCGGTCTCCTCGACCGAGACCAGGCGGCCCCCCAGCTCTCCCATCAGATAGGGCACGTCGATCCGCGCCATCGGGTCGGTGGCCAGCAGGACGAAGGCCTCGACGTCCGGCCGCGCTTCCAGCGCCTTGCGGAGCCGCAGGCTGGGGACCGGACAGCGGTGGCCCCGGGCGTCGACGATGACCGGATCGGTCGTCATCGCGCCTCCGCCGTGTCCCGCAGCAGCCGCAGGGCGACCCGGACGCTGTCCAGCCGCACCGCCTCGCGCCCGATGTCGCCGAACCGGTGCGCCGCGTGGATCACGCCTTGCCCGGTCGCCAGGGCGAAATGGACCAGCCCGACCGGTTTTTCGGCCGATCCGCCGCCGGGTCCCGCGATGCCGGTGATCGACACCGCCAGATTGACCCCGGCCCGGCTGCGCGCGCCCTCCGCCATCGCCCGCGCCACCGGTTCCGACACGGCGCCAAACTGGTCGAGCAGGTCGGCCGGAACCCCGAGCAATTCGCGTTTGGCCGCGTTGCTGTAGGTGACAAAGCCCCGGTCCACGGCGGTCGAGGATCCCGGAACCGCCGTCAGGGCCGCGGCCACGAGCCCGCCCGTGCAGCTCTCGGCCGTGGCCAGGGTCAGGCCGCCGGCCGTCGCGGCGGCGATCACGGCCTGCGCCAGCGCCTCGATATCCTCTGGAAACATCGCCCTATCCGCACCTGCGCCGAGTCGGCTAAGCGTGGGCCTCGCCAGCGGCCGTGTCGAGCCGACCCTGAGCCTGATCGGAGCGCCCATGTCCGAAACCGTGTTGCATCCGGGCGCGCCGGCCTCTGGGACACCGCGCGGCGATCGGCTCACGCCGCTGCTGTTCGCCGGGACGATCTTCACCTCGGCGGCCCTGGTGTTCGTGGTCCAGCCGATGGTGACCAAGCTGGTCCTGCCCATGCTGGGCGGCTCGCCATCGGTCTGGAACACCGCCATGGTGTTCTTCCAGACGGCGCTGCTGGTCGGCTATGCCTACGCCCATGCGCTGCAGCGCCTGAAAAGCCTGCGCGCCCAGCTGGGGGTGCATCTGGCCCTGCTGGCCCTGGCCGCCCTGTTCCTGCCGCTACAGATCAACGGCCTGCTGGGCGACCCCGACCCGGCCGCGCCGATCGGCTGGCTGCTCGCCACCCTGGTCCTGTCGGTCGGGGCTCCGTTCGCCGTCCTGTCGGCCACCGCCCCGCTGTTGCAGGCCTGGTTCGCGCGGGTGCGGGCCGGGCATGCGGACGGCCAGAACCCCTACGTTCTCTACGCGGCCTCCAACCTGGGCAGCTTCCTGGCCCTGCTGGCCTATCCGATCGTGGTCGAGCCGCTGCTGACCCTGTCGGGGCAGCGCGCGGCCTGGAGCGGCGGCTATGCCCTGTTCGTCGCGCTGGTGATCGCCCTGGCGGCCGTGACCTGGCGGCGGGACCCCGGTCTGGCCCTGGAGGCGGCCCCGGTCGCGCGCACCCCGGCCATCCCCTGGGCCGAAAAAGGCAAGATGATCCTGCTGGCGGCCGCCCCGTCCAGCCTGATGCTGGGGGTGACCCAGCACCTGTCGACCGACGTCGCCTCCGCCCCCTTCCTGTGGGTGGTGCCCCTGGCCCTGTATCTGCTGACCTTCGTCATCGCCTTCCAGGCGCGACCCTGGATCCCCCTGTGGGCGACCTTCCTGCTGCAGGGCGCCTTCGCCTCGGCCTGCATCGTCCTGCTGCCGTTCCGGAACGGCGACTGGCTGGCGATGTTCGCCCTGCATCTGATCACCTTCTTCCTCACCGCCCTGATGTGCCACCAGGTGCTGGCGGCCCGCAGACCGCCCCCGGATCGCCTGACCGAGTTCTTCCTGCTGCTGTCCATCGGCGGGGTGGCGGGCGGTGTCTTCAACGCCCTGATCGCCCCGGTCGTCTTCAACATGGTGTGGGAGTATCCGCTGGTGCTGGTCCTGATCGGACTGGCGCGGCCCTGGGGCCTGGACCGTCCGGTCCACCGGGCGGAGATCGCGCTGTTCCTGGCCGGGATCCTGCTGGCGCTCGTTCCTCCGATCGGCCTTGAGGTCATGCGGTTCGAGCCCGAGTTCCGCGCCCTGTTCACCCTGGAAAGCATTCTGCGCACCTCTCAGATGTTTTTCCTCGCGGTGGCCATCTGCGCCTTCCTGCTCCGCAACCGGGCGATCTTCTTCACCATCGTCCTGGCCGTCCTGGCCATGAGCGCCCACCACATCGCGCGGGGCTATGCCTGGGACCTCAGCGATCGCAGCTTCTTCGGCGTGATGCGGGTGGCCAGCCCGATCGACGACCGTCTGGGCGGGCGGGTGCATGTCCTGATGCACGGCACCACACTGCACGGGGCCCAGCCGGTGGATCCCCGGTTCGCCTGCATGCCGACCCTCTACTATGCGCCGTCGACGCCCCTCGGTCAGGTCATGCAGGGGCTCCAGCTCCGCAACGAAGGCCGCGGCGTGAACGTCGGCGTGGTGGGGCAGGGGGCCGGGGCCATGGCGGGCTACAAGCGCGCCGAGGACAGCCTAACCTTCTTCGAGATCGACCCGATGGTCGATCGACTGTCGCGCGATCCGCAGTGGTTCACCTTCATCTCCGACTGCGCCGACGGGCCGGTGCGGACCGTTCTGGGCGACGCCCGGTTGACGATGGCGGACGAGGCCGCGGGGACCTACGACTATCTGGTCATCGACGCCTTCTCGTCGGACGCGGTGCCCAGCCACCTGCTAACGGTCGAGGCCGTCTCGGCCTATCTGAAGCTGCTGAAGCCGGACGGCGTCCTGCTGCTCCATCTGTCGAACCGCAACCTGGACATCACCCAGCCGGCCCAGGCCGCCGCCGCGGCCCTGGGCGTGCCCTACCTGCATCAGATCTATGCGGAGGCGGCCACCGCGCCCGATATGGCCGAGGCCTCGACCGAGGCCATGCTCCTGTCCCCGACCGAGGCGGGCCTTGCCCGGTTCCGCGCTGACCGACGGTGGGGCACGCTACCTGAGACCGAGGTCAAGCCGTGGACCGACGACTATGTGAACCTGTTCGGATCGCTGTGGCGTCACTTCCAGGGGCGGAGCTGATCGCCTGATCAGCGCGGCAGTTCGATCGTCGCCACGGCCTGGGCCGCCAGGCCTTCGCCCCGGCCGGTGAAGCCCAGCGTTTCGGTCGTGGTCGCCTTCACGCTGACGGCGTCCAGCGGCAGGGACAGCAGTTCGGCCAGACGCGCGCGCATGGCCTGACGGTGCGGCTTCACCTTGGGCCGTTCGCAGATCAGGGTGACGTCGACATGGACGATCTCGCCGCCGCGGGCCTTCACCAGATCGGCGGCATGGACCAGGAAGCGGTCCGAGGCCGCGCCCTTCCATTGCGGATCCTCGGGCGGGAAGTGGTCGCCGATATCGCCCGCCCCCAACGCGCCCAGGATGGCGTCGGTCAGGGCATGCAGGCCGGCGTCGGCGTCGGAATGGCCGATCAGGGTCTGATCGTGCGGGATCGCGACGCCGCACAGCCAGACCGCGTCCCCGGGGCCCCAGCGGTGGACGTCGAAACCGGACCCCACGCGGGTCTGTCGGGCGATCAGAGCTTCGGCCATGGCGAAATCCTCGGGATAGGTCAGTTTCATAAGGCGGGGGTCGCCGGCGATCAGTCCTACCGTACCGCCGGCGCGCTCGACCACGGCGGCGTCGTCGGTCGGGGTCTCGCCCGCCGGCCAGGCGGCATAGGCGGCAAGCAGCCGGTCGACGCGAAACGCCTGGGGCGTCTGGGCGCGCCAGAGGCCGGCGCGGTCGACCGTGGCCTCGATCCGTTCCGCCTCGCCGCGCTTCAAGGTATCGGCGAGGGGCAGGGCGGCGATGGCACCGTCGACATCGGCCAGACCCGCGATCAGACGGGCGATCACGTCCGGGGACAGCAGCGGCCGCGCGGCGTCGTGCACCAGGACGATCCGATCGCCGGGGCCGGAGAGGGCGCGAAGCCCCGCCTGGACCGAATCGCTGCGGTCCGCTCCCCCGCTCACCGCCGTCCAGTTCGACAAACCGGCCAGGGCCTCGGCCGCTCTGCCGTGACCGTCCGAGGACACGACTACGACCACCTGTTCGGCTCCGGCGTTCAGCAGGGCCTCGACCGACCAGCGGATCACAGGCTTGCCGCCCAGCGGCCGCCACTGCTTGTCGCCCCCGGCCCGGGAACCCGTTCCGGCCGCCACCACGATCGCTGCAAAGCTCATGGCGGCCTTCTAGGGGCCATCTTCGCGGTTGACGAGAGCCTCTCTGTGGGATGGTGACGTACGGATGAGCGCAGGATTGCAGATCGGCGACGTGGTCATCCCCGGACGGGTACTGATGGCCCCCATGACCGGGATCACCGACCTGCCATTCCGTCAGCTCGCCAGCCGTCTGGGCGCGGCCTATGTGGCGACCGAGATGGTGGCCTCGGCCGAGCTGGCGCGGGGCCGGCCCGATGTGATGCGCCGGGCGGCGGTCGGCGATGGCCTGCCCCTGACGGTGATCCAGCTGGTCGGGCGCGATCCGGCGGCCATGGCCGAGGGCGCGCGCATGGCGGAGGCGGCGGGGGCCGACATCGTCGACCTCAATTTCGGCTGTCCGGCCAAGGAGGTGACCGGCTCGGCTTCCGGTTCGGCCCTGATGCGCACCCCGGATCTGGCCGGTCGGATCATGGCGGCTGTGGTCGCGGCCACCGCGCGACCGGTGACGGTCAAGATGCGGCTGGGCTGGGACGACACCAGCCGCAACGCCCCGGACATGGCCATGCGGGCCGAGGCCCTAGGCGTCCAGGCCGTGACCGTCCACGGTCGCACCCGCCAGCAGTTCTATACGGGCCACGCCGACTGGGACGCGATCGCGGCGGTGAAGACGGCCGTCGGCATTCCCGTCATCGTCAACGGCGACATCGTCACCGCCGAACAGGCGCGCGAGGCGCTGCGGCGATCGGGGGCGGATGCCCTGATGCTGGGCCGCGGTGTCTACGGCCGCCCCTGGCTGGCGGCGCACCTGGACCGGGCCCTGCAGGACGGCACGGTCCTGTCCGAGCCGGACCGAGACGAACGCTTCGACATCGTGGTCGCCCACCTGCGCGCCTCGGTCGCCTTCTATGGGGCCGGGCTGGGGTTGAAGATGTTCCGCAAACACCTCGGCTGGTACGTCGAACAGGCCCCATGGCCCGCCGCGCCCGAGGCCCGGCGCGCCGCCAAGGGTCAGATTTGCCGCCTGGACGACCCCGAACAGGTGATCGACGCACTCGCTTCGCTCTGGGACACGCCGATTACGAAGCATTTTCGCCACGACCCTGTTGATATCTCGCCACAGGGGGCAGAAGCTATCGGGATATGAGCGACACCCCCGTCCAGCCCAGCGCGACCGAAGGCGAGCCCTCCCTCTGGGGGCGGTTCGAAGCCGGCCGGGCGCGTGCGGCCTTCGGGGCGGCCTATGTGCTGGCCATTCTGATCGCCGGGGCGGCCATCTGGCTGGTGGCGGTCGCGCCGGGCGGCACGGCGGGCGGAGACGCCCGGGGCACCGCCAGTGTGGCGGTCCTCTATATCCTGGTCGGCAATCTGGTTCTGATCCTGGGCCTGGCGGCGGTGATCGGCAGTCGGGTGCTGAAGCTGTCGCAGAACCGCCAGGACGACCCCGGCGCGCGCCTGCACCTGCGCTTCGTGACCGTCTTCTCCCTGGTCGCCGTGGTGCCGGCCGTGCTGATCGCCCTGGTGTTCGGCCTGCTGGTCAACCGGGGCGTGGACCAGTGGTTCAGCCAGAACGTCCGCTCGGCGGTGGAGAACGGCGCCACCATCGGGCGGGCCTATGTCAACGATGTCGGCGACGGCCTGGACCGCGACATCGGGACCATGGCCAATGAACTGGGCGGGATCCGCGACGTCTTCGACAACCGCATCCAGTTTTCCGGCGCCCTGACCCAGATCGCCGAGTTCTTCGGCTATCCCGCCGTCTATATCCTGAACGGGGAGGGGGAGGTGCTGGCCCAGGGCGTCCTGGCGGGCGCGCCCCCCTATGTGGCCCCGCCGCGCGAGGTGTTCGAGACCGCCTCGGAGGGTGCCGTGGCTCCCGTGACGGTGACCGAGAACCCCGACACGGTGCGCGCCGTCTATCCGTTGCCCGCCTATGGCGACGCCTATCTCTATATCGTGCGGCCGCTGGCCCCCGGCATCGTGGCCCAGATGCGCAACGGCGAGGAGTCGATCCAGGGCTATCGCGTGGCCGAGGAAAGCCGGGCCCGGCTGCAGGCCGCCTTCGCGCTCAGCTATCTGGAGACGGCGCTTCTGGTGCTGGTCGGGGCCGTCTGGCTCGGCATGTCCGCCGCCAGCGCCATCTCCGCCCCCATCGGCCGGCTGGTCAAGGCGGCCGATCAGGTCGCCGGCGGAGACCTGTCCGCCCGGGTCGAGGCCGACGGCGCGCCGGGCGAGATCGCGACCCTGTCCCGCGCCTTCAACCGGATGACGGGCGACCTCCAGGCCCAGCAGGCCGCCCTGAAGACCGCCAGCGACGAGGCCCAGGATCGCAGCCGCTTCATCGAGACGGTGCTGTCCGGTGTCAGCGCCGGAGTCATCGGCCTGGACAAGCGGGGTCGAATTTCGGCCATCAACGACAGTGCCTTGCAGCTGCTTTCGATCTCGGAACTCGAGGTTCGAGGCCAGAATCTCGCGGACGTCGCGCCCGAGCTGGGCGAACTGGTGCATCGGGTCGAGGCGCATATCGAGGAGGACATCGACGTGTCGCGCGAGGGCGAGATGCGCCGTCTGCGGGTCCGCATCGAGGGCGGGGTCGGCGGCGAGATGGTGCTGACCTTCGACGACATCACCCGTCTGGTCACGGCCCAGCGCAACGCGGCCTGGCGCGACGTCGCCCGCCGCATCGCCCATGAGATCAAGAACCCCCTGACCCCGATCCAGCTGTCGGCCGAGCGGCTGCGGCGCAAGTTCCGCGGAGCCATCACCGAGGACGTCGAGATCTTTGATCGCTGCACCGACACCATCATCCGCCAGGTGGGCGACATCGGCCGCATGGTGGACGAGTTCTCGTCCTTCGCCCGGATGCCGGCGCCCCGGTTCACCAACGTCAATCCCGCTGAGATCCTGCGCGAGGCGGTCTTCGCCCAGCGCGTCGCCGCCCCCGACCTGGTCGTCGACCTGGTCGAGCCCTTGCCCAGGGCCAAGATGAAGGCCGACGGTCGCATGGTCGGCCAGGCCCTCGCCAACATCCTCAAGAACGCCGGAGAGGCGGTGGCCGCGCGCCGCCTCGGCACCCCCGTCGACGAGGGCCAGGTGGCCATCCTCGCCCGGCTGGACGTCGAAGGCGGGGTCGCCACCTTCGTCATCGAGGACGCCGGCAAGGGCCTGCCGGTCCGCGACCGCGACCGCCTGATCGAGCCCTATGTCACGACCCGCGAAAAAGGCACCGGCCTGGGGCTCGCGATCGTCAAGCGGATCTGCGAGGACCATGGCGGCGATCTGAAACTGGCCGACGCCGACACTCTCGGCGGCGCCAAGATCTGCCTGATCTTTCCCCTCATCCCCCCCGGCAAAGCCGACCGTGCGCCCGAGCCTCAAAGCTCGCGCTCGCTGGCGGCCGAATAGCGAGGCGACATGCGTTCAAACGGTGCCGATATCCTGGTCGTCGACGACGAGGCCGACATCCGCGACCTGGTGTCCGGGCTGCTGGAGGACGAGGGCCATTCGGTCCGCGTCGCCTCCAGTTCGGAGGAGGCGCTGGCGGGCATTCGCGCCCGCAAGCCCAGCCTGATCGTCCTCGACATCTGGATGCAGGGCGGGGGCATGGACGGGCTGGAGCTGCTCGACCTGGTCAAGACCCTCGACGCCGACCTGCCGGTGGTGATGATCTCGGGTCACGGCAATATCGAGACCGCGGTCAGCGCCCTGAAGCGGGGGGCCTATGACTTCATCGAGAAGCCCTTCAAGTCCGACCGTCTGGTGGTGGTCATCGAGCGCGCGCTGGAGGCCGCGTCGCTGAAGCGCGAGAACCGCCGGCTGCGCGCCCAGGCCATGACGCCGACCGGCCTGATCGGCCATTCGGCGGCGGCCCAGGTGCTGCGCACCACGATCACCAAGGTCGCCCCCGCCAACAGCCGGGTCCTGATCTCCGGCCCGCCCGGCTCGGGCAAGGAACTGGTCGCGCGCCAGATCCACGAGGCCAGTCCGCGCGCCAAGGGCGAGTTCGTCGCCATCTCGGCCGCCGGCATGACGCCCGAACGTCTGGACCTCGAACTGTTCGGCGAGGAGAGCCACGACGGTCGTCCGCGCAAGATCGGCGTGTTCGAGCGGGCCCACAACGGCACCCTGTATCTGGACGACGTCGGCGACATGCCCCGCGAGAGCCAGAGCCGCATCCTGCGCGTCCTGGTCGAGCAGCGGTTCCGCCGCGTCGGCGGCGAACAGGACGTCCAGGTCGACGTCCGGGTCGTCACCTCCACCTCGCGCGACCTCAAGACCGAGATCACCGAGGGGCGGTTCCGCGAGGACCTGTTCCATCGCCTGAACGTCGTCCCCATCCGGGTGCCGCCGCTGTCCGAGCGGCGCGAGGACATCGGCGAACTGGTCGAGTATTTCATCGAGACGCTCAGCGCCTCGCAGGGATTGCCGCGCCGCCGGCTGGGCGACGACGCCATCGCCGTGCTGCAGGTCCATCCCTGGCCCGGCAACGTCCGCCAGCTGCGCAACAACGTCGAACGCCTGCTGATCCTGGCCACCGGCGACCTGAACGACCCGATCTCGGCCGACATGCTGCCCCAGGAGGTGGCCTCGACCGGCAACTCGGGAATGGGCAGCGAGCGCACCATCGCCCTGCCGCTGCGCGAGGCGCGCGAGGTGTTCGAGCGCGAATATCTGGCCGCGCAGATCATGCGGTTCGGGGGTAATATCTCGCGTACCGCCGCCTTCATCGGCATGGAGCGGTCAGCGCTGCACAGAAAGCTGAAGTCGCTGGGCGTGTCGCCCTCGCGCGGCGGGGACGAAGACGAAGGGAGTGTCGACTGATGTCGCGGGTCGCCTATGTGAACGGGGTCTATCAGCGCCACGCGGAGGCGACGATCCACGTCGAGGATCGCGGCTTCCAGTTCGCCGACGGGGTCTATGAGGTGTGGTCGGTGTTCGACGGCCGCATGGCCGATTTCGAGGGTCACATGACCCGGCTGCACCGCAGCCTGACCGAACTCCGCATCGACATCCCCATGTCGGCCGAGGCCTTGACCCGGGTCCTGAAGGAAACCATCCGCCGCAACCGGGTGCGCAACGGCATCGTCTATCTGCAGGTCACGCGCGGCACCGCCCGGCGGGACCATCCGTTCCCGGCCCCGGGCACTCCGCCCAGCGTGGTCGTAACCTCGAAATCGCTCAGTTCCACCCGCTCGGACGCCCAGGCCGCCAAGGGCGTCGCCGTCGTGACCCACCCCGACATCCGGTGGGGTCGCTGCGATATCAAGACCGTGGGCCTGCTTCCGAATGTGCTGGCCAAACAAGCGGCGCGCGACAAGGGGGCCTATGAGGCCTGGATGGTCGACGAGATGGGCCTGGTCACCGAGGGCTCCTCGACCAATGCCTGGATCGTCGACAAGGCCGGCAAGCTGCGCACCCGCGACACCCAGGCCAATATCCTGAAGGGCATCACCCGCACCGCCCTCATGGCCATGATCGAGGCCGAGGGCATCGAGCTGGACGAGCGCCCCTTCAGCGTCGAGGAGGCCAAGGAGGCGAAGGAGGCCTTCTTCACCGCCGCCGGCGCCTTCGTCATGCCCGCCGTCTCGATCGACGGGGTGAAGATCGGCGACGGCACCCCGGGCCCGATCGCCACCGGACTGCGCGCCCGTTATCTTGAAGCGGCGAAGCGCGAGGCCATCTAGAGAGGAGCGCGGACCTCCAGGTCCGCCCTTCATGGCCAGGATGCGGTCCTGGAGGTCCGCGCTCCCTCGACAGCGATTCGACGTTGCGACGCGGCGACCGCGCCGTCTAAGCTGACAAGGTCGGGCTCAACCGGCCCCGCGTCCTTCCCCGACGCGGCGAACAACAAAGAACAGGACAAACCTGCCATGTCGCAAGACAAGCGTCAGAACCTTCAGGACACCTTCCTCAACTCGGTCCGCAAGACCAAGACCCCCCTGACCATCTTCCTGGTCAACGGCGTGAAGCTCCAGGGTATCGTCACCTGGTTCGACAATTTCTGCGTGCTGCTGCGCCGCGATGGCCAGTCGCAGCTCGTCTACAAACACGCCATCTCCACCATCATGCCCTCCGCGCCGGTGCAGCTGTACGAGCCCGAGGCCGACGAGGACTGAGGTCGGTGGCTGGTGGCTGGTGGCTGGTAATGGGTAGGCGGTAGCGACTGATGCGCTGGACGGGGCGAGCACCTACATGTGACCTCGCGCGCGTCCCTTCACCAGCCGCCAACCACCAACCACCAGCCACCCGGAACTCCCCCTGACCACCAAACTCATCGACCACTCCGTCCCCCTGATCCGGGCCGTCGTCATCCACCCCGACATGGGCGAGCGCTCGTCCCGCCCGGCCGAGGAGCGCCTGGAAGAGGCCGCCGGCCTGGCCCGCGCCCTGGACCTCGACGTCCGCGCCGAAGAGGTCGTGCGCCTGCGCAAGACCACGCCCGCCACCCTGTTCGGCACCGGCAAGGTCGAGGAGCTGGCGTCCCTGATCCGCGCCGCCGAGGCCGAGGCCGCCGTCATCGACGACGACCTGACCCCGGTGCAGCAGCGCAATCTGGAAAAGGAATGGGACTGCAAGGTCATCGACCGCACCGGCCTGATCCTCGAGATCTTCGGCCGCCGCGCGCGGACGAAAGAAGGCCGCTTGCAGGTCGAACTGGCCCGGCTGGACTATGAGAAGTCGCGCCTGGTCCGCACCTGGACCCACCTGGAGCGGCAGCGCGGTGGCACTGGCTCGACCGGCGGCCCCGGCGAGACCCAGATCGAACTCGACCGCCGCCTGATCGCCGACCGCATCGTCAAGCTGAAGGGCGAGCTGGAGGAGGTCCGCCGCACCCGCGGCCTGCACCGCAAACAGCGCAAGAAGGCCCCGTTCCCGGCCGTTGCCCTGGTCGGCTACACCAACGCCGGCAAGTCGACCCTGTTCAACCGGCTGACGGGGTCCGAGGTCCTGGCCAAGGACCTTCTGTTCGCTACCCTGGACACCACCCAGCGCACCATCCGCCTGCCGCAGGGTCGCCCCGCCATCATCGCCGACACCGTGGGCTTCATCTCCGACCTGCCGCACGAACTGGTCGAGAGCTTCCGCGCGACCCTGGAGGAGGTGGGCGAGGCCGACCTGATCCTCCACGTCCGCGACATCGCCTCGGCCGACACGGCGGCCCAGGCCAAGGACGTCGAGGACGTCCTGAAACAGATCGAACAGCCCGACGGAAAACCCCGCCGCATCCTCGAGGTCTGGAACAAGACCGACCTCCTCGACCCCGAGACGCGCGAGGCCATCGAGGGCCAGGCCGCCCGCTCCGGCAACGCCGCTGTCGCCGTCTCCGCCTGGACCGGGCAGGGGATCGAGACCCTGCGCCAGGCCATCACCGACCTGATCGACGACGACCCCGAGACGGAACTGGTGCTTCAGCCGTCACAGGGGGAGGCGTTGGCCTGGCTTTACGAGCACGGCCGGGTGACGGCGCGCGACACGGACGATCAGGGGCGGATGCGGCTGACGGTGCGGCTGGACCCGCAGGCCATGGGGCGGTTCGAGCGTCAGTTCGGTTAGGGCGAGCCAGTCCTTCCCCCATTCTTCATGGGGGAAGGCGGTCCATCGCCGAGCGAAGCGAGGCCAGGACCGATGGGGGAAATCTTACTTCGCTTGCCCGCCTCGCCGCCGACAGGAAAGTTCCCCCATCGGTCCTGTTCGGCCTTCGGCCGAAGACGAACCGCTTTCCCCCGCCAAACGCGGGGGAAGGCCTTGGCCGTCTCACGCCGCCCGCACCCCCAGCGTCACCCCCGACGCCGTCTGCAGATGCCCGATCACGGCGAACAGTTTTGCCGCCGTCGGATTCCCGCCGGTCCCCAACATCCGCATCAGGCTCTTGGCCGGCGTTCCCGTCGCCGCGGCCAGGGCATGGGCCGGGCGTCGGAGGCCTCGACCTGGATGCGGGTCTACGACAAGCTTTGCGACCGCGCCCGCGCCCAGGTCATGGCCGACCTGCCCGACCTCGCTCCGCCCGCGATCGAGTCCAGACGCGAGCCGCTGAGGCTGGTCGGGGAGGGGGAGGGGAATGTCAACGAATTGAAGGCGTTGGGCGTCCGTTCGGAGGCTGAGCCGCAGGATTTGGACGCCTTGCACCCGGTTTTTTCGGAGCCCAAACCAGTCTCCTCCCCGTCGCGTAGCGATGGGGAGGTGGCACGCAGCGCAGCGGAGTGACGGAGGGGTTCTTCGCGCACGCAGAACCCCTCCGTCTGCTCGCAAGGGCTCGCATCCACCTCCCCATTCGCCAAGCGGCGAACGGGGAGGAGACCGATCTCACGCCGCCGCCATCTCCCGCCGCCCGATCGGGTTCAGACTGTACCAGACGACGAAGCCGACCATGGCCACCATGCCGATCGCCGAGGGCAGGACCTGGCTGAGGGGCTGCCACTGCTCCAGCAGGTTGCCGGCCCGGGCCGACAGCATGGCGAAATAGAAGCCGATCATCTTGACCCCATGGTCCAGCGGCCGGACCTGCCGCCGCCAGAGCCCGATCCACAGGTGCCGGCTCAGGTCATAGACGATCACGGTGGCGATGAAGCCGATGGTGGCATAGCCGATCGCCGGCGGCCATGACGCGGTGCCCGACCCCATGTGCAGCCCCAGCAGGGTGACCAGCCCCAGGCCGGTCAGGGCCAGGGCGACGTCCGGCCAACCCGGCCCGGCGCGCTTCAGGGCCAGGGTCCGAAGGCCGCTCAGATACTGGTAACCGGCGCTCAGGGTCGCCGCGACCAGCGGGGCGGGGGGATCGAACAGGACGTCGGCGATCACCGCGCTGGCCAGCACCACGGCCCCCAGCCCCACGGTCGCCCGTCCCGACCACCGGTGCAGCGGCCCGCCCTTGCGGCTGAACAGCGGCACCAGGCCGATCAGCAGCGCCAGGGCCCCGGTCCCGACGTGGCTCGCGACGTTGAGTTGGTGCGCGTCCATGGTCAGCCCCCCGGTCCCGATGGCGAACTATGAGCCCCGATCCGGACCGAAGGCAAACGGCCTCGCGCCCGGCGGTGCCTAGGCCCGCTCCGCCGCCTTGGCCGCGTCCCACAGACCGTCCATCTCGGCCAGGTCCGACTGCTCCGGCGTCCGCCCGTCCTTCGCCAGTTCCGCCTCGATGAAGCCGAACCGGCGCACGAACTTGGCGTTGGCCCCGCGCAGGGCGTCCTCCGGCTCGACCCCCAGTTTGCGGGCCAGGTTGGCGACGACGAACAGCAGGTCGCCGACCTCCTCGCGGGCCTTGTCCAGGTCGCCGGCGGCGATCTCGACCTTCAGCTCGGCCACCTCCTCGTCCAGCTTGTCGAACACCTCGTCCGTCGACGGCCAGTCGAACCCGACCCGCGCCGCCCGCTTCGTCAGCTTGGCCGCCCTGTGCAGGGCCGGCAGGCCCACGGGCACGTCGTCCAGCACGCCGTGCTGCGCCTTGCCCGCCCGCTCGGCCGCCTTGATGTCCTCCCAGCGCAGCTTCTGGGCCGGACCGTCGGCCTTCGCCGCCTCGTCGCCGAACACATGGGGGTGCCGCCGGATCAGCTTGTCGGACATGGCGTCGGCGACGTCGTCGAACGCGAACAGCCCCTGTTCCTCGGCCATCCGGGCGTGGAAGACGACCTGGAACAGCAGGTCGCCCAGCTCGCCCTTCAGCTCGCCCATGTCGCCCCGGTCGATGGCGTCGGCGACCTCATAGGCCTCCTCGATCGTATAGGGGGCGATGCTCTGGAAGGTCTGCTCCACGTCCCAGGGGCAGCCGCCCTGGGGGTCGCGCAGCCGCACCATGATGTCGCGCAGGCGTTCGGTCGGGGTCATGGGGCGGTGTCCTTCTCGGCCAGGCCGGCGCGAACCTGGGCATGGCGGGCGGCGGTCAGGGGATAGGCTCTCAACACGACGGCCGACAGCACCAGCAGCCCCGTCGGCAGCGCCAGGAACAGCAGGGTCAGGGTCGTCAGGGCGGTCGGGCTGTTGGCCGCCCCCGGGGCCTGGTCGAACCCGACCCAGGCCAGCAGGATCAGGACGCCGACGCTGATGGCATAGCCCAGCTTGGTCGTCAGGCTGAGGAAGGAGAACAGCAGCCCCATCCGGTCCTCGCCGGTCTCCAGCCGCACCTCGTCGGCCACGTCGGCCATCATGGCCCGGCTCAGCAGCAGACCGGCCGCATAGGGCAGACCGGCGATGAACAGGCCGATGGCCGTGACGGTGAAGTTCCCCGCCGGCAGGAAGCCGATCAGGGCGTACAGGGCCGCGAAGGCGATCGAGGCGATCTGCAGCGCGCGATCCTTGCCGACCCGCACCGCCAGCCACGACCAGAACGGGGCCGCCATCAGGCCGGCGACGAAATACAGCACCATGAAGATCTGGCTCTGGCCCCGGTCGAACCCCTTGATGCTCTCGAAATAGAAGAACAGCAGGGCCCCCGTGATGCCCGGCGCGATGCCCAGGAACAGGTCGCACCACAGCACCTTGCGCACCACTGGCCGCGCGAAGAGGGCGATCCAGGCCTTGAGCGCGCCGTGGGTCTCGCCGCGCGCCACCTGGGGCTCCGGCGCGATCAGGACGGCGACCAGCAGGGTGACCGGCAGGCTGATCAGGATGAACAGCCCCATGGCCCGCACCCCGTCCTCATAGGTGCCCCAGCCGGCCTGCAGCACGATGGTGGGGATGAACAGGGCGATCAGGACGCCGACGATATTGGCCGACTGCCACCAGCCGTACAGCCGGCTGCGCTCGTCGTACTGCGGCGCCAGGACCGCGCCCCAGGCCAGCTGGGCCAGGGTGGTGATCGAGAAGCCGACGTAGAGCACCAGCAGCCAGACGAACAGGTATCCGAACCCCGCGCCCGGCTGGACATAGAAGATGAACCCCACGGCCAGCATCAGGATCGGCGTCCCCGCCGCCATCCAGGTCCGATAGGGCCCCCATTTGGACTTCGTCCGGTCCATGCCCCAGCCGACGACGGGGTCGAAACAGATGTCGAGGCAGCGGACCAGCAGGAAGGCGGTTCCTACCGCCGCCAGGTCCAGCCCGACATACTGGCTGTAGAAGGCCGGCAGGCTCACGGCCAGCGGCAGGCCGATCGCCGAATAGGGCAGGCCCGGGGCCGAGAAGGCGGCCAGCACCCGGTTGGAGCGGCGGCCCGGGGCGGGGGCGGGCGGGGCGTCGGTCATCCGGCGGTCCTGGACGCGCCGCGAGGCTTGAGTCGGCGCCGGACGACCATGCCAGACTTGGGCGCGGCGGAAGAGGGCCTTGCCTGGATCGCTCCCATGAGGCTTGCTGGGGCGATGCGGATGGCGGTGCTGATCGGAATACTGGCGGGGGTCTTCGGCCTGACGACGCCCGCCCGTGCCGAGGCGCGGTGCGATAGCCAGCAGGCCCAATGGGCGGGCGCGGCCTTCGCCAATGCCATCTCGGAATATTCGCTGGAGTGGTCGCCGTTCGGCAGCACCGAGTGGGGCTGGGTGACCTACGTGCCCCTGTTGCAGCAGGAGATCGGGACCGACTGTCCGGCCAACTCGCCCGATTTCGCCGCCGCCCTGGCCGGGTTCCAGTCGCGCCATGGCCTGGCCGCGACCGGCATCTTCGACCAGCCAACCTTTCAGATCCTGAGGGGCCTGCTTCAGGAACGCAGACCCTTCGTCATGGCCCGGGTCCGAGACGAATGCCCCGACCCGCCGCCGATCCGCGAGCTCGGCTATCTGGTCGAGTCCGAGGAACACGCCGATCGCCTGACGCGGCTGCTGCGCCGCGACGTGCTGGACGCCTATCGCCGCCTGGTCGCCGCCGCGCGGGCCGAGGTGCCGGAGGTCCGAAACGATCCCGAGCTGCTGCAGATCTTCTCCGGTTTCCGCGATCCGGAGGCGGACGCGGCCCGCTGCGCGGCCTCCGGCAACTGCGATGGGCTGCGACGCGCGGTCTGTTCACCGCACCGCACCGGCACGGCGGTCGATCTGTATGTCGGTGAACTGCTGGGGATGGGGGTGGACTCCACCCACCCCGCCAGCCGCCTGCACATGAGCCAGGGGGCCACCTATCGCTGGCTGGTCAAGAACGCCGGTCGCTTCGGCTTCGTCCCCTATCTCTATGAGCCCTGGCACTGGGAATGGGTGGGCCCGAGCACGCCGTACGGAACGCCGTGAGAGGCTTGACGGCGGGGGAGCGGCGGCTGATCCGGGGAGAGTTCGGCGAGACCGTGGCGCTGGATGCCGTGCGTCTGGTGGGCACGCCGTGGCCGTTCGACCGGGCCTTCGTGCCGGGCCACTGGGTCGGTCGGGATTGGATCCTGTGGCCGGCGCGCGGCCTGCCGGAGGATTTCTCCGTCGCGCCGGTCTCGCTTCAGGCCGTGCTGATCCACGAAATGGTTCACGTCTGGCAGGCCCAGAGCGGCGTCAACCTGCTGGCCGGAAAGATGAAGGCCGGGGACGGGCCGGCGGCCTACGGCTATCCGGCGGCTCGCTGCGACTGGACGGCGCTCAACATCGAGCAGCAGGCCATGGCGGTCGAGCACCGGTTCCGGGCCGGTCGCGGCCACCGCGTCCCGGCGGACGCGGCCTTCTATGCGGCCGCCTGTCCCATCGTCGGATCGAAAACGGCCTGAGGCCCTTGCGCCCCTCAAGTGAACCCCTACATCTGCTACCGCAGTTGTTGCAGTATCGCATTTGACAGGAGCGTCCCATGACCAAGGTGCTGGTTCTCTATCACTCGACCTACGGCCACATCGAACAGATGGCGGAAGCCGTCGCCGAAGGCGCGGCCTCGGTGGAAGGCGTGACGGTCGACATTCGCCGCGTGCAGGAGACCGTGCCCGAGGAATTGGCCATCCAGTCGCACTACAAGCTGGACCAGAAGGCTTCCTTGGCCAACGTCAACGAGCTGGAAAACTACGACGCCATCATCGTCGGCGCGGGCACCCGTTTCGGCACGGCCGCGGCCCAGATGCGCAATTTCTGGGATCAGACCGGGGGCGTCTGGTTCCAGGGCAAGCTGGTCGGCAAGGTCGGTGGGGCCTTCACGTCCTCGGCCAGCCAGCACGGCGGCAATGAGACGACCCTGATCGGCCTGATCCAGACGCTGATGCACCACGGCATGGTCGTGGCCGGCCTGCCCTATGCCTTCCAAGGCCAGCTGACGCTTGAGGAGATCTCCGGCGGCTCGCCCTACGGCGCGACCACCATCACCGGCGGCGACGGCTCGCGTCAGCCCAGCGCCAACGAGCTGGATGGCGCCCGTCACCAGGGCCAGTACATCGCCGGTCTGGCCAAGAAGCTGGCGGCCTGATCCATGCGCCAGCCGGCGGTCTTCTTCGGGCACGGCTCCCCCATGAACGCCCTAGGCGGTCCGCACGCGGACGCCTGGCGCGCGGTGGGGCGTGATCTGGGTAAGCCCGCCGGCGTGGTTATGGTTTCGGCCCACTGGGAGACCCGAGGGCTGGGCGTGACGGCGCAGGCGATTCCTGAGACCATCCACGATTTCGGCAACTTCGGGCCGGAGCTTCATGCGTTCCAGTATCCGGCCCCGGGGTCGCCGGCGCTGGCGGCGCGCGTTGCCGCCCTGACGGGAGCGCAGCCGGTCGAGGCCTGGGGGCTGGATCACGGGACGTGGTCGGTGCTGGCTCATGTGTGGCCGGACGCGGCTGTGCCGGTCGTGCAGCTGTCGCTGAACCGCGATCTGAATGCGCGGGGCCACTACGACCTGGCGAAGCGGCTTAAGCCGCTGCGAGACGAGGGCATCGTCATCGCCGGCAGCGGCGACTTCGTCCACAATCTGCGGACCTGGAAGCGGGACGGCGGCGAGGCCTATCGCTGGGCGACCGGGTTCAACGCGGCCGTCAAGTCGGCGCTGGAGCGCGGCGATCACGACGCCCTGATCGACTGGGTCGGTCTGGCCGAGGACGCCCAGCTGAGTGTCCCGACCGACGAACACTATCTGCCCCTGCTCTACGTCGCCGCCCAGGCCGAGCCGGGCGATGCCGTCAGCTTCTTCAACGACGTGATCGAGGGTGGTTCGATCTCGATGACGGGCGTGCGGATCGGCTGATCAGGCCGCTTGCCGCTGACGTCCTGCCGCGGTTGGTCCAGGTTCTACCGAAGACGTAGATCCCGAGAACCGTCGGTCCACCCAGTGCCTGCCGTAATCCTCGCGCCCGGTGGGTCAGGCCGTCTCGGCCGCGTCGACTAAGGCCTGGATGGCGACATAGTCGGTCTTGCCGGTGCCCAGCACCGGAAGTTCGCCGACCTTGACGATCTTCTTGGGCACGGCCAGCTCGGGGGCACCGTGCTCGCGGGCCCATTCGGCCAGTTGTCCGACGTCGGCGTCGACCCGTTCGGTGATCAGAACGAGCTTCTCGCCCTTGCGGCTGTCGGCGATAGCGATGACCGCGTGGCCTTCCTCCGGCCAGACGGACTGGACCAGACCCTCGACGGCGCTCAGCGACACCATCTCGCCGCCGATCTTGGCGAACCGCTTCACCCGGCCGAGGATGGAGATGTAGCCGTCGGCGTCCAGGTCGACGATGTCGCCGGTGTCGTGCCAGCCACCGTGCAACGCCTCGACCTTCGTCGGGTCCTCGGGTGTCATATAGCCCGCCATGACGTTCGGGCCGCGCACATACAGCCGGCCGCCCTCGGTGATGCCCTCGACCGGCTCGACCCGCGCCTCCATGCCCGGCATCAGCTGGCCGACAGTGCCCGGACGGTTGCGGTCGGGATGGTTGACGGCGACCACGGGCGCGGCCTCGGTCGCGCCGTAGCCCTCGAGCAGCTTCACCCCGCCGAACTTGGTGTTGAACAGGTGATGGGTCTCGTCGCGCACCCGCTCGGCCCCGGCGACCACGAACTGGACGGTGCGGAAGTCGTCGGGCTCGGCCACCCGGGCCCACTGGTTCAGGAAGGTGTCGGTGGCGAACAGGACGGCGGTGTTGACCTCGGCCAGCAGGGCGACGATCTGCTTGCCGTGCAGGGGAGAGGGGTACTGGAAGCTCTTCAACCCGTTGAGCAAGGGCAGGATCACGCCGCCGGTCAGGCCGAAGCAGTGGAAGGTCGGCAAGGGGTTGAACATGACCCAGGCCGGATCCAGCGGGATGTGGGTCGCCACCTGACGGGCGTTGGCCACCAGGTTCTTCTGGCTCAGAAGCACACCCTTGGGGGCGCCGAAGCTGCCGGAGGTGAACAGGACCACGCCCGGGTCATCGGGCTTCGTCGCGACGCGGAACCGCTTGGGAGCCAAACCCGCCATCAGGCCGAACAGCTTGTCCTGCAGGCCGACGGTGGCGCGGACGTCGTCCAGCCAGACGAACTCGGCCACCGTCGCCAGTTCCTCGATCAGGTCGTCGATCTTGGCCTGCTGGACGAAGCGCCGGGCGCACAGGATGCGCTTGACCCCGGCGGCCTTGATCGCTGCCTTCAGGTTCAGCTCGCCGGCGGTGAAGTTCAGCATCACCGGCACGCGGCCATAGGCGTGCAGGCCGAAGAAGGTGACGACCGTTCCCATGGAGGCGGGCAACAGGATGCCGACCCGCTCGGCCGGCCGAGTCATGTCGGCGATCTTGCGCCCCAGCACGAAGGCGGCGCGGATCAGACCGGTATAGGTCAGGGGCTTGCGATCCTGATCCTCCAGAATCTCCTTGTCGCCATAGCGGGACCGGGCGGCGATCAGGGCGTCGAAGAGGGACTCTTCGCCCGCGGATGGATCAAGACCAGGTCGAAACACGCATATCCTCCGGAGAGCTTATCGCTGCCCTCTCGCTGTTGAGGGGGCAAACTAGTTAAGCCGACGCCCGATGAAAAGATGCGTTACGCGGCGCGAGCGACGGACTGCGACACAGGGCGTGACTTGCCTTCCGGTGACGGAAAGACGACATACCGGCCTGTCCCCGCTGGAGCCCGGCCGCCTCGATGGTCACCCTCATCGACACCCTGATGCGATCCCCTGCGGAGCTGCGTCACCCCGAGAAGCAGAACCGGCCCGAGACGGCGGTGCTGCGCAAGCCCGACTGGCTGCGGGTCAAGGCCCCGGGATCGGGCCAGTACAACGCCACCAAGGAGATCGTTCGCTCCAAGGGACTGGTCACGGTCTGCGAGGAAGCCGCCTGCCCGAACATCGGCGAGTGCTGGAGCCAGAAGCACGCGACCCTGATGATCATGGGCGACACCTGCACCCGCGCCTGCGCCTTCTGCAACGTCAAGACCGGCCTGCCCCAGGCCTTGGACCCGGAAGAGCCGGCCAAGGTCGGCATGGCCGTCGCCCAGCTGGGCCTGAACCACGTCGTTATCACCTCGGTTGATCGCGATGACGTGGCCGACGGCGGCGCCGCCCATTTCGCCGAGGTCGTGCGCCAGATTCGCATTCAGGCACCGCTGACCACGATCGAGATCCTGACGCCCGACTTCCTGCGCAAGGACGGGGCGGCCGAGGTGATGATCGACGCCCGGCCCGACGTCTTCAACCACAACCTCGAGACCGTGCCGCGGCTGTATCTGAAGATCCGCCCCGGCGCCCGCTACTTCCACTCCCTGCGGCTGCTGCAGCAGGTCAAGGAGCGCGACCCGAACCAGTTCACCAAGTCCGGCATCATGGTCGGCCTGGGCGAGACCAAGGAGGAGGTCATGCAGGTGATGGACGACATGCGCTCCGCCGGCGTCGACTTCATCACCATCGGCCAATATCTGCAGCCGACCCGCAAACACGCCGCCATCGACCGGTTCGTGACGCCCGAGGAGTTCAAGGCCTATGAGGCCATCGCCCGGGCCAAGGGCTTCCTGATGGTCTCGGCCTCGCCCCTGACCCGGTCGTCGCACCACGCCGGCGATGACTTCGCCCGGCTGAAGGCCGCGCGCCTGGCCCAGACCGGACGCTGACGCCCGCTTGGCCGTTCACCGCGTCACCCGCATCCTGCCCTACGCCCCCGCCCAACTCGCCGAGATGGTCGCGGACGTGGAGTCCTATCCGCGGTTCGTCAAATGGGTGACGTCGATGCGGGTGTGGAACCGGCGCGAGGAGGCCCCCGGCGTCGATCTGCTGGATGCGGAGGCGCAGGTCGGGTTCTCGTTCCTGAAGGAACGTTTCTCCACTTGGGTCCGGCACGACCGCAACGCGCCGCGGGTCGAAGTTGGACTTTTGCGCGGTCCGTTCCGGCACCTGAAGAACCGCTGGGAGTTCCATGAGGACCCCAGGGGCACCCGGCTGGAATTCATGATCGACTTCGCCTTCAAGTCGCCGCTGTTGAACGCCGCGCTTCAGGCCAATTTCGAGCGGGCCGTGTCGCTGTTGATCGGCAGTTTCGAGGCGGAGGCCGCGCGGCGGTTCGGACCGAAGCCGTGACCGAGTTCGACTTCGACGCAGTCGTGGTCGGAGCCGGGGCGGTCGGCCTCGCCTGCGGCCGGGCCCTGTCGAAGCGGGGACTGACCGTGCTGGTGCTCGAAAAGGCGCCGCACATCGGCCAGGGCGTGTCGTCGCGCAATTCCGAGGTGATCCACGGCGGGCTCTACTATCCGAGCGGGTCGCTGAAGGCGCGGCTCTGCGTCGAGGGGCGGCGGGCGCTGTATGCCTATCTGGACAGCCACAAGATCGATCATCGCAAATGCGGCAAGCTGGTCGTGGCGACGCAGGAAGACGAGGTCGTCCTGATCGAGCGCATCTTCGAACAGGCGGTCACCAACGGGGTCGAGGGATTGGCTCACCTGAGCGGCGCGCAAGCCCGGGCCCTGGAGCCGGAACTGACCGCCCACGCCGCCCTCCTGTCGCCCGAGAGCGGCATCTTCGCCAGCCACGACTACATGCTGTCGCTGCAGGGCGAGATCGAGGACGCGGGCGGGTCGGTGGTGGTCTCCACCCCTTTCGAGCGGGCCGAGCCCCTGCCGGGCGGCGGTTTCCGGATCACGGCAGGCGGGGAGAGAGGCGCGAGCCTGACAGCGCGGCTGCTGGTCACGGCACCAGGCCTTGGCGCGCAGGACGTCGCCGCGTCGATCGAAGGTTTTCCGGTCGATCGCATTCCTGCCGGCCACTTCGGCAAGGGGGTCTATTTCCGGCTGATGGGCAAGGCCCCGTTCGACCGGCTGATCTATCCCCCGCCGATCCCGGGTGCCCTGGGCACCCACTATCGCAAGGACCTGGGCGGGCAGGCCGTGTTTGGGCCCGATCTGGAATACGTCGCGACCGAGGACTATTCGGTCGATCCGGCCAAGGCCGAGGGATTCGCCGCCTATATCCGCCGCTTCTCGCCCGGCTTGCCCGATGGGGCGTTGACCCCGGACTATGCGGGAATCCGCCCCAAGCTGCACGGACCGGGGGAGCCCCAGCCGGATTTCCAGCTGGATGGGGTCGAGGTGCACGGTCTGGTCGGGCTGATGGCCCTGTTCGGCATCGAGAGCCCGGGTCTGACCAGCTCGCTGGCGATCGGCGAGGCGGTGGCCGACCGGTTGCTGACCTAGATCAGGGCAGCGGTCGGCAGGCCTGCCGACCAGTCCTTGAAGCTGACCTTCATCGGCGGCGTCAGGTCGGGACGGGCCAGTTCGACGATCAGGGGGCCAAGCTCGGACGGATGGGGCAGGGTCTGCGGGTCCTCGCCGGGGAAGGCCTGGGCGCGCATCTGGGTCCTCATGCGGCCGGGGTCGAGGACGCAGACGCGGATCGGGGTGCTCTCGATCTCATCGCCCCAGGCCAGCATCATGGCCTCGGCTCCGGCCTTGGTCGCGGCATACAGACCCCAGAAAGCCTCTGGCTCGCGGGCCAAACGGGTGGTCAGGTGGATGACCCGGCCGGCGTCCGATCCGCGCAAAAGCGGCTCCAGCGAGCGGATCAGGCGGTAGGTGGCGGTGAAATTGGTCTTCTCGATCTTGGCGAAGCCCCGCGGATCGATGTGGCTGACCGGGGTCAGACCCTGGGCGCCGAGCGTGGCCGCCGCATTGACCCAGATGTCCAGCCGGGCGAACCGCTCGAAGATCGCGCCGCCCAGACGGTCGATGCCGCCGCCGTCGACGAGGTCGAACGGGACGAGCGTCGCGTGCTGGCCGGTGGCGGCATAGATGGCGTCGTCCAGCGCCTCCAGCCCGCCCTGGGTCCGGGCGGCGGCCACGACATGGGCCCCGGCACGCGCGAGGGCCAGGGCGCTCTCATAGCCGATGCCGCGCGAGGCTCCGACGACGAGGGCGATACGGTCTTTCAGGGGGGCGGCGTCGATCATGCGGGCTGATAGCGCGGGGCGTGGCCCCGGGCCAAGCGCCTAATCGACCAGGCCGGGGGCCGGCTGCCACAGGCTGATGCTGACGCCCTGGTCGTCGCAGACGTGGACCGAAAGGCCGGTGTCGCTCCGGGCCGGCATGGAGGCGCGACCGCCCAGCGCATGAACCTTGGCGCACATGGCCTGGATGTCGTCGACCTGCACATACAGGTTGGCGAAGTCCTTGTGCTCGCCCTTGCGGAGGCCGAACGGCACCTCCCCGGGCGCGCCGGTGGCCGTGACGTGGGCGTAGGTCGGGCTGGAGTTGGCCTCCTCGAACGTCCAGCCCAGCAGGGCCGAGTAGAAGGCTTTCGCCTTGTCGAGGTCCGGGGTGTCGATCGTGAAATAGCCGAGACGGTGGGTCATGCCGTCACCAGCAGCGACAACTGCCGGCCGATGGTCTCGCGGCCACCCTCCTCGATCTCGCGATCGACGAGACGGGTGGGATAGTCGCCGGTGAAATAGTGATCGGTAAACTGGGGCGCGGCGTCGTTGCGGCCCGTCTCTCCCATGGCCTTGTACAGGCCGTCGACGGACAGGAAGCCCAGCGAATCGACTTCGAGCAGGTCGCGCATCTCCTCCATGGTCTTGTTGGCGGCGATCAGCTGGTCCCGCTCGGGCATGTCGATGCCGTAGAAGTCGGGCCACAGGATCGGCGGACTGGCCGAGCGCAGGTGGACCTCCTTGGCCCCGGCGGCGCGCACGGCACGGACCAGCTTGACCGAGGTGGTGCCGCGCACGATCGAGTCGTCGATCAGCACGACCCGCTTGCCTTCGATCACGGCGCGGTTGGGGCTGTGCTTCATGGCCACGCCCTTCTGGCGCGCGCCCTGGCTGGGCTGGATGAACGTGCGGCCCAGATAGTGGCTGCGGATGATCCCCATCTCGTAAGGGATGCCGCTTTCCTGCGCATAGCCCAGTGCCGCGGGGACGCCGGAGTCGGGCACCGGCACCACGACGTCGGCCTCGATCGGAAACTCGCGGGCCAGACCCTCGCCCATGCGCTTGCGCACGCCATAGACCGAGCGTCCGTTCACGACGCTGTCGGGGCGCGAGAAATAGACGTATTCGAACAGGCAGGGACGGGCGGCGCGAGCGGGGAAGGGCTTCAGCGAGCGCAGGCCTTCGTGATCGATGACGATCACCTCGCCATGCTCGACGTCGCGCACGAAGGTCGCGCCCATCGTGTCCAAGGCGCAGGTCTCGGACGCCAGCACCCAGGCGTCGCCCAGCTGGCCCAGCACCAGGGGCCGGATGCCGAGCGGATCGCGGGCCCCGATCATCTTGGTGCGGGTCTGGGCGACCAGGGCATAGCCGCCCTCGATGCGCGCCAGGGCGTCGATGAAGCGATCGACGATCTTGGCCTTTCGGCTGCGGGCGATCAGGTGGAGGATGACCTCGGAGTCGGAGGTGGACTGGAAGATCGAGCCCTCGCCAACCAGCTGATTCCGCAGGAAGTGGAAATTCGTCAGGTTGCCGTTGTGCCCCAGAGCGATGCCGCCCTGGTCCAGATCGGCGAACATCGGCTGGATGTTTCGCAGGAAGCTGCCGCCCGCCGTCGAATAGCGGGTGTGGCCGACGGCGGCCGTGCCCGGCATGCGTTCCGGCAGGTCGGTACCGCCGAAGGCCTCGCCGACATGGCCCATGTGGCGTTCGGTGTGGAACCGGGTCTGGTTGACCGAGGCGATGCCGCAGGCCTCCTGACCACGATGCTGCAGAGCGTGCAGGCCCAGGGCGACGATGGCCGACGCCTCGTTCGCCAGGGCGCCCCAGACGCCGCACACACCACATTCCAGGCGCGGACGATCATCGTCGGCGTCGCGGACATGCTCCCGGTGGACGACCGGGGGCTGGATGACATGAGCGAGGGTGGGGCTCAGGCTGCGCATCGACGGGGCTCCGATGACAGGCGAAAACGAACTAGGGGGCGATGGGGCGCGAGGTAGGGCCGGATTGGGTCGGGGGCAAGGCACGTTCGTCCGAAAACCCTCGGCGAACGGACGAATCGACCACCGGGCTGATGGCGTCGGCACCGCGACCGATGCCGGGCAGGATGATCTGGATGGCGCGCGCGGCCCCGGCGCTGAGCGGCCGCAGGGTCGCTTCGCTGAGCCAGCGGGGGGTCCGCTCGCCGGGCATGGCGGCCACCACGACCAGGTGGATGGCCCCCAGCAGCACCAGGGCCCGGCCCGCCCCGACCAGGATCCCGACCAGCCGGTCGACGCCGCCGAGCTGCGGATGGGCCTGGGCGCGTTTCGACAGGATGGAGCCGAAGATGCGGATGCCGAAATAGACAATGAGGAAGGCGGCGATGGCGGCGGTGATGGAGCCGGCCCAGTCCGGGTCGATCAGGGCTCGGCCCAGGGGCGCGGTCAGCGGCAGGGTGACCAGAGCCAAAAAGGCCGCAAGGACGAAGCTGAGCAGGGTGATCAGCTCGCGCGTGCCGCCGCGTACCCAGCCGGCCGCGGCCGAAGCGAGGATGACCAGGAGGGCGAAGCCGTCGAAGCCGGTCATTGAGTTCTCGTGCGCCGCATCTGACCTCAATACCTGTTCTGGGAGATTCGTTCGACCGCTTCGGTCAATCGACTGATCCCTGTGATCAGGACGCCACCGCCCTTGACCATCAGCGGCGGGGACAGGGCCTGGTCGAAGCCCAGTTTCTGGGCCTCGCGCAGCCGGGCCTCGGCGCGGCCGACGGCGCGGACCTCGCCCGACAGGCTGATCTCCCCGAAGACGATACAGCCCTGGGGCAGAGGCATGTCGGTGGCCGAGGAGATCAGGGCGGCGGCGGCGGCCAGATCGGCGGCGGGCTCGTTGATTCGCAGGCCGCCGGCGACGTTCAGATAGACGTCCTGATCGCCGAAGCCGAAGCCGCAGCGCGCCTCCAGCACCGCCAGCACCATGGCCAGACGACCGGTCTCCCAGCCGATCACCGCCCGGCGGGGCGTGCCATAGGCCGACTTGGACACCAGGGCCTGGATCTCGACCAGCACCGGCCGGCTGCCCTCGATGCCGGCGAAGACGGCGGCGCCGGGGGCCCGGTCCTTGCCCTCGCCGAGGAACAGGGCCGACGGATTGGCCACCTCGCGCAGGCCCGAATCGCCCATCTCGAACACCCCGATCTCGTCGGTCGCCCCGAAGCGGTTCTTGCCGGCGCGCAGGATGCGGAACGGATAGCCGCGCTCGCCCTCGAAGCTGAGCACCGCGTCGACCATATGCTCGACCACCCGGGGCCCGGCGACCGAACCGTCCTTGGTGACGTGTCCGACCAGGACCACGGCGGGACCGCCGGACTTGGCCAGGCGCACCAGTTCACCGGCGCAGGCGCGGACCTGTGTCACCGAGCCGGGCCCGGCCTCATGGGCGTCGGACCACAGGGTCTGGATCGAATCGACGATGACGATGTCGAACTTCTCGCGTTTCAGCGTGCCGAGGATGTCGCGGAGCGCCGTGGCCGAGGCCAGCTGGACCGGGGCCTTTTCGAGCCCCATCCGCTTGGCCCGGGCGCGGATCTGCTCGATCGCCTCCTCGCCGGAGATATAGGCCACCCGGGCCCCGGCCAGGGCGGCGCGCCCTGCCACGTCCAGCAGCAGGGTCGACTTGCCCACGCCGGGATCGCCGCTGAGCAGGATGGCCGAGCCCGGCACAACGCCCCCGCCGCAGACGCGGTCGAATTCGGTGACGCCGGTGACGATGCGCGGCGGCTCGGGCGTCTCGGACAGCAGGGACTCGAACTGCAGCCCCCGCGCCCTCGCATTGCCGGCCGGCTTCAGGGCTCCCGGCGGGGTGGCGCGGCTCTCCTCGACGATCGTGTTCCACTGGCCGCAGGCATTGCACTGACCGGCCCACTTGCCGTGCACCGCCCCGCAGGACTGACAAACATAGATCGCACCGTCTCTGGCCATGGGGAGGGGGTTACAGGAGTCAGGCGCGGCAGGGCAGGGGGAGGCAAGACGGCTACGACCGATTTTGACGTGCTTCGTTGTTCTCGGGCGGATCGGGGCGAGAGTGGATGACGGCTGAGCGGCACTCGCCTTTTCTCCCTCCCCTTCATGGGGAGGGACCGCTGCGCGGTCGTCCCTCCCCATAAAGGGGAGGGAGAGGCGGTGGATCAACCGACGTAGAGCCGCGGCACACGGGCCGTAACCGACGTCAGCAGCTCGTAGCCGATCGTCCCGGCCGCCTTCGCCGCCTCGTCCAGCAACCGGTTCGGGCCGAACAGCTCGACGCTGTCGCCCAGCGCCACGTCCAGACCCGTCACGTCCACCGCGATCACATCCATCGAGACGCGACCCAGGACCGGGCGCAGCGTGCCCGCCACCCAGACCTGGCCATCCGGGGAGGTGCTGCGAAGGACTCCATCGGCATAGCCCGCCCCGCAGGTGGCGATGCGGCGGGGCGTATCGGCGACAAAGCCGCGCGAATAGCCGATGCTCTCCTCAGCGGGCACGTCGCGGATTTGAAGGATCTCGGCGCCCAGGGTGGCGACGGCCTTGAGGCGGGTATCCGGTCGCCCTTCGGGGCCGCCGCCGTAGAGACAGATCCCAGGCCGTACCGCGTCGAACCCAAAGTCGGGGCCGAGAAAACAGCCGCCGGAATTGGCGAACGACCGCACCGTGCCCGGATAGCGGGCGCCGACCCCGGCGAAGGCGTCGCGCTGGCGGCGGTTCATCGGCTGGGCGGGATCGTCGCCGCAGGCCAGATGGCTCATGACCAGGGCCAGACCCTTGAACGGCTCCGGCGCGTCTTCCACCCGGAAGCCCAGGCGGTTCATGCCGGTGTCGATCTGCAGGCCGCAGGGGCCGCCCCCCGCCGCCCGCCAGGCCGCAAGCTGTTCGCCGTGGTTCAGGATGGGACGCAGATCGGCGGCCTTGAGGACTGCTGCGGCATCGCCGACGCAGCCGTCCAGGACATAGATGAGAGGCTCGGCATCGAGCGCCTCACGCAGGGCCAGCCCTTCCGCCAGACGCGCGACGAAGAAGGTCCGCGCGCCTTCGCTCATCAGCCGCCGGGCCACGGGAACGGCCCCAAGGCCATAGGCATCGGCCTTGACCACCGGATGGACCTCGACGCCCGTCACGGCTTCCAGGGCATGGAAGTTGTGCGCCAAGGCATCCAGGTCGACGGTGAGGGTGGCGGGGGCGGTCATCCCCGCCTTATGCCGCAAGATCGTTGCGCGGGAAGCCCAAAAGCGCGGCGCGAGGGGTGCGTCGGTGTCCTTGACTTGGCGGGCGGCGTGACCGACCTGTGCGCCCCGTCTTCAAGGTCGTCGTTTCCATGTCCATCAAGGTCCGTTTCGCCCCGTCCCCCACCGGCAAGCTGCACGTCGGCAATGTCCGCACCGCCCTGGTCAACTGGATGTTCGCCAAGGGGCAGGGCGGGTCGTTCGTGCTGCGCATCGACGACACCGACCTGGCCCGGTCGACGCCGGCGTTCGAACAGGGGATCGAGGACGACCTGACCTGGCTGGGGCTGGTCTGGGACGAGCGCTACAACCAGTCGAAACGGTTCGACCGCTACGACGACGCGGCCGAGCGGCTGAAGGCGGCGGGGCGACTGTATCCGGCCTGGGACACGTCCGAAGAGCTGGACCGCCGCCGCAAGGTGCAGCTGTCGCGCGGGCTGCCGCCGATCTACGACCGCGCCGCGCTCAGCCTGACGGATGAGGAGAAGGCCGCCTTTGAATCCGAGGGGCGCAAGCCGCACTGGCGCTTCAAGCTCAACGGTCGCCGCGTCGCCTGGGAGGACCTGTCGCGCGGCCACGCCGAGGTCGACACCGCCTCCATGTCCGACCCGGTCCTGATCCGCGAGGACGGCCTGTATCTTTACACCCTGCCGTCGGTCGTCGACGACATCGACATGGGCATCACCCACGTCATCCGGGGCGAAGATCACACGACCAACACCGGGGCCCAGATCGAGATCTTCGAGGCCCTGATCGCCGCCGGCCTGGGCACGACGGTGCCGAACTTCGCCCACATGCCGCTGCTGGTCGGGGCCGACGGGGCGGCCTTGTCCAAGCGACTGGGGTCGCTGTCGGTCGCCGACATGCGCGACCAGGGCTATGAGCCGATCGCCATCACCAGCCACCTGGGCCGGATCGGGACTTCTGACGCGCTGGAGGTGGCCGACAGCGTCGAGGCCCTGGGTCAGGGCTTCAGCTTCGACAAGATGGGGCGGTCTCCGGCCCGCTACGACACCGAGGATCTGGACCGGCTGAACGCCCAGGCCCTGCATGCCATGCCCTATGCGGCGGCGCAGGATCGGCTGGCGGCCCTGGACTGCGACCTGGGCGAGGCCTTCTGGGACGGGGTGCGCGCCAATCTGTCCAAGTTCGGCGACGTGGTCGATCTGGCCCGGATGGTGCGGGGCCCGGTGACGCCGGTGATCGAGGATCCCGCCTTCGCGGCGGCCGCCCTGGCGGTGCTGCCGGAGACGATCGGGGCCGACGCCTGGTCGCTGTGGACGGCGGCCGTCAAGGCGGCGACGGGGGCCAAGGGAAAGGCCCTGTTCATGCCGTTGCGGCACATCCTGACGGGCGAGGCGCACGGGCCGGACATGGCCACGCTGGTGCCGCTGATCGGACGCGCGCGGATCGAGCAGCGTCTGCGCGGCGAAGTCGCCTGACGCAGCGCGTCGCCCCGACGCGGGTCGGGGCGACGGTTCGAGACGATCAGCCGGCGGCGGCCTGGTTGCAGGTCGCCAGGTCCGCGGCGCTCAAGGTCGTGCCCCGGTAGGTGAAGCTGGCCAGGGGCGTGCCGAGACGCTGGGCCACACGACGGCAGGCGCGGGGCGCGGGCTGCGACGGCGTGCCGGCACCCGTGCAGATATTCTCGGCGTTGCAGCGCCAGTTGACGCCGTCCAGCAGCAGGGGCGCGCGGGGCGTCTTGGCGACGTCCTGAACAGTGAAGGCATTGGAGGGCGCCGACTGGGCCAGGCTCGCCGAGGCGGGCGCGAGCAGAAGGGCGGCGGTGAACAGGACAGCGCGCATGGGTGGGCTCCAGGGTTTGGGCTGGGCCGATCGGCCCGAGACGTCAGCGCCGGGAATAGTGCGTATTGAAAAGAAACTGTCAACCCGCGTTTTCAAAGCAGATGGACGTCCGCGCCAGGGCCACCGATGACTGAGCGATGATCACTTATCGCTGATCATGTTTCAAGGGGGCCCGGGCCGGCATCGCCGACGCCGGTGGGATCATCTGGGCCATGACGTCCTCGACGGTGTCGGCGACGGTCCAGGCCTCGAGGAAGGAGGACGGGGTGAAGCCGGTGGCGACGCTGTGCCGCATCAGGGCGAAGAACGGATCCCAGAACCCGTCGATGTTGAGGAAGATGACCGGCTTGCCGTGCAGATCGAGCCGTTTCCACGACAGCAGTTCGACCACCTCCTCCAGCGTGCCGATCCCGCCGGGGGCGACGACGAAGGCGTCGGACTGATCGTACATGATCTGCTTGCGTTCGTGCATCGAGGTGACGACCAGTGTCTCGACCTCGTCGAATAGACGTTCGCGGCTGCGCAGGAAGGCGGGCATGACGCCCAGGACCCGACCTCCGGCCGCGTGCGCCGCGCGGGCCGAGGCCCCCATCAACCCGACGCCCCCGCCGCCATAAACCAGCCGCCAGCCCGCCCGGGCGGCGGCCTGGCCGAAAGCCGCGGCCGCGGCGGTGTATTTCGGGTCGGCGGCGTCCGAAGAGCCGCAGAACAGGCAGACGGAGGGGCCGTCGAAAGCGGCGATGCGGGGTTCGGGAACGCTCATGGCTTCTCTGGGGTCAGGCGATGCGAGACAGTCGGTCGGTGGACAGGCTATCGGGAAGGCAGTCCTATAGTCGCGGCGAGCCGGATGAAACGACCCTTTAGAATTTGGCCGGTGATCGGCGTGGTCCTCGCGCTCGGCGCCTGTGGGAAAGGGTCAGAAACCCGCCCGGACGTCGCAGCCGTGCCCGACGGATGGGCCTCCAGCCCGCGGGTCGAAGGCGTCATCCGCACCGGCGGCATGCTGGTGGTCGGCGGACGGACCGAGCCGCTGGGCCGGGTCGTTCTGACCGGAGCGGACGGCGTGGCCTATGCCGCCGGGGCGGACGCGGGCGGCCGGTTCGACGTGCGCATCCCGGCCTGGACCCAGGATGTAGTCCTGGATGTGAAGGCGCAGGTCGGTCAGATCGCCTATCCGGCGCCCTACAGGCTGCTGGTCGCGGCGGACCCGCGCGGGCCGATCGCCCTGCTGGCCATCGGCGCGCCGACGCGACGCCTGGGGCCGGCCCCGGCCCTGGATGCGATCGACACCGACGGCCGGGCGACCTTGCTGTCGGGGCGCAGCGCCCCGCAGTCGGAGGTGTCGGTCGGAATGGCGCAGGGCCGGCCTGTGGCGACCGATGCCATGGGCCGATGGACGACGAGCGTCAGCGGGGCCGCGGGCGCACCCGTCCAGGTCGGGAACGCCACGTTCGAGCCGCCGCCCCTGAGCCTGGACGGCGAAACCCGGCTGCGACGGCTCGGCGGGGGATGGGTCATCGCCTGGGGCGGCGCGGGCGGCGCGCGCCAGACGACCTGGTTCCCCGACCCGCCCGCCTAGCGCAGCCCGCCGGCGACGGTGCCTTGCGGGACCGTCGGTCCGCGCCGCGGCCATGAGCGATCCTGAACGGCAAGTATAGCCGAGGGCGGAGCGATATAGTTCGCAGGCTATAACGGTGGAGCGGCCGGCGATCGCCAGTTACCGCGTCATCGAAATCTTGATGCGACCGGGAACGCAAGCGGGCCGTCCGGATTGCCTAGTCCTAACGCAAACGCGCGCGCTCGACCGTCTTCGGACGGTGGCGCTGACCTGCAAACCACGGAGGCCGCTATGGTCGGCGAACTCGATCTCTCACGCCGCGGTGTCCTGATGGTGGGAGGCGCGGGCGCGGCGATGGCCACCGTGTCGCCGGCCGGGGCCCAGACGTCGTCGCCGGACGCGGCGCCCAGCCTGATGACCGTGTCGCTCGAGGTGAACGGGACCGATCGCACCCTGGAGCTGGACACCCGGACCACCCTTCTGGATGCGCTGCGCGAGCATCTGCAGCTGACCGGCACCAAGAAGGGCTGCGACCACGGCCAGTGCGGGGCCTGTACCGTCATCGTCGACGGCCAGCGGATCAACTCCTGCCTGAGCCTGGCCGTGATGAACGAGGGCGCGAAGGTGACGACCATCGAGGGCCTCGGCACGCCGGACGATCTGCACCCCATGCAGGCGGCCTTCATCAAACATGACGGCTATCAGTGCGGCTATTGCACGCCGGGCCAGATCTGCTCGGCCGTCGCCGTGCTGGAGGAAATCCGCAAGGGTCTGCCCAGCCATGTCTCCGCCAGCCTGACCGAGCGTCCCCGCGCCTCCACCGAGGAGATGCGCGAGCGGATGAGCGGCAACATCTGTCGCTGTGGGGCCTATTCGAATATCGCCGACGCCATGGCCGACGTCGCGGGGACCCGGGCATGAGACCCTTCACCTACGAGCGCGCGACGAGCCCGGCGGCGGCGGCCCTGGCGGCGCGCGCGAAACCGGGCGCGAAATTCATCGCCGGCGGCACCAACCTGCTCGACCTGATGAAGCTGCAGATCGAGACGCCGCAGCATCTGATCGACGTGGGGGCGCTGGGGCTCGACACGATCGAGGAGACGCCGGAAGGCGGGCTGCGCATCGGCGCTTTGGTGACCAATGCCGACCTTGCGGGTGATCCGCGCGTTCGGCGCGATTATGGCGTTCTCAGCCGCGCGCTGCTGGCCGGGGCCTCCGGTCAGTTGAGGAACCGGGCGACAACGGCCGGCAACCTGCTCCAGCGGACGCGCTGTCCCTATTTCTACGACACCGCCCAGGCCTGCAACAAGCGCGAGCCCGGGTCGGGCTGTTCGGCCATCGGCGGCTTCAGCCGCCAGCTGGCAGTCATCGGCGTCAGCGACCACTGCATCGCCACCCATCCCGGCGACATGGCCATCGCCATGCGGGTGCTGGATGCGCAGGTCGAAACGGTGAATGCCGCCGGAGACACGCGGACCATACCGATGGCCGAATTCCATCGTCTTCCGGAGGACCGACCGGACATCGATACCGTCCTGCCGCCCGGCGACCTGATCACGGGCGTGACCCTGCCGCGGCCCCTCGGTGGCCTTCATGTCTACCGCAAGGTCCGCGACCGGGCGTCATACGCCTTCCCCGTGGTTTCGGTGGCGGCCGTTCTCCAGCGGGACGGGACCGGCCGGGTCGCCTTCGGCGGTCTGGCGCACAAGCCCTGGCGCGTCGAGGCGGCCGAGGCGGCCCTGCCCCAGGGCACCAAGGCCGTGGCGGCGATCGCCCTGGCAGACGCCAAGCCGACGCACGAGAACGCCTTCAAGGTGACCCTGGCGGAGCGGACGCTCGCCGCCGTCATCAGCGACGCGAGAGGATAGGGCGATGAAGTTCGACACGCCGGCGGGCCAGAACGCGATCGACCAGCTGAAGGTGGTGGGCAAGCCGATCGACCGGATCGACGGCCCCCTGAAGGTCACGGGGCGGGCGCTTTACGCCTATGAACGCCACGATGTTCAGGCCCGGCCCGCCTATGGCTATATCGTCGGCGCGACGATCGCCAAGGGACGGATTCGTCGCCTGCGCACGGACGAGGCCCGTTCGTCGCCGGGCGTTCTGGCCGTCGTGACGGCCGAGACTGCCGGGACGGTCGGCAAGGGCGACTACAACACCGCCAAGCTTCTGGGCGGCCCCGATATTCAGCATTATCACCAGGCGATCGCGGTGGTCGTGGCGGAGACGTTCGAGCAGGCGCGGGCCGCGGCCGAAATGGTCAAAGCGGACTATGTGAAGGCCAAGGGTGCCTTCGACCTGGAGGCGGCCAAGCCCGGCGCGGGCGATCCGAAAGGGGGCCCCGAACAATCGTCGGCAGGCGATTTCGCGGGCGCTTTCGCCGCCGCGCCCGTCACCCTGGACGAGACCTATACGACCCCCGACCACAGCCACGCGATGATGGAGCCGATGGCGACCATGGCGTCGTGGGAGGGTGACAAGCTGACCCTGTGGACGTCCAATCAGATGATCGCCTGGGGCAAGGGCGAGATCGCCAAGATCTTCGGCATTCCGCCCGAGAACGTCCGGCTGGACTCGCCCTATATCGGCGGCGGGTTCGGCGGAAAGCTGTTCGTGCGGTCGGACGCCGTTATGGCCGCCCTGGCGTCGAAGGCGGCGGGCCGGCCGGTCAAGGTGGCGATGCAGCGGCCGCTGATGATCAACAACGCCACGCACCGGCCGGCTACGATCCAGCGGATTCGCATCGGCACCGAGCGGGACGGACGGATCACCGCGATCGGCCACGAGAGCTGGAACGGCGACCTGGAGGGCGGCCAGACCGAGGTGGCGACCCAGCAGACCAAGCTGCTCTACGCCGGGGCCAACCGGATGACGTCGCAGAAACTGGCGGTCCTCGACCTGCCCGAAGGCAACGCCATGCGCGCGCCGGGCGAGGCCCCGGGCCTGATGGCGCTGGAGATCGCCATGGACGAAATGGCGGAGAAGCTGAACATGGATCCGGTGGCGTTCCGCATCCTGAACGACACCCAGGTCGATCCGGAGAAGCCGGAGCGGCCGTTCTCGACCCGCCAGTTCGTCACCTGTCTGGAGACCGGCGCGGAGCGGTTCGGCTGGTCGCGCCGTAATCCGACCCCGGCGAGCGTGCGCGACGGACGCTGGATGGTCGGGCTCGGCATGGCGGCGGGCTTCCGCAACAACACCGTCATGAAGTCCGGGGCCCGGATCCGGCTGGACGGCCAGGGCATCGTCACCGTCGAGACCGACATGACCGACATCGGCACTGGCACCTATACGATCGTCGCCCAGACGGCGGCCGAGACCCTGGGGATCGACGTCGACCGGGTGGTAGTGAAGCTGGGCGACTCCGACTTCCCGGCCGCGGCGGGCTCGGGCGGGCAATGGGGTGCCAACAGTTCGACCGCCGGGGTCTATGCGGCCTGTATGAAGCTGCGCGAGCAGATCATCCAGAAGCTGGGCTATCCCGCCGACGCGACCTTCACCGGCGGCCGCGTCCGGGCGGGTCGTCGCAATGTCACCCTGGCCTCGACGGCGTCCGACGGGCCGCTGGTGGCGGAGGACTTCATCGAGTTCGGTGACCTGTCCGAACGGTATCAGCAGTCCACCTTCGCAGGGCATTTTGTCGAGGTAGGGGTCGATCGCTTCACCGGCGAGACGCGCATCCGACGCATGCTGGCCGTCTGCGCGGCCGGTCGGATCCTGAACCCGAAGACGGCGCGAAGCCAGGTCATCGGAGCCATGACCATGGGCGTCGGGGCCGCCCTGATGGAGGAGCTGGCCGTCGACAAGCGGCACGGTTTTTTCGTCAACCACGATCTGGCCAGCTACGAGGTGCCCGTCCACGCCGATATTCCCGATCAGGAGGTGATATTTCTCGACGAGGTGGACGACAAGTCCTCGCCGATGAAGGCGAAGGGGGTGGGCGAGCTCGGCCTGTGCGGCGTCGGCGCGGCCATCGCCAACGCGGTCTACAACGCAACCGGGGTCCGGATCCGTGACTATCCGCTGACGATGGACAAGTATCTGGACCGACTGCCGGCGACGGCCTGATCCTCGCGCCGACAACCTTGGTCGCGTACCGGTCTGTTCATCGCCCGGCCTGACGGCCGAGATCCTCCGGGCGATCGACGTCGAACACGGCCCCGTCGTCCGTGGTCGTGAAGACGGCGACGGCGTCGCGATCGATCAGCAGGGGCCGCGCCCCCCGATCGCCCCGGGTTCGCAGCAGGTCCGGAAAAAGGCTGTGTCCGAAGACGATGGGATGGGCCGGGCCGTCGGCGTGGTCGAGGCGCGCGGCGACCGCCCCGGCCTCGACGGCGTCGATCAGGGGGCCGACCGAGGCGGGGTCGACGAGGGGCATGTCGCCCAGGAAGATGGCCAGGCTTGCAGCCTCCGGGGGCAAGGCCGTGACCCCGCACCTCAGGGAGGCGGACAGCCCGTCCTCCCAGTCCGCAGCCTCCACGATCCCCAGTCTCGGATCGCTCAGGTCGGCGAGGGCGGAACGAACCTCCGCGGCGCGGCTCCCGACCACGACGACCACGCCGTCGACCGGCGCCGCCAGCGCGATCTCGACCGCCCACACCACCAGCGGTCGCCCGCGCCAGTCGGCCAGGAGCTTGGCGCCGCCGAACCGTCGCCCCGCGCCCCCGGCCAGGACCAGCGCATGCCGGCTCACGCCCGCGCGCCGATGATCTCGGCGATGACGGCCGCAGCGACCTCGTGCGGGGCGCGCGCGGCGATCGGCAGGCCGATCGGGGCATGCAGCCGCTTCAGGGCCTCGGGCGTCACCCCCTCCGCCTCCAGACGCGCCAGACGTTCGGGCAGACGTCGTCTCGCCCCGAGCACCCCGACATAGCCGGTGTCCTGTCGAAGCGCCGTCGTAAGGGCCTCGTGGTCGAGATCGGCGTCATGGGTGGCCACGGCGACGGCGGTCCATCGGTCCAGTTCGAGCGCGGACAGGGCGGCGGCGGGATCGTCGCGTCGGTAATCGATGGCCAGCGGCGGCGGGGTGTCGGGGCCCTTGGGGCGGACCAGGGTGACCTCCCAGCCCTGGGCCTGACCCGCCGCGGCCATGGCCAGGGCGAAGGCGTCCGAGCCGATCACCACCAGGCGCTGCACAGGGACATAGTCGCGCAGCCGGTCGGGATGCTCCGCCGGGCCGTTCACGACCGCGCGGCGCTCGCCGTCGGAGAGGAGGGTGACGAGCCGCCGATCATCACGCGCCCGTCTGAGCGCTTCGAGGGCCGGATCGTCCGGCGCGATGGCTTCGACGAGAAGATCGAGCCGGCCGCCGCAGGGCAGGCGGGTGTCGACATAGGGGCTGCCGCGCCCATAGACGACGCGCCTCGGCGCGCCGGTCGAGAGGACCTCCCGGCCGTGCAGGGCCACGTCGGCCTCGATGCACCCGCCGGACAGGAACCCGCCCATGTCATCGGCGGTGACGACCATCTGGGCCCCGACGCCCCGCGGCCCACCACCCTCGGCCGCGGTGATCGTGATAAGGGCGAAGGGCTGTCCGCGGTCGCCGGCGGCGATCATGCGCGGGCGCATGTCGTCCTCAAGCCCGGCGCTGTACCAGTCGCTCATCCATCATCCTGCAGCGCGGCCTGTCCGCGCCCGGCCCGCACACGGCCGGTGCCGGTGGGGCCGTTATAGCGCTCCATATACATCGGTGGGCATCCGCCACAACATCGGAGCGCTGTCAGGCCGTCGCCGCCGGAAGCGGCGTTTCCCGCAGGTTGTCGACCAAGATCGCATAGGCCGGGTCGTCCCGGGTGGCCGCCGCCAGATGGTGTTCGAGCGCGCGGAAGGCGGCGAGCACCCGGGCGCCCTCCTCGGTCAGCAGGGCGCCTTGCGTCGGCCCGCCCCGGACGGCGGTGACCAGCGGCGCCCGCCAGCATCGGTTCATCTCGTCCACCAGGGCCCAGCAGCGCTTGTAGCTCATGCGCAGGGCGCGACCTGCGCCGGAGATCGAGCCGTGCGTCTGGATCGCCTCCAGGACCGCCGCCTTGCCCGGGCCCATGGCCCCGGTCTGGGCGCTCATCACCTGGAGTCTCAGTTTCACCGGTCCGACCCGCGCCAGCATCTCAGCCACTCCCTTTGCCGGATCGTCGTATACGTCCGGATGGCTGGGCACCGAAACGGCGAAACTCAAGGACACCAGCGTCCGGTCGGCAACCTTTAGGCCCGGGGGCGGGGGTGCCTCACTGGCTGTAGGCCCAGTTTCCCGAAGCTTTGAGTGCCGCAACGAACTGGGGATTGCCCGAACCGGCGAGCCAGGACTCAAAGGACAGCAGATCGGGGACGAGGGCGCGGAGCGCGTCCAGATCCGCCGATCCAGCGAGGCTCCCTTGGTCCTGCAACGCCGTTAGCTTCTGAAGGAAGGGGTTGGCCGCGAGCACCTCGTCACTGAACCGGGCGTAGGGAATGGGCCGGCCGGCGGTTGCGCTGAAAACGCGTTCGAGATCGCGACCCGTGGCGCGATCGCCGGCGATGTCGAAGGTCTGGCCGACGAACCGCTCGCGATCGGCGAACACTGCGGAGACAAGCTTGCCGATGTCCTCGACGGCTATGAACTCCATGGACTGGTCGGGCGTCATGAAGAAGCTGAAGCGCCCTTCATCGAGGCCGAAGCCCGGCATCATCAGCATCTCCATGAAGACCGTTGGCCGTACGATGGTCGCGGCGATGGGCAGGGCCCGGATGTGCGCCTCGATCTGCATCTTGCTGTCGAAATGGCCCATGCCGGTCGGCCGATCTCCGACCGCAGCGCCGGAGCTGTAGACGAGGTGGCGCACGCCGCATTCGGCCGCCAGATCGGCGACGAGGATGCCCCAGGCGATCTCCTGGGCGTCGGTGATCTCGCCGCCGGGCGAACTGGTCTGGACGCTGAAGACGCCGTCGGCGCCCTGCATCGCCCGCCGGATCGACGCCGGGTCCTCGAAATCGCCTTGGAAGACCTTGGCGCCGGCGGTGCGGAGGGCCTCGGCGGCGGGCGCTGCGGGATTGCGCGCCAGGATTCGCACCGCGCGACCGGCCTCGAGCAGGGCTCGGGCGACCGAGCCGCCCTGCTGGCCGGTGGCACCAAAGACTAGGATCGGTCCCGTTGAATTCGTCATTGCAAAACCCTCATCATCGTTGAAGGTTACGCATATATACCGCTGCAGACGCGCCGGAAGACGGCACAAATTCAAGCCTAAGGCACATCGGTGACACCGACGCTCAAGTCCATTCACGGCCGGTCCTATGAGGAGACGGCCGACGGCCCCCGGTTTCGCGCCTGCGCGCCCAATAGCGTCCTGGCCCGGCTCGGCGACAAGTGGACGATCCTGGTGATGTCGCATCTGGCGGTGGCGCAGGGCCATCGTCTGCGCTTCTCGGAGCTGAAGGCCGGGATCGAAGGCATCACCCAGCGGATGCTGACCCTTACCCTGCGCAATCTCCAGCGGGACGGCCTTCTGGTGCGGCACTATTTTCCGGAAGTGCCGCCGCGCGTCGAATACGAACTGACCGAGATGGGCGCGAGCATGCTGCCTGCGCTCGAAGGATTCACGGGCTGGATCCGGGACAATTGGCCGAACATCGACGCGTGTCGACGGGCCTATGACCAAAACGGTCTATAGGTGGGGTTCTGTCGGCGAGAGCGCCGCGTCCAGCTTTCCGGACTAGGCCGGTTCGCCTGAGGCACCTCAGCGTGCGGGAATTAGAACCCCGACGTCCGCACCGGCTTGAAGCCCCTGGGCGCCGGGAAGGCGGCGCACGAGCCCGTTGGCGGCGGCCATGACCGTGACCAGGGACGAGTCCTGGTCGGTCATCGGACGCACGCGACGGACGCCGTCGGACCCCGTCGTGAGGACGGCGCGCATATAGTGTTCGCGCGCTCCGTTCGCAGCGAGCGGACCCTCTAGAACCGCCGGGACGGTCTCGACATCCGCCGACCCGCCCTGGAGGGCGGCGATCAGAGGTGCCAGAAACAGCTCGGCGCAGACGAGGGCGGAAGCGGGATTGCCGGGGAGGCCCAGCAACGGGCGACCATCGGCCAGGTGCGCGAACCAGACGGGCTTGCCGGGACGCACGGCCACGCCCTCTACCAAAAGCACGCCGCCGATCGACCGGACCGCCGGCTTGACGCGATCGTGGTCGCCGACCGAGGCGCCGCCGACCGTCACCAGAAGATCGAAGGCTCCGCTGTCGATGGCGGCAAGGATCGAGGCCTCGTCGTCCCGGGCCGGGCCGAGGTGGACAGGCGTTCCGCCGCTGCGCCGGACGAAGGCGGCCAGGGCCGGGGCGCAGGCGTCGTAGATCTGGTGCGGACCGGCGGCCGATCCAGGCGCGACCAGTTCGTCGCCGGTCGACAGCAGGGCGATCACGGGGCGACGGCGGCAGGTCACCGTGGCGCGGCCCGCCGAGGCGGCGAGGGCCAGACGCCAGGGGTTGAGGCGCGTTCCTGCCTCGAGCAGGACCTGACCGGCGCGGAAGTCGCAGCCTTGCGGGCGGACCCAGGTGGGGGCGTCCGGGGCGGCCGCCAGGACGACCGTGCCGCCGTCGCATCGGGCCTCTTCCTGGATCACCACCCGATCGGCGCCGGGGGGCAGGGCCGCCCCGGTGAAGATGCGGGCGGCCTCGCCGGGTTCGACCGTCAGACCGGCGTCGTGGCCTGCCGCGCTCTCGCCGACGACGACGAGCCGCGCATCCGGCCGGACGTCGGCGCCGCGCACGGCCCAGCCGTCCATGGCCGAGGCGTGGAACGGCGGCTGGTCGCGTCCCGCCGTGACGGGTTCAGCCAGCCAACAGCCGTCCGCTTCCATCAGCGGCATGGCCTCCGTGCCCAGCGGGCCGATCCCCGCCAGCATGGTCGCACGGGCGGTCTCGACCGACGGCAGGCTCATGCCCGCCTCCAGTCGCCGGAGGCCCCGCCGGACTTCATCAGCAGGCCGAGGCCGGTGATGACCATGCCGCGATCGACCGCCTTGAGCATGTCGTAGAGGGTCAGGAGGGCGACGGACGCGGCCGTCAGGGCCTCCATCTCGACCCCGGTCTGGCCCTGGGTCCGCGCCGTGGCGGTCGCCTCAAGACCCGAGCCGTCCTCGCTCGGCCGGACGGAGACCTTGACCGAGGTCAGCATCAGGGGATGACACATCGGGATCAGCTCGGACGTGCGCTTCGCGGCCATGACGCCGGCGATCTCGGCCACGGCGCGGACGTCGCCCTTCTTGCCGCCGCCCGACAGGGCCAGGGCGAGCGTCTCGGGGGCCATGAGGATGCGGCCGTGCGCCGTCGCCTCGCGCGTCGTCGTCGCCTTGTCCGAGACGTCGACCATGCGGACGCGGCCGTCGGCGTCGATATGGGTCAGGTCCGTCCCGGGCGGCGCGTTCGGATCCGACATCACCGCTCCAGCAGCCGGGGCATCAGTTCGACCATGTTGCAGGGCTTGTGACGGCTGTCGAGTTGCCAGCGGATGACCTTGTCCCAGCCGTCGCGGACCGCGCCGTTGGAGCCCGGCAGGCAGAAGACGAAGACGCCGTCGATCAGGCCGGCCGTCGCCCGCGACTGCAGGGTCGACAGTCCGATGGTCTGGTAGCTGACCTGATGGAAGATGACTGAAAAGCCGTCGATCCGCTTGTCGAACAGGGGCTCCAGGGCCTCGGGCGTGACGTCACGGCCGGTCAGGCCGGTTCCGCCCGTGGTGATGACGACGTCCACCGCGCCGTCCGCGATCCAGCTCCGGACCCGGGCCCGGATGGCCTCGACGTCGTCGGGCACGATGTCGCGCAGGACGGGGCTGTGGCCGGCTTCGACGATCCGGTCGGCGAGGATCTTGCCGGAGGTGTCGCTCTCCTCGTCGCGGGTGTCGGAGATCGTCAGGACGGCGATCCGTACGGGGGTGAAGGGGAGGTCGACGAGGCGGCCGCCGGGGGCGGGGGGCTGCAGGTCGGCGAGCGGGTCGGTCATGGAGTCTCCTCGGCCCAGCGGGTCAGATCGGCGTGGTCCTGGTCGCGGGGCTCGATCCAGCGGCGGCCGTCGGGGCCGTCCTCCCGCTTCCAGAACGGCGCCCGGGTCTTGAAATGGTCCATCAGGAAGTCGGCGGCCTCGAAGGCGGAGCGGCGATGGGCGGCGGCGACGGCGACGAAGATCACCGGCTCGCCCACCGCGATGGTGCCCCAGCGGTGCACGGTCAGGGCGTCCTGGATGTCGAAGCGGGCACGGGCGTCGGCCTCGATCTCTTCCATCACCCGCTCGGTGAAGCCGGGGTAGGCTTCCAGGGTCAGGGCGTCGACCGTGCGGTCGCCCGTGCGGCCCCGGGTCAGGCCGGTGAAGGAGACCACCGCCCCAGTGTCGAGACGGTCCTGGCAGAAGCCGCGCAGCAGTTCGGCCGCGTCGATCGGATCCTGGGTGATGCGGATCATGGCTCAGCCGCCGCCGACCGGGGAGCCGAAGGCCACCTCGTCCTCGGGGGCGATGGCGAGCGCGTCGCTGCGGAGGCTGTAAGGGGTCAGGGCGGTGTTGAGGATGACCAGGGTGGACGGATGATCGAGCCGCTCCGCGAGGCGCGCATTGTCGCGGGCCGCGGCGGCCTTGATATCGCCCAGGGTGGCGCCGTCGAGCCGGGCTTCGGACCAGCCGGCGATGTCGCCGATCGTGCCGAACAATTTTACGACCGCCATCTCAGCCTCCGGTCATCGACATGGTGCGCATGACCGCCGGCGCGGCGCCCGGGCGGTCGATCCTGAAATCGTGCCCCTTGGGCTTGTGGGCGATCGCGGCGCGGATCGCCGCGCGAACCGGTGCGTCGTCACCCGCGTGATCGCGCAGCACCTGACGCAGATCCGCCTGATCGTCCTGTCCGAGGCAGAGGAAGAGCTGGCCGGTGCAGGTCACGCGCACCCGGTTGCACGCCTCGCAGAACTGATGGCTCATCGGGGTGATGAACCCGAGCGTCCCTCCGGTCTCCTCCACCTTCATATAGCGGGCGGGGCCGCTGGTGCGCCGGGTCGAGGGGGTCAGGGTCCAGAACCGGCCCAAGGCCTCGCGGACGGTGGCGAGGGACAGGTACTGGTCGGTGCGATCGGCGCCGATCTCGCCCAGCGGCATGGTCTCGATCAGGGTGAGGTCCATGCCCAGACCGTGCGCCCAGCGGATCAGGTCGGGCAGTTCGTCGGCGTTGTCGCCCTTCAGGGCGACGGTGTTGATCTTGAGCTTCAGGCCCGCCTGCCGCGCCGCGTCCAGCCCGTCCATCACGACCCGCAGATCACCGCCGCGGGTGATGCGCCGGAACTTGTCCGGGTCCAGGGTGTCCAGCGAGACATTGATGCGGCGCACGCCGTAACCGGCCAGGGTCTCGGCGTGCCGCGCGAGCTGGGTGCCGTTGGTGGTGAGGGTAATCTCTTCCAGATCTCCGGCCCTGAGGCGGCGGGACAGGGCGGCGACCAGATCCATCATGCCCTTGCGGACCAGGGGCTCGCCGCCGGTCAAGCGGATCCGGCGACAGCCCAGATCGATGAAGGCCCCGCACATCCGCTCGAGCTCTTCCAGACTGAGAAGGTCGGCCTTGGGCAGGAAGACCGGGGTCTCGGCCATGCAGTAGAGGCAGCGCAGATCGCAGCGGTCGGTCACGGAGATGCGGACGTAGTCGATCATCCGGCCGAACGGATCGACCAGCGGCGGCTGAGCGCCGAGGCCGAGCGGCATCGCCTTGTCAGATTGATAGAGGACCGTCATGTTCGAAGGACTATATCGGGTCCTGGCCGATGGGTGCGCATTTTTTCTCATGAACCGACACGCTCTGACGGCCGCGTTCGTCGGTCTGGCCCTGGTCGTCCTCGCCGCATGCGCCCCCGCCGCGCCGGGACGAGACCGGACCGTGACGGTTTTCGCCGCCGCCTCCCTGACCGACGCGCTGACCGAGATCGCTGCGGACTATGAACGGGAGGCGGGGACGGCCGTCGTTCTGTCGTTCGGCGCCACTGGAGGCTTGGCGCGTCAGGTCCAGGCCGGCGCACCGGCCGATGTGATCATCCTGGCCGATCCCGCCTGGATGGATCGCCTCCAGGCGGCGGAACGGCTGGGGGCGGAACCCGTCGACCTGCTGCGCAACGACCTGGTCGTGATCGCGCCGAAGGGGACCGACGGGGAAGGCGATCCGTTCGCGGCGCTCGGCGGCGGCGACCGCCTGGCGATCGGCGACCCGGAGAGCGTGCCGGCGGGCGCCTACGCCCGCGCCTGGCTGCAGCGCTCGGGACGATGGGACGCGGTCAAGGATCGCCTCGTGTTCGGGGCCGACGTCCGCGCCGTGCGCGCCTTCGTGGCGCGCGGCGAGGCGGCACTCGGCGTGGTGTATCGCAGCGACGCCGTCGGCCGGACGGATGTCCGCATCGTGCTGGCCCCCCCGGCGGCGGAGCAGCCCATCATCCTCTATCCTGCGGCCAAGGGGGTGGACGGCGGCCCGGAGGCGACCGCCTTCCTGGCCCATCTGTCCTCGCCTATGGCGGCGGCGGTGTTCCGGCGCCGCGGGTTCGAGCCGGTGGGCTGAATGTTCGCGCCTCTGTCCGATTTCGAGCTCCAGGCCCTGGGGCTGTCAATCAAGGTGGCGGCCGTCGCCCTCGTCGTCTGCCTGCCGCTGGGGCTGGCCGTGGCGATGCTGCTGGCCCGCGGGCGCTTCCCAGGACGCTGGATCCTCGAGGCCGCCGTGAACCTGCCCCTCGTCCTGCCGCCGGTGGTGACGGGGCTGATCCTGCTCAACCTGTTCGGCGTCCAGGGGCCGATCGGCCGCGTCCTCAATGAGGCCTTCGGGGTCACGCTCGCCTTTCACTGGACCGGGGCGGCCCTGGCCGCGACGCTGATGGCCCTGCCGCTGGTGGTGCGCCCGCTGCGGCTGGCGATCGAAGGCGTCGATCGGGGGCTGGAAGACGCGGCCTCGGTCCTCGGGGCGTCGCGGCTGGCGGTGTTCGCCCGAATAACCCTGCCGTTGGCGGCACCCGGTCTGGTGGCGGCGGCCCTGCTGGGTTTCGCGCGGGCGTTTGGTGAGTTCGGGGCCACGGTGACCTTCGCGGGATCCATCCCCGGCGAGACCCAGACCCTGCCCGTCGCCATCTATTCCGCCCTGCAGCGCGCCGAGGGGGAGGGGGCGGCGATGCGACTGGCCGTCATCGCCGTGCTCGTGTCGGTGCTCGCCGTCGTGGGCTCGGAGGTCTGCAATCGGCGGCTCCTGCGGACGCGCGGCGCATGAGCCTGACCTGCCACGCCGCCGGCCGCCGCGGCGACTTCATCTTCGACATCGGGTTCGAGAGCGCGGCGCGGACCGTGGCGGTCGTCGGGCCGTCCGGCTGCGGCAAGACGACCTTCCTGCATGGGCTCGCGGGCCTGCTGGCGGACTGCACGGCGCAGATTCGGATCGACGGCACCGTCGTGCTGGATGACGCTGTGACATGCCTGCCGACCCACCGACGCGCGGTCGGTTATGTGTTCCAGGACATCCGCCTGTTTCCGCATCTGACGGTCGAGCAGAACATCGCCTTCTCGCGCCCCTATGGCGGGGACGCGATGACCGTGGCCCAGGCGCTGGAGCTGATGGACCTGCGCGGCTACGAGCGCCGCCGGCCCGCCGGCCTGTCGGGCGGGGAGGCGCGCCGGGTGGCGCTCGCCCGGGCTTTGGCCGCCCGCCCGCGACTGCTGCTTCTGGACGAGCCGTTCACGGGTCTGGATCCGCAGCGCCGTGAGCGGCTCGCGCCCTATCTGCTGCGACTGCGCGACGAGATCCGATTGCCGATGGTCCTGGTGTCCCACGATCCACGCGACCTCGACCTGATCGCTCAGGAGGTCGTGACCGTCGCGGGCGGCCTGGTCACGACGGCGCGCGACGTCCCGCCTTCCGGGGATGGGCAGGACGCCGGCTTCTAGGCCGGACGAAACCTTGGGGGCGGGGAGACAAGGCGTGCGTTTTGAAGCGCCCCGAACCGCGACCTGCGCTAGTCAGGCCGGCCCCGTGGATCTTGAGACCGACATGACGCCTGATGCCGCCCCCACGCCTGAAACGACCCTGGGCATCGATTTCGGCACCACCAATACCGTGGTCGCGATGACCCGGGCCGGAGGCACGGTCGCGGTGCTGCGCTTCGCCGCCCCGGGGGGTGAGGTGACCGCCTTCCGCTCCACGCTCAGCTTCCGGATCGAGGAGGCGGGCGAGGGCCCACCGGCGCGGGTGGTCGAGGCGGGCCCGTGGGCGGTGGACTCCTATCTGGAGGATCCGCTCGACACCCGCTTCATCCAATCCTTCAAGACCTTCGCCGCCAGCGCGGCCTTTACCGAAACGGTCATCGACAACCGCCGCTATCGTTTCGAGGACCTGCTGGCCGCTTTCCTGCTGCGGCTGCGCCACCACGGGGGCGCGCAGATGAGCGCCCTGCCGGGACGGGTGATCGTCGGGCGGCCGGTGACCTTCGCCGGCGGCTCGGACGCGGAGCTCGCCCTGCAGCGTTACGAGACCGCCTTTGCCCGTCTGGGGTTCACCGACATCCGCTACGCCTACGAGCCGGTCGGGGCCGCCTTCTTCTTCGCCCGGACCCTGACGGCCCCCGCCAACGTCCTCGTCGCCGACTTCGGGGGCGGCACCAGCGACTTCTCGATCGTCCGCTTCGAACCCTCGCCGTCAGGCCTGCGGTCGACAGCCCTGGCGCGCTCGGGCGTGGGCGTGGCCGGGGATGCCTTCGACTTCCGCATCATCGACGCCCTGGTGTCGCCGGAGCTCGGCAAGGGCGGCGCCTATCGCAGTCTCGACAAGCTCCTCCCCATCCCCCAGCGCTACTATGCCGCCTTCGCGCGGTGGGACCAGTTGGCCCTGCTGCGGGCGTCGCGCGACATGAAGGACATCCGGGACATCGCCCGGCACGCGCTCGAGCCCGAAAAGCTGGTCCGGCTGATCGAGATCCTTGACGACAACCACGGCTATGCCCTCTACCAGGCGGTCACGCGTCTCAAGGTCGACCTGTCGACCGCTGAATCGACGACCTTTGTATTCGCCGCAGGGTCCGTTCGAATCGAGCGCCGCGTCGCCCGCTCGGAACTCGAGCAGTGGATCGCCCCCGAACTGGCCGCCATCGAGGGTGCGGTCGAAGAGGCGATCAAGGCGTCCGGTCTCGCGGCGGATCAGATCGATCGGGTGTTTCTGACGGGAGGCTCATCGTTCGTGCCGGCCGTGCGCGCGATTTTCACGCGGCGGTTCGCGTCGTCGCGAATCGAATCAGGGGGTGAGTTCGAGTCCATCGCCTCGGGACTGGCGCTCATCGGACGCGAAGCCGATCTCGATCTATGGAGCGAACGCAGGCCCCAGGGCGAAACCGGGCTGCAAAGGCCTGAGCATGCTGACCCGGGAAGCCACGTCCGCGTCTGATGCGCCTGAAGGGGAGGATCTCTGGTGCTTCGGCCGAAAAGGCCGGTATATCAGCACCTTCAAACGCCGAGTGGCTCCGCGGGTAGAGGCTTTTAGCCGAATCCCACGACTTGTCACCTCTTGTCTCCATGTCCAAAATTCACTCGTAACATCAAAGGGATGTGGAGCGCCGAGCGCTTCAGCGCGCTTCGCGGCGTTTCATCATGGTTTTGTCTGGGTGAGGGTAAGGGTGAGGGTAAGACCGGCCGAATTGAGGTAAAAGTGCCTCGGGATCAGGAGCCACTCGAACCGCTCTTACCCTCATCAAAATTGGGCGGTTTGCTCTGGCGTCGGGAGCCATCTCACCCCTAATCCATGGCTTACCCTCACCGCTTACCCTCAGTTCGCCCGCTTCCCTTTTCTGTTCAGGGGCTTGCGGCAACGGCTGACTGGGTTTCGAGACGGATGAGCGGTCTCCAGGTCCGGACTGTCGCCCGTCATCAGCGACCTCGAAATCGTGATGCCGGGCCATGACAGTGCAGGCCTTCGCAGGGCTGTGCGGCGATGGCGCGGCCTGTCGCGGGGACCTTGGCGGGCATCCCGGACCTTCGGTAGAATCTGGATCCGGGTTTGATTTGCGTGAGGCGCGCATGGCCAAGGTGTCCAGGAAACTGACGGATCGCGGCGTTCGCGGGGCCCTGGCCGAGGGACGCCATGCGGACGGCGACGGTCTGTATCTCGTCGTCGCGGCCTCGGGCGCCCGCAGCTGGATTTTCCGCTACATGTATCAGGGGCGGCGCCGGGACATGGGCCTCGGGTCGCTTTCGGACATCTCGCTCGTTGAAGCCCGCGACGCCTGCGACGCAGCCCGCCGGTCGATCAGGTCCGGCGTCGATCCGCTCCAGGCGCGGCCCGCAGCATCAACCGCCACGGCATCTCGATCCCGTCCAGTGCGAACGGCGTCGGCGCAGGGCGCGCCGGCGCCGACGGCGCGCACATCCGGCGAGCCGACGCTGCTGGAGTGCTGGACGGACTATGTGACCGCGCAGGAGGGCGGCTGGCGCGGACGCAAGACGAAGGCCGGCTGGATGCGGTCGATCAACCGGCACGCAGCGCCGATCAAGGACCGACCCGTCCGGTCGATCGACGTCGATGCCGTCATGAGCGTGGTCGAGCCGTTGTGGCTGACCAAGGCCGAGTCGGCCGGCAAGCTGCGCGAGCGGATCGAACGGGTGCTCGACTACGCCCGCGTCCGGGGCCACCGCGACGGGGCGAACCCGGCGGTGTGGAAGGGCAATCTCTTCTATCTCCTGCCGCCGCGCCCCAGGCTCCAGCGGGGCCATATGCCGTCCATGCCCTATGAGGACATCCCCGGCTTCATGGCGCGGCTGGCCAGGAGCGGAGGGATGTCGGCGCGGGCCCTGGAGTTCACGGTCCTGACCGTGGCGCGAGAGACGATGACCCTGGAGGCGACCTGGGGCGAGATGGGCGTCGACCTGTGGGTCCTGGGCGCGGCCCGGATGAAGGAGCGTCCGTTCCGTCAGCCTCTGTCCAGCGGGGCCCTGGCGGTTCTGGACGCCCTGCGCCCCGAGAGGCCGCGACCGAACGACCTGGTCTTTCCGGGCCAGAAGGGCGGCGTCATGTCGAACATGGCCATGGACATGCTGCTGAGGGATCTGGCTCCCGGCTATACGCCGCATGGGATGCGGTCTTCCTTTCGGGACTGGGCCGGCGACGAGACGGAGTTCGCCAAGGAGGTCATCGAGGAATGCATGGCCCACGCTGTCGGCGACGAAACGGAGCGGGCCTACCGTCGCCGTGACGCGCTCAGGAAACGGCGGGACGTCCTGCAGGCCTGGTCCGACTACTGCCTGTCCGAGGTGCGGGTTCCGGAGGCGACGGCGGCGGCCGCGTGATGCGCACGCCCGTCAGCGCCCATTTACCGGGCGGAAGGTCGGGTGGTTCAGGCCGCCCTGGTCGCTTCGGGTGCGGACAGGGCCGCGAACCGGGCGCGGGCCTGGGTCTCGTCGTAGAGGACTTCGGTCTGCCGGGGCGGGGCGAGCAGGTAGAACTGTGTGACCGGGAAGGGGTCCGACCGGTCGCGCCGCCACAGCGCCAGGCCGTCCGCAGCGTCGAGGCGGCTCCATTTTCCCGGTTCATTGGGGTGATCGAGCTTCATCCAGAAAAGGTATCGCCGGGGACGCAGACTTTCCAGCACCGGAGTGTCCGGCCAGGACGGAAAACCGGGTATTGATGCCCGGATGATCTGGAATGGTCTATGGGTCGATCACATGGATTGGATATGAGCCATGTATCGAGCAGAATCTTGACATCGCGGTGGAATGAGGCAATATGATCGATGTATCGGACCTATCCTTCCGATATGAACGATGGGTCGATCAATGCCAGCCTCGAAGAAGCGAAGCTACGCCCGCTACACCCTGTCCGCCGTCAGCCTGCTGGGGCGGATGGTCGAGCTGGAGCGCAAGTCCCGGCGGATGACGGCCAAGGACCTGGCCGAGCGCCTCGGCGTATCCCGCGGCACAGTGCAGCGGCTGGAGGCGGGCGATCCCAAGGTCGAGCTCGGCCTGGCCTTCGAGGCCTGCGCCCTGATGGGCGTCCGCCTGTTCGACGAGGACCCCGCGAGCCTGACCGCCCGTCTGGACGAGGCGGGCAAGCGTCTCGCCCTGCTGCCCAAATACGCCCGGCCTCTGAACGCGGTCGTCGACGATGACTTCTGAACCGATCCCGACGCCGCGCGAGGCCTTCGTCTGGGTCTGGCTGCCCGGCGGCACGGAGCCGGTCGTGGCCGGCCGCCTCGTGGCGGAGGGCGGCGAGATCGCCTTCGTCTACGGACGCTCGTACCGCGCCCTGCCGGGCGCGATACCCCTCTACCTGCCCGAACTGCCGCTGCGGGCGGGCCTCATCCGGCCGCTGAACGGCCTGCCCATCGCCAGCGCCATACGCGACGCCGCGCCGGACGCCTGGGGGCGCCGCGTCATCCTCAACCGCGCCTTCGGGCTGAAGGGGCCGGCGCTCGACGGCGTCGAACTCGACGAACTGAGCTTCCTGCTTCAATCCGGATCTGACCGGGTGGGCGCGCTCGATTTCCAGACCTCTGCGACAGACTATGTCCCCCGCGGCGGCGCCCACGCCTCGCTGGCTGATCTCCTGGCCTCGGCCGAGAAGGTGGAGAAGAACCTGCCGCTCAGCCCCGAGCTCGACCAGGCGCTTCACCACGGCAGCTCCATCGGCGGCGCGCGGCCCAAGGCCCTGATCAGCGACGGGCCGGCGAAATATGTCGCCAAGTTCTCCAGCGGCAACGACACCTACAGCGTCGTGAAGGCCGAATACATCGCCATGCGGCTGGCGGCTCTCGCGGGGCTGAACGTCGCGCCGGTCCGGCTGGCGCGCGCCTCCGGCAAGGACGTCCTGCTGGTCGAACGCTTCGACCGGGAGGCGGACGGGGCGGGATGGCGTCGCAGGGCCATGGTCTCGGCCCTGACGATGCTGGGTCTGGACGAGATGCAGGCCCGGTACGCCAGCTATCAGGATCTTGCCGAGATCGTCCGTTTCCGCTTCACCCGGGCGCCGGAGACCCTGCGCGAGCTGTTCGCCCGCATCTGCTTCAACATCCTGGTCGGCAATCTGGACGACCACGCCCGCAACCACGCCGCCTTCTGGGATGGCGAGCACCTGACCCTGACGCCCGCCTACGACATCTGTCCGCAGGGGCGGGCGGGGGAGGAGGCCAGCCAGGCCATGCTGATCGTGGACCAGAACCGCGCGAGCCAGATTGCGACCTGTCTGGTAGCGGCGCCCCACTTCCAGCTGGACGGGCCGTCGGCGGTCGGCATCGTGGAGCGACAGATCCGGGCCATCGGCGACCACTGGACCGCGATCTGCGACGAGGCCGCGCTCGGGGAGGTCGACCGGACCCTGTTCTGGGGCCGCCAGTTTCTCAATCCCTACGCCTTCTACGGGCTGGAGGGCGGACCGGGCGAGGCGCTCGCGGCGCTCGCGGGCGATTATCGGCGCGACGTCGCCTGATCCTGGAAGCCCGATCCTGGAGGAATGGGCAGGTTATTCGCAGCTTGCGGCATGGGAGGCGGCGCGGGGCCCGGCGATAAGGCGACGTCGCGACGCTCGGCAGCGTGAGTACGTCGGGCAAGCAAGAGGCGCGGGCGCGCCGGCGCCCCTTGCTTGCCCGGCGCCGGGAGGCCGCCGTTAAGTCTGGCGGCCTGATGACGTCCGGACGCGCTCTCCCCAACTCGCCAGGCGCGGCGCGGTTTAGGAACCACGGAAGGACAGGCGGCATGAGACGGGTTTCATTCAAGAGCAGGACCCTCGACATCGCCGGGGCCCTCCATCTGCCGCCGGACTTCGATGAGACGCGGACCTGGCCCGCGCTGGTCCTGACCACCCCGGGCAGCAGCGTGAAGGAGCAGATCGGCGCCATCTACGGCGAGCGGATGGCCGCGCGCGGCTTCGTCGCCCTGGCCTTCGACCCCTCCTACCAGGGCGAGAGCGGGGGCGAGCCCCGTCATCTCGAGGACCCCTCCTCGCGGATCGAGGATATCCACTGCGCCGTCGACTTTCTGATGACCCTGTCCTTCATCGACGAGGCGCGGGTGGGACTGCTCGGAATCTGCGCCGGCGGCGGGTACGGGATCGCCGCGGCGGTCACGGAACATCGCTTCAGGGCGATCGGAACCGTGGTCGCCAGCAATATCGGCTCGGCCTTCCGCGGAATGCAGCCCGATGGCGACGTCGTCGGGACCCTGAGGGCCGTCGGAGCCCAACGCACGGCCGAGGCGCGGGGCGCGCCGGCCAAGGAAGACCCCTGGATTCCGGACAGTCTGGCGGAGGCCCACGCCCAGGGCGTCACCGACCCGGACCTTCTGGAGGCGGTCTGGTTCTATCGAGAGTCGCTATACCGCCATCCGAACTCGACCAACCGGTTGCTGTTCAGGAGCAACGGCTATCTCCTCGGCTTCGACGCCTTCCACCTCGTGCCGGACCTCCTTACCCAGCCGCTCCAGATCATCGTCGCCGGACGCCGCAGCGCGACCGGCCAGTACGAGAACGGCCAGACGCTGTTCGACCGGTCGCCCAGCAGAGACAAGGATTTCTTCGTCGTCGAGGGCGCCGGCCACTACGACATGTATTTCAAGCCGGAATATGTGGATCAGGCGATCGAGAGGCTCACCCCCTTCTTCGTGACACGCCTCGGCGCCTGAACGGTCGTGCGCCTGGATGGAGATGGGTGCGGCGGCTTCCGCCTCGCAGCATGGCGGCACGGTCGTGTGGGTTAAGGCCGCGCCCTATTCCGTCGGCGCAGCCGAAAGCGTCGAGGCAAGCGATGCGCTTTTAGTTTTATCAAACCCAAGCGGTGGCAGGGCCCGCGCTTGGACAGCATTGCGTTTGTCGTTCAGACGCACAGAGTCGACCTGACCGAAATCGCCGACAAGCCGTCGGCTCGAGGCAGCGCCGAGCTCCATCGTCTGCAATCCCGAAGCGCGCCCGTCCGACCCGGACGGCTTCGGCCTCGCGCTCCAGTTCGGCGGAGCCTCCGGGGCGGGGTTCATGAGTTTTCCGGAACGCCGCCAGGCAATGAAGGAGATGGCGTCGACCGGATCCTTCGTGGGGCCGGAATACCATAGCCCGGACGGGAAGAAGGTCTGGACCCTCAATGCCGTCTGGGAGCACGTGTTCGGTCGCAAACTTCTGTACCCGCGGCCCCGGTATGCAGCCCCCATCATCGCCGACCCGGAGAACTTCAACTGGATTCCCGTGAGGGGCGCCAAGGGTGTTGAACGCAAGTTCCTGGGTTCCTTTTCGGAGAGGGGTGTCTGGATTGAATTCCTGATGCTTGAATCGGGGGCGACTTGGGTGTCGACCGACGAGCGGGCGACACGCCTCTTCCTGGTTCTGGAAGGCGAGGGTCATGTCGTCGAGCGTGATGGGTCAGATCAGCGGATCGAACGGTTCACGGGCATTCAGGTCAACCCCGGCGAGACCTTCAGCGTCACGGCCTCCGCGAAGACGGAAATCTTCCACATCGGGCTGCCGCCCGTGGAACTGCCGGCGGCGGCGTCCGAAAACTTCGACGAGGAAGAGATATTCCTCGGAGACGATGCAGACGAAGGAGTTGAGATCGCCGCTTAAAGGCGGGGCGGCGATGGCCAAGGATCTCGTTCTTCCGCACGGGCTCGGCGCAACACGCGCTGTCTGGGAGCCGGCCGCGTCGTAGTTGCCGCCTCACGACGACAGTGCCGTCAGCCGCAACTCCGTGAACCTGAAAAAAGTCTTCGCCAGATCGAGCCCGACGACAGCGATGGTCTGCATGATACCGCTCCTAGACGTGACGTCCCTGATGACGACACCCCAGAGAAGCTGGTCAGGTGGAGGTCGTCCACACCATCACGTCACCTTCCGCCCGCCGATTTCGAGGATATCGCTCGTGATCCGATCAGCCGGCAGCTCGACGCCGGGCGTCCCGGGGGCGACGGTCAGGTTGACAGTTCTGTTTCCGCCCTCGTGCGTGGCGCTTTCAAAAAGCGCCGGACGACGGGGCCTTCCGGGCCGCAGCCCAAGCGGAGCAGGGCGTCGGAATTTTCTCGATCGGCCACTGTCCGACGCGAATTGTGACGTACGTAGTCAGCCCAGGTCGGGACGCGATAGGATTCGATCCAGCGCGAGCTATCGCCGAGATCTTGCCAAAGGCCCCAATCCTTTGCGCCGTCTCGAACCCGGATCCGTCGCCGCTCCGCCATAGCGCCAATAAAGCCGGGTACGTTGTCCTCGGCCACCGCATATTCGAGCTCAACCATCACCGGGCCTTCATCCGGCCCGATGTTTTTGGTCAGCGTCGGGGTGCGCCAGCGATCAAGCGGATCAACGCGTAAATCCTCGAACCGAGGCAAGGGCAGAAACAGCCCCACGATGGCCGTCACGGCCTGACCCGCGCCGGCGACGAACAGGGCGGCGGATACGCCGTTGTGCTGAGCGATCCATCCAAAGAGGGCGCTGCCGACGGCCATGCCGGCGAAGGTCGCGGTTTGGTAGGTTGCGAGAGACCGGGCCGTGACCCAGGCCGGCGCCGATAGCTGCACGGTCGTATTATAGGTCGAATGAACAAGGACCCATCCGCCCCCGCAAAGGGCCGCCCCGATCCCGGCGAGGAGGGCAACGGGAGCCCAACCCAGCACGAAAAGCCCCGCCGCAAGGCAGGCGACGGCGAAGAACACGATCTGGTCCGGTGCGACCCAGCTGCGGAGTCGTCCTCCCACCCATGCGCTGACAATGGCTCCGCTTCCGAAGGCCGCCAACAGCAGGCCGTAGGTCAATGCGCTGCCGTTCATCTTCTGGCGCGCCACGACCGGGAGGAGGGCGAAGACGGCGCTGGCGGTCAGGCCGGATAGACCGCCTCGCACCACGGCGTTGCGGATGTGGGGCGCCAGCGCGGCGTAGCGAATGCCTGCGATCATGGCTGGGATTATGCGCTCGCGCGGGGTGGTTCGGACCGTGCGGCTCGGAGACCAGCGCAACAGGGCGACAATGAAGAACAGGAAGCTGATCGCGTTGATGACAAAGGCGGAGGCCACACCGGCGACGGTGACGATGGCGCCGCCCAATGCGGGCCCTGTGGTGCGCGCGAGGTTGATGCTCATGCTGTTGAGCGCCACGGCGCGGCTGATCATCTCGCGCGGCAGGATGTCTCTGACCGACGCCTGCCAGCAGGGATTATTGACCGAAGAAAAGCTCGAAATGATGAAAACCAGCGTCAGCAGCGACCAGGGCGCGATCAGGTCGAACATCGTCAGGACAGCCAGCAGCCCCGCCGTCGTCAGCATCGCGAACTGGGAGACGAGCATGATCAGCCGACGGTCATAGTTGTCAGCCAGAGCTCCTCCGAACAGGATGAACAGCACCGTGGGCAGGGCGATCGCGGTCTGGACCAGGGCGATGATCTGAGGCGAATGCGTCAGGCTGGCCATCAACCAGGACGCGCCGACCACCTGGACCTGACCGCCAAAGTTCGACGCTACGTTGGCGGACCACAGTTCGCGGAACTGACGATAGCCGAGCGGGGACTGCGGCCCGATCTGCGCGTCAAGGTGTTCCGCGGCGTGCGTCAATTCAGAGCTGCTGTCGTCTCGTCGAACAGTTCGTCCACGCTGAGCCGGCGTGGAATGATCTTCTGCTCGTAGGACCACTGGATGGCCAGTTCCAGTCCCTTGCGGTTGGCCTCCAGCCCCATCGGCGGGAAGGGGTCCGGCAGGCCGCCCTCGGTCAGATCGCGGCTCTCGCCAATCATCCGGTAGATTTCACGAACCACGTCCGGCCGCTTCCTGGCGATATCCTCGTGGACGACGAACAGATGATTGATCGGCACGACCTGTTCACGGGCGTACCAGGCCTTGGCCGCCTCGAACGGATCGGGGACCAGCCGCTGGACTCTGGGATCCTTGGGCAGATCGACCCCCTGAAGCGTCGCGGCGAGTTCGCCGTCGAGCATCATCTGGCCGATGTCCGACCCCTTGGGCAGGCGCACGCAGTTTGGGGGATCTGTATACTCCTCCAGATGTCCGTCTCCGACGGTCATCCAGGTCACCTTGTCGAGGTCGACGCCGCACTCGTGCTGAAGAACCCCGCGCACCCATAGACCCGTTGTCTGGGCGTAGGTGCGCACGCCGACCTGCTTGCCCTCGATGTCCTTCGGATCTAGCCAGCCCAGCTCCTTGTTGAAGCCGGCGCAGTGATGCTGGAAGCGGCCCGAGATCGGCGCCGGCAGGGCGATATAGGGCTTTCCGTAGCATTTGGCCTGAAGGTAGGTGACGATCGCCAACTCGCCCGCGTCATACATGTTGCGCCGGACCATGTCCTTGAAGCCGTTGTGAGCCTGCTCGGGGCCTTGGAAGTCAAGGCGGACGATATCGGAGGTCACGCGACCGTCCTTGATCGCCAGGGTCTGCGGATAGTCGGCCAGATTGGTGCGCAGCGTCAGCACGTCATCGGCGAGATCGCTCATGGTCATCGGCTCCCGTTCCCTGTCTCAGAGTTTGACTTCGATCAGCACTGGCCCGGCCTCGCGGGTGGAGTTGATCATGGCCTGGGTGAAGTCCTCGGCGTTGGTGACGCTGGTCGCGGGGACGCCCATGCTCTTGGCCATCGCGACCCAGTCGATGGTCGGATTGTCGATGTCGATCATCGACAGCGCGCGTGGACCGGGCGCCGAGCCCGCGCCCATGTTCGAATACTCCGCCTTCAGGATCGCATAGGTGTTGTTGGCGAAGATGATGGTGGTGACGGGCAGACCTTCCCGGGCCTGGGTCCAAAGCGACTGGATCGTGTACATGGCCGACCCGTCGCCGACCATGCAGAAGGTCCGCCGGTCGGGACAGGCCAGGGCCGCGCCCGTGGCCACCGGCGTACCATAGCCGATCGAGCCGCCCATGTTCTGGACCGTATCGTGCGGCCGGGCGCCGGCGGTTAGCCCCATGGATTCGCGTCCCGTGGTCAGGGACTCGTCGACGAGGATGCAATTCTCGGGCATGGCGTGGCTGAGCGCGTGGGCGATGCTGGTCGGGTTCAGCGCGCCTTGGGGCATGGGCGTGTCGGAATACGCCTGCAGCGCCGGTTCGGCCTTGGATGCGCTCAACGCCTCGACCAGCATCTCAAGGCCCAGGATGCTGTCTTCGTCCCTGGCGATCAGTTCGTGGACCTGACACCCTGCGGGCTTGAGCAGGCTGGGCTTGTCGGGATAGGCGAAGAAGGCGATCGGCTCGCCCGTCTCGACCGTCACGATATGTTTGAACGCGCTGAGGAACTGAAGCGCCTGCGGGACGGCATAGGGAATCCGCTCCAGCGGCGTCCGGCCCGCGCCGCGCTCGATCCGAACGCTGAAGAACTGGGTCGCGATGCGGCAGCCCGTCGAGGCCGCGATGCGCCCAGCGAGTTCCAACGAAGCCCCGCGCATGGACTTGCCGGCAAAGATGATCAGCGTCGGCTCGCCCGACTTGAGCACCTTGGCGATGTGGTCGACCTGTGCGGCGTCGGGAGCCCGGCGGACCGGCTCGGGCTTCTCCAGCTTGGGCAGATCGCCGGCGTCTCCCCAACTCGCATCGCCCGGCAGGATCAGGGCGGAGATCAGGCCGGGATGTTCGCTGGCTTTCTGCACCGCGGCAGCGGCGTCACGGGCAATGGACTGGGGGCCATCGGTCGTCCTGATCCAGTGGCACAAGGGGCGCGCCAGACCCTGAATATCGGACGTCAGAGGGGCGTCGTACTTGAGATGGCGCGTGGAGTGTTCGCCGATGACGTTGACCATGCCGATGCCGGCCCGCCTGGCGTTGTGGATATTGGCCAGGCCGTTGGCGAGCCCCGGGCCCAGGTGCAGAAGGGTCGAAGCCGGCTTGTCCTTCATCCGGGCCCAGCCGTCGGCTGCCCCTGTCGCCACGCCTTCGAAGAGGCACAGCACGCTGCGGATTCTCGGGTTCTCGAGCGCCGCCAGGAAATGCATTTCCGACGTGCCCGGATTGGCGAAGCAGACCTCGACCCCTTGGTCGGCCAGGGTCTCGACGAGGGTTTCGGCGCCGTTCATCAGTAGCTCGCCCCTTCGCGCGCCTGACCGACGACGCCGTAGGATTTCTGGGGCGCCACCATCAGATAGCGATAGCCCTCCTCCACCAGACGGTCGTGGTTCTTGGCGTTGGTGTGAGGATTGCCGACCTGAACGCCGTGGCGAACACAGGTCTCGGCGATCTTCTTCATCGCATCGCGAACATCGGGATGATCGTACTGCCGCGGAAAGCCCATTTCCTGGCTGAGGTCGCCTTCGCCGATCAGGCAGAACCCGATGCCCGGAACCTCCTTCAGGATTTCATCGAGATTCTCGACGCCCTTGACGCTTTCGATCATCAGGCCGACGAGCAGTTCGCCCTGTGGCGCCAAGGGCCAGACGTCGGCCTTTTCGTAGTACTCCGCCGTCGACAGGCCCCAGTAGCGCGCCGCCGTCGTCGGCGCGTCGCCCCGCACGCCACGCGGCTCGTAGAGCGGCGCATTTTTCGGCCGCCCGTAACGGCAGGACGCCACGGCATTGTAAGCTTGCGCCACGTCGTTGATGTGCGGCCAGACGATGCCGTAGACGCCGCGGTCCAGGGCCTGTTTTGCGTAGGCCTGGTTCATCTCGACGCCATTGGCCGGGATCCGCACGATCGGGGTGACGGCGGGGGCCAGGGTCTCGGCGCTGTGAACCTGTTTGCGGTTGAGGAGGTACTGGAGCGAATCCTGCAGCGCCGCCATGTCCCACGGATTGTGCTCCATCTCGAACATCAAAGCGTCGTAGGGCGACTCCGACAGGTCGATCGCCGACTGCTTGTCCGCCTTGGCGAAGCAGGAATAGGCGACCTTGCCCGCTTCCCAGGCCCGGATGACGCCGTTCAGACGGGTGCCGCTCATTGGTCTCTCTTTTCGTTCTCGGTCGGGAAGACCTGATGCCGGACGCCGGGATCTGGGACCGCGATCATGGCTGGGCGATCAGGCGCGGGTACAGGGTCGCCGCGGTCCGCTGAAAAATCCATTCGCGGTCGTCGTCCGACAGCGAGACGAGCCGCGCCTGCGCTGTCGCCAGGATATCGGACAAGGCGCCGGGGGAGGTCGGGAAGTTCGAGCCCCAGGCCATGCGACTGGCGCCGAACGCTTCGACCAGTTTCGGAAACAGGGTTTCTGGCGTCGCGGAGCCGCTGACGCTGTCGCCCATGATCCGGGGAGTCAGCTTCAGATAGATCGAAGGAACGTCCACCAGATCGAACAGGCCCTGGGCCTTCGCGTACGGCGGGCCATCGGTGACGTCGGGTCGCCCGAGGTGATCCAGGATGATCGGCACGTCCGGAAACCGTTCGGCCAATGCCCGGACGGCCGCGAGACCCACCGGGCCTGTCTGGATGCACATGGTCAGACCCAGTTCGCCGCACAGGTCCCAGGCTGGATAGGCGCGCGGATCATCGAGTTCGCTAGGATCGAAATCCTTCGTCGATCCCCCGGTGAAAAGGCGCAGGCCGCCCAGACCGCGGTCCACCCAGCCGCGAATGGCGTCCACCGCGTCGGGTTGCAGCACGTCGACCGACCCGACTGCCAGCAGACGCCCCGGATAGCGGTTGCAGGCGTCCACGACATAGCTGTTGTCGAAGCCATAGGTGGTCGACGAATGAACCACGGCCGCCCGATCCACGCCGGCCTTGTCCATCTCCGCGATCAGCACCTCGACCGGGCATGGCCGCTCCTGTGACCAGTCCGAGCGCTTTCCGAAGAGGGGCGCCGGCGGATAGCGGACCTCGTCGTCGGAAATGACGTGCGGATGAATGTCGATGATGCGCGAGGGCATGGTTTCAATGTTTCCTTTCGGAGGCCGACTGGCCTCCGCTTCACAGCGGGTTGGCGGATCGCCGTTCAGAGGCCCTTGGCTTTCAGCAGGGCGTCGAGGCGCGGATAGACCCGCCGCGCATTGCCCTCGTAGATGTTGAACCGGTCCTCGTCGGTCAGGCTGACGCAGGCATCGACGTAGCGTTTGGTGTCATCGAAATAGTGGCCCGTGTTGGGGTCCTTGCCCCGCACCGCGCCGATCATTTCCGAGCCGAACAGCACGTTCTTCGACGGAATGACCTTCGTCAGCAGATCGACGCCCGGGTGGTGGTAGACGCAGCTGTCGAAGAACATGTTGTCCAGCAGGCCTTCGAGCGGCCGGTTGGCCATCTCCAGCGACATGCCGCGATAGCGACCCCAGTGGTAGGGCACCGCGCCGCCGCCATGCGGAATGACCAGACGCAGGGTCGGGAAATCCTTGAACAGGTCGCTCTGCAGTATCTGCATGAAGACCGAGGTGTCGGCGTTCAGATAGTGGGCGCCGGTGCCGTGGAAATTCGGATTGCAGGAAGCCGCCACATGGACCATGGCCGGCACGTCGAGGTCGCAAAGCGCCTCGTACAGCGGATACCACTCGCGATCCGTCATCGGCTGGCCGGTCCAGTAGCCGCCCGTCGGATCCGGGTTCACATTGGCGCCGACGAAGCCCATTTCCTCGACGCAGCGACGCAGTTCGGGGATCGAGTTGGCGGGCGGCGCGCCGGGAGACTGCGGCAGCTGACAGACCGGTACGAAATTGTCCGGGTACATGTCGGCCACCCGGCGCACGAGGTTGTTCGACACCTCGGCCCATTCCAGGCTCGTGCGCTCATTGCCCAGATGATGGCTCATCAAGCCGGCGATCGGTGAGAACAGCGTGAGGTCCGATCCCCGCTCCTGCTGGAGCTTGAGCTGACCGTTGCCGACACCCTCGCGGATCTCATCATCCGTGACATGCGCCTCGGCGACCGGAGGCGAGTTGGCCGGATCGTTGGCGGCGTCCACCTGACGCTGGCGCCATTCCCGGAATGACTTGGGAACGGTGGTGAAATGGCCGTGGCAATCGATGATCATTGGACTATCCTCACGCGGTACGCGGATCGACGAACAGTTCGTCCATGGTCATGCGTCGCGGCGTCAGGCCCTGGGCGAAGGCGGTCTGCTCCAGCGCCTCGATGGTCGCGCGGTTCTCCTCCACGCCATAGGGCAGCGGGTCGGGTCCCACGATGTCCATCAGCTTGACGTATTTGAGTTCCGTCTTGTCCTGCGGACCGTTGACGCGAACGCGTTCCAGCCATTCGTTCTTGGCGCGGTCGAACGCGTCGTAGAGCGACTTCGCCACCCACGGATGCTCGGCGAGGACCGAGTCCTTGACCACGATGGTGCCATGCATCGGGTAGACCCCGGTGCGCCGGTAATAGTCGGCCTCGAGTTCCGCCGCATTCGGCAAGAGGTCGGGATAGTCGGCCTCGACCTCCTGCCATCCGCTGGTCGGATTGCCCGTACGGCCGATGCCGGCCGCGCCCGCCACTCCGGCGGAAAGCTCTCCCGACGCCATCATCTCGGCCAGCGAGGATCCTTCGGGGGCGTGGATGACGTTCCCGGGCAGTTGAAGCTGGGTGACATGCTCTTCGTCGTCCACGACCCAGGTGACCTTGGACGCATCCAGGCCGCAGTCGTCCATCAGGGCCTGGCGCAACCAGACGCCGGTCGTGACCGAATAGGCGCGAACGCCGACCTTCTTCCCCTCGAGGTCCTTGGGCGTCTTGATGCCGGCGTCGGGCCGCACCAGCAAACCGCTGTGATGGAAGCGACGGACGACGAAGATCGGCAGGGCCACGAACGGCGCTCCATAGGCCCGGGCGATGATGTAGGTCGTCGGTGCGATTTCGCAGACGTCGAATTCCACATCGCGCACCATGCGGCGGAAGGCGCCGATCTGCGGCTTGATTGTCAGGATCTCCGCTTCGACGCCCTCAATGGGGATTTCACCGCTGCGGATCGCTGATGTGTGCGGGTGTTCCGCGATCGCGAGTGTCAACTTAACCTTGTTCGGCACTGTGAGCCTCCCCTATTTTATTTCGTCTGACTGAAGCGAACGGCGACGACGCTCGCAATCGAGGCGGTCGTAAACCTGCCGCCCGCGAACCAAATCTTATGACGCGGCGCGGACCGAGAAGGACTGAAGCGGGCGCCGATCCACGGTGATCAGCTCGCATGGACATTCTCGTCATCCTGAACTTGTCGCCGGACCATATGAATGAAGTCGCGATGGATCTGGGTTGGCAGCCACCCCTTCCGCGTCGTGATGCCGACAGCCGGTCGTCCCGGAACCGACGGGAACCGAATATCGGTCAGAGCGTGCGACTCGTGGCGGAGCTCGTACGTCGTCATCAGGGTGAGGCGATCGCTGTCGGCCATGAGCTGCCTGATGATCGACAGGGTGGAGATCGCGAGGGGAGCCTTGGGCAGGGCGTGGCGGGCGAAGAGCGTGTCGAAGCAGGCTCTCCGACTGGACCCTTCCAAGCCTATGATCCAGTCATAGGACGCCAGTTCCTCCAGACCGACCTCGGCTCGACCTGTCAGCGGATGTCCTTTCCGGCCTACAATCCTGAACTGGGTGTGCGCGAACGCCATGTTGTCGAGATCGCTGTTCTCCGTTTCCTGGATGATGCCGACGACCAGATCCACATCGCCGAAGCGGAGGCGATGCATCATCTCGTTCGCGCCTTCCGTGACGATCCGAACGAGGGTTTTCCCGTACCGCTGTGTGAACTCATCGAGGACCGAAGCCAGCAGCATCGATCCTCCGTAAGGGAGGGTCCCCAGAATGATTTCACCGGATTCCACGCCGCGCGCTTCGTCGAGCTCCCGCAGACCCATTTCGATCTCTTGCCCGGCGAGTTTGAGCCTGCGCCCCAACTCATTGGCCTCGGGCGTGACGTCGACGCCCGTCGCCCTGCGGTGAAAAAGACGCGTGCCCGGCGCCAACGGCCAGGCCCTGACGGCCGACGAGGGCGAAGGACCTGCCTAGAGCGGCACGAGATGTCGAAGCGCCGGCCGCGCCCAATCCGGAATGGGCGGTGCGAGCGTGATCTTGCCGTTCGTCAGATCGCAGAAGGGGCGCAGCAGGGCGGGGGCCCCGTGGGTGTTGTCGAACAGAACCGCGAGGTCCGCCTGGTCGAGAGCCTGCGGAAGCAGATCGAGCGTTCTGACGTAGCGCTGACGGATCCGATCCTCGGGCACGTCATGCCCGCCCAGTCGCACGCGCTGGGCGACCCGCGCGACGTTCAGGGACGGCGACTCGGTGGCAACGAAATACAGCGCCGTCCGGAACCCCAGGGCCCGGGCCTCGCGAAGGACCTCGAACTTGGACGGATGGGACATCACCGTTTCGAACGAGAAGCTTCTGCGCTCGCGAACGCAGGTCTGCCGTTCGGCGGCTGCGATGCCCTGAGCCGCCCTGACGCGGTCCTCGTAGGAGCCGCTCAGGGCCTTGGCGATCTCGTCGGGATTGATGTAGTGGCCCAGATCGACGCCGTCAGCCCGCAACTGGGTGGTGAGGGTGGTCTTTCCCGAACCGTTCGGGCCGGCGATCATCAGGACGAAGGGCGGATCAGAGGCCAAGCCGGCGTCGCACTTCGATCTGAACAGCCTCGGCGGCGAAAAGCGGCGTCACCGTGCCCACGCCCCGCGGCTTCGACTCTGGGATGAGCGATGCTTCGGATTTGCGACCTGAGGTCGCCGGCGAATAGGCGACGCGTGCGTGCTCGACGCAGTAGACGCCCTCGGCGGCCCGCCGGCCGCAGAAGGTGAACTCCGCCGACGACGGATCGCCGATGGGCCATTTGCACATGTGGGCGCCGAGCGTCAGGACGGTCGCCGTTCCATCCGCACGGACCCGCGCCAGGGCATGCCGGCCCGAGGGTCGTTCGCTGGACAGGCCAAGGCGGCGCACCTCTCCAATCACCTTGTTACGGGTCACGCCCCCAAGCCGCATCGCGATCTGGGTCGCGCTGAGGCCGTCGAGCCACAACTTCTTCAGGAGGTCCCGGCGCGCCTCGTCCCAGGGCGGGGGCGTGACCGGCTCGGCCTCGAAAGCCGCCAGCGGGACGTCGGCCCGCTTCGCCTCGTCGGCGGCCGCGCGGGCGGCCTTGACGCCCGCCTCGACGAGGTCCTCGAAACTAAGATCAAACGGCGTGCGGCCCATGTCGGAAATATAGCGGCAACGTGGGCCGACCGATAGGTCGCCGTTCCGAGGCGCGGTGTCGGCTCCTCCCTGGGGTCCGGCCCTTCCGACAAAAGATTCGTTTCCGGTCCCGCGAGGCCCCTGAACAGGCGTGAAAAGCCTTGGTGGCGCTATCGCGCCAATGTCTGGGTGAGGGTAAGACTGAGGGTAAAGCCACCTGGGCAAGAAAAAAGGCGTTGCAAAACAACGCCTTTTGATCCCGAGTGGCTCCGCGGGTAGGATTCGAACCTACGACCAGCCGATTAACAGTCGGCTGCTCTACCACTGAGCTACCGCGGAACAGAGGCTCGGGAGGCGGGCCTATAGCAGCGGCCGTGACGGCGGCGCAACGGGAAATGTCGACCATGGACCTCAGGGCGATCGAAGATCCGGCGGATCACCGGATCGCGGCCTATCGCGATATCCGCGAACGCGACCTGACGGGCCGCGAGGGCCTGTTCATCGCCGAGGGGGAGGTCGTGCTGCGGACCCTGCTGTCGTCGGCCTCCCTGTGCCGCCCGCGCTCCCTGCTGATCGCGGCGAACCGCATCGAGGCGCTGCGGCCGATGCTGGAGACGGTGCCGGCCGGCGTTCCGATCTATGCCGCGGCGCAACCGGTGCTGGACCGGATCGCCGGCTTTCCGCTGCACCGGGGCATTCTGGCCCTGGGCGAGAAGCCGGTGCCGCAGACGGTGGAGCGCCTGCTGGACGGCCTACCGGACCAGGCCGTGGTCCTGGCGGCGTCGGAGATCGGCAATCACGACAACATCGGCGGCCTGTTCCGCAACGCCGCGGCCTTCGGCGCCGCCGCCGTCCTGACCGATGACCGGTGCGGCGACCCCTTTTACCGCAAGTCGATCCGCGTCTCGGTGGGGGCGGTGCTGCGGGTGCCTTCGGCTGCCGCCGTGTCGCTGGTGGCCCTGGTGACGGCGCTGGAGTCGGCGCGGTTCGAGGTCATCGCCCTGTCGCCCGGGGCGACCGAGCCGCTGACGGGCTTGCGGCCGGGGGGGCGGCGGGCGCTGCTGCTGGGGTCCGAAGGTCCCGGTCTGCCGGCCCCCGTCCTGGCCCGCACTCGGGCGGTGGGGATCCCCATGGCCGGGGGCTTCGATTCGCTGAATGTCGCGGTGACCAGCGCCCTGGCCCTGCACCAACTCACCGCCGACCGACCGGAAGCTTGACCGTTACCAAAAATTCAAGCGGTTAACGCTTCGTCCACCTTGATGAACGGCGTGATCTGTGGCGCTGTGTGGGTCCGGGGGAGGGGACGCCATGGCCGGTATTCTGCAGTTCGTGAGCCGCAATCTTCGCCTCGCCGTGGCGGGCGCGATCGTCGCCGGCTGCGTCGGCGCGGCCGGGGCAATCGGCTGGATCACCGCGCCCATCTGAAACCCCGGGGTCGATGCCATCCCTAAGGATCGCGATGGAGGCCTGACCGGGAATCGAACCCGGGTGCAAGGATTTGCAGTCCTCTGCGTCACCACTCCGCCATCAGGCCGTAGGGCTTTTTGAAAGGCCCCCAGATCGCGAGGGGCGGTTGCTATCAGATCGATCCGGCGCCTGCAATGATTGTCCCGTGCGGCGCGCGGACCTATAACGCGGCACACATCCGGCGCGGCCGGAGCCAGGGACGATCGAACGATGGATTTCGCTGCCGCACGCAAGGTCATGGTCGATTCCCAGGTACGGGTGAACGACGTCACCGACCGGGGCCTTCAGGCGGCTTTGCTGGGGGTCGTGCGCGAGCGCTTCTGCGCCGCAGACCGCGCCTTCGCCTGCTACGGCGAGGTCGAGGTCGAGATCGCCGGGGATCGCCGCCTGATGCAGGCGCGCGAGGTCGCCAAACTGCTCCAGGCCCTGGACGCCCGGCCGGGCCAGACGGCCCTGGCCATCGCCGCGCCCTACGCCGCCGCCGTGCTGGCCGCCCTGGGCCTGACGGTCACGGCTCAGGAGAGCGATGCCGCCGTGGCGGACGTGGTGCGCCCGGCCCTGGAAGAGGCCGGCGTGACGCTGGAGCTCGCCCCCCTGACCCAGCCCACCGGGGCCGACTGGGACGTGATCATCAGCGAGGGCGCCGTGGCGGTGCGGCCGACGGCCTGGCTGGAACGGCTGCGGATCGGCGGTCGTCTGGCGGTCGTCGAGCGCAGCGGACCGAACGGTCGGGCCGTCCTGTATGTGCGGGGCCAGGAAGGTTTCTCTCGGCGCGAACTGTTCGACGCCGCCCCTCCGGTCCTGGCGGAAATGACACCCGCCCCCGCATTCGCGCTTTGACTCGCGGCGAACGCGGATAGGCTCGGGCGTGCGGGTGAAAAAAACTTAACTGGCGTCAGGGACGGGACGCCCTCACTACCCCGTTCCAGAGGATACTGCTCCGTTCGCGGCGCCATCAGGATATGACCATGTTCAAACGCTCCAGCGCGCTCGCCACCGTCGCCCGGATTTCGCTGGTCACCGCCGTCACGGCCGGTCTGGCCGGACCGTCCTGGGCCGAAACGCTGCAGGAAGCGATCGCCCTGGCCTATCGCACCAACCCGACCCTGCAGCAGCAGCGCGCCAACCAGCGGGTTCTGGACGAGGTCGTGCCGCAGGCCCGTGCCGGGCTGCGGCCGGAAGTGAGCATTTCAGGCTCGGCCAGCTACAGCCGCATCGACGGGCCCGGTTCGGCCGCGCTTGACACCAATGGCGACGGCGTCATCGACTTCGCCGGCACTTCGGGCGTGACGGAAAGCGATTCGGGCGGGGCCAGCATCGACCTGTCCCAGACCCTGTACACCGGCGGGCGGATCGCCCACGGCATCGACGCCGCGACGGCCGACGTGCTCAGCGGCCGGCAATCGCTGCGGTCGATCGAGCAACAGGTGCTGGCCTCAGTGATCCAGGCCTATGTCGACGTGCAGCGCGACGTCGAGATCCTGCGTATCCGCGAGGCCAATGTCGCGGTCCTGCGCCGCCAGCTGGACGAGTCCAACGCCCGGTTCGAGGTCGGCGAGATCACCCGCACGGACGTGTCCCAGGCCGAGGCCCGCCTGGCCCAGTCCGACGCCGACCTGGCCGGGGCCCGCGCCCAGCTGTCCGTGTCACGCGCCGCCTATGCCGCCGTCGTCGGCCAGGCCCCCGCCAATCTGGAAGCGCCGCCCGTCCTGCCGGGCCTTCCCAACGATTTCGAAGTGGCGCTGGACATCGGCCTGGCCGAGAACCCGGGCATCGTCGCCGCCGAATACGACCTGCGGGCCGCAGAGGCGCGCCATGCCCAGGCCAAGTCGGCCTTCTTCCCCACCGCGCGGGCCACGGCCTCCTATGGCGGGTCAGGCGATCTGACCGACTTCGATCTGGCCGACCGGCGCAGTTTCCAGGCGGGCGCGTCGATCTCGTTTCCGCTGTTCACCGGCGGGTTGAACCGGTCGCGCGAGGTCCAGGCCCTGGAACAGGCCAACGCCGCCCAGATCGAGATCGAGCGCCAGCGCCGCGCCGTGCTGCAGGACGTTTCCAGCGCCTATGCCCAGGTCCTCTCCACGGCCTCGCAGCTGACCGCCGGTCAGTCCGGCGTGGCCGCCGCCACCGTCGCGGCCGAGGGCGTCCGTCAGGAGCAGCAGGTCGGTCTGCGCACCACGCTGGACGTGCTGAACGGCGAGCTGGAGCTGCGCAACGCCGAGATCAATCTGGCGAGCGCGCGCCGCAACCAGTATGTGGCCCAGGCCCAGCTGCTGGCCGCCATGGGCCGCCTGAGCGGACGGACGCTGGACCCGACGCTGGAGCTTTACGATCCGGCCGTGAACGGCGACCGGGTGCGGTCGCGCGGGGCCCTGCCCTGGGACGGGATCATCGAGACCCTGGACCGGATCGCCGCCCCGCCGGTGAGCCCCGCGACCGATACCGAGGACGCCCCGATCGACACCCAGCTGAAGTCCGAAATCGTTTCCACCGCGCCGTCCGGGGCCCTTTAACCAAGACTCGGAAAAGCCCCGTTGATTCCCCGGGGCGTTGATGCGACGAACTAGGCGGGCCTGGCACACCCCGGCTCCCCCGTTCCCGCCCGCGTCCGCAGGTTCTTCGAAGGCCAGACCATGACCGACACGACCGCTCAAGAACCGACGATGGAAGAGATCCTGGCGTCCATCCGCCGGATCATCTCCGAGGACGACGCTCCCGCCGCCGAGGCCGCGCCCGCAGCGCCCGAGCCGGCTGCCCCCGTGGCGACCCCGCCAGCGCCGGCCCCCGCCGCGCCCGCGGCCCCGGCCATGGAACTTATGCCGTCCGACCCGTCGGACCCGGAGCCGGTCGAGGACGAAGAGATCCTGGACCTGACCGACCGGTACGAGGCTCCGGCCAGCGAGACCATCGGCGACCTGGATGTCGCCACCGCCGAGCCCGAGCCCTTCCCCGCGCCTCTTTCGGAGCCCGATCCCGTGAGCCACGACCCCGCCCCGTCCGAATCCTCAGTGGACTATGACGCCCTGGTCAGCGACGCGACCTCGGCCAGTGCCGCCTCCGCCTTCGCCGGTCTGGCCGCCAGCTTCCGTCCGCAGGAGCCGATCCCGACAGGCGGCACCGGTCCGACCATCGACGACCTGGCCCGCGCCCTGCTGCGCCCGATGCTGAAGGAGTGGCTCGACGCGAACCTGCCGGGCATCGTCGAGACGGCGGTCAAGAAGGAAGTCGAACGGATTTCCCGCTCCGCCTAGCCCTTCGCGCCACCAGTCCCTAAGACCACCAGGGGCGGCTCCGACGGGGCCGCCCCTTTTCGTTCCGGACCATTCTGATGCTTGAGAAGACCTTCGATCCCACGGCCGCCGAGCCCCGTCTTTACGCCCAGTGGGAGGCGTCCGGTGCCTTCGCGCCCAAGACCGACGGCGCGGCCGAGGCCTATTCGATCGTCATCCCGCCGCCGAACGTGACCGGGTCGCTGCATATCGGCCATGCGCTGAACAACACGCTGCAGGACATCCTGGCCCGCTATCACCGGATGAAGGGCAAGGCCGTGCTGTGGCTGCCCGGCACGGACCACGCCGGCATCGCCACCCAGATGGTGGTGGAGCGGCAGCTGGCGGCGGCGGGCAACGTCGGCCGCCGCGACATGGGCCGCGAGGCCTTCGTGCAGAAGGTCTGGGACTGGAAGGCCGAGAGCGGCGGGACCATCGTCCAGCAGCTGCGGCGGCTGGGCGCGTCGTGCGACTGGAGCCGCGAGCGGTTCACCCTCGACGAGGGGCTGAACGCAGCGGTGCGCAAGGTCTTCGTGGAGCTGCACCAGGACGGCCTGATCTATCGCGACAAGCGGCTGGTCAACTGGGACCCGCAGTTCCAGACGGCGATCAGCGACCTGGAGGTCGAGCAGCGCGAGGTCGAGGGGGCCTACTGGCATTTCGCCTATCCGCTCGCCGACGGCGTCACCTATGAGCACCCGGTCGCCTTCGACGATGAAGGCACCGCGACCGAGTGGGAGACGCGCGACTTCATCGTCGTGGCGACGACCCGGCCGGAGACGATGTTGGGCGACACGGGCGTGGCCGTGCATCCTGACGATGCGCGCTATGCGGCGCTGGTCGGCAAGTTCGTGTCCCTGCCGATCGTCGGCCGGCGCATTCCGATCGTCGCCGACGACTACGCCGACCCGACCAAGGGCTCGGGCGCGGTGAAGATCACGCCCGCGCATGATTTCAATGACTTCGGCGTCGGAAAGCGTGCAGGACTTGAAGCCCTGAATGTCCTCGACGCCTTCGCCCGGATCACCCGCGCCGACACGCCCGACGTGCCCGCTGAGTACGACGGCCTGGACCGCTTCGCGGCGCGCAAGGCCATCGTCGCTCGCGCCGAGGCCGAGGGCTGGCTGCGCGAGATCGAGAAGACCAAGCACGTCGTGCCGCACGGCGACCGCTCCGGCGTCGTCATCGAGCCGTGGCTGACGGACCAGTGGTACGTCGACGCCCACACCCTGGCCCAGCCGGCGCTGAGGGCCGTGGAGCAGGGTGACACGGTGTTCGAGCCGAAGTCGTACGAGAAGATCTATTTCGAATGGCTGCGCAACATCGAGCCCTGGTGCATCAGCCGCCAGCTGTGGTGGGGTCACCGTATCCCCGTTTGGTATGGCCCGCGCCTCACCGAAACGGGTAACTTCAGCGTAGACGTCCAACGAAATGATCCTGTTTCAGGGATGACAAAAACGCCCCAACAGTTCGTCGCGGAAACGCCTGAGGAAGCACTTCAGCAGGCTCGAGAATACTACGGCCGAGACGTCGTCTTGATGGATGGGCCTGGCAACCAAGTGCATGAAATCTTACAGAGCGCCTTCGATAGGAGGGCGTCGGCCGTCGGTATCTGGCAAGACCCCGACGTCCTGGACACCTGGTTCTCCTCGGCCCTGTGGCCGTTCTCGACCATGGGCTGGCCGGAGAAAACCGACGACCTTGCCTGGTTCTATCCCACCAGCGACCTGGTCACGGCGGCGGACATCATCTTCTTCTGGGTCGCCCGGATGATGATGATGGGGCTGCACTTCATGGGCGAGGCCCCGTTCAAGCGCGTCATCATCAATGGCCTCGTCCGCGACGAGAAGGGCCAGAAGATGAGCAAGTCCAAGGGCAATGTGATCGATCCCCTGGTCATCATCGACGAACTGGGGGCCGATCCCCTGCGCTTCACCATGGCGATCCTGTCGGGCACGCGCGACATCAAGCTGAGCCGCCAGCGCATCGAGGGCTATCGCAACTTCGGCACCAAGCTGTGGAACGCCGCCCGCTTCAGCCAGATGAACGACTGCGCCCGGGTCGAGGGCTTCGATCCGTCAATGGTTGATCAGACCATCAACCGCTGGGTCCGGGGCGAACTGACCAAGGCCGAACGCCAGGTGTCCGACGCCATCGAGGGCGGCAGGTTCGACGACGCGGCCTCGTCCCTGTACCGGTTCGTCTGGAACGTCTTCTGCGACTGGTATCTGGAGCTGGCCAAGCCGGTCTTCCAAGGCTCGGACGAGGCCGCCAAGGCCGAGACCCGGGCCATGACGGCCTGGACGCTGGACCAGACGCTGAAGCTGCTCCACCCGGTCATGCCCTTCATCACCGAGGAGCTGTGGGCCGAGCTGGGCAATGAGGGCGCGGCCCGGGCCGAGCCCATGCTGATCGGGGCCGAATGGCCGGTGCTGCCGGACGGCTTCATCGATGCCGGGGCGGAGGCCGAGATCGGCTGGCTGGTCGATCTGGTGACCGACGTTCGGGCCCTGCGCGGCGAGATGAACGTGCCGCCCGGGGCCAAGCCGCCCCTGACCTTCGTCGCGCCGGATGGGGTGACGGCCGAGCGGGCGACGCGCCACCGCGACCTGATCCTGACCCTGGCGCGGGTGTCGGAGGCCACGACGGCCGAGGCGGCCCCGAGCGGGGCGGTGACCTTCGTGTCCGGCGGATCCGGCGTGGCCCTGTCCCTGGCCGGGATCATCGACCTGACGGCCGAACGCGCCCGTCTGACCAAGGACATCGCCGCCTTCGACAGCGACATCGGTCATTTCAACAAGAAGCTGGGCAATCCGAACTTCGTCGAGCGCGCGGCCGCGGCCGTGATCGAGGAACAGCGGGCCAAGCTGGCCGAGGCCGAGGCCGGCAAGGCGCGGCTGGAGGCGGCCCTGGAACGGCTCAGCGCCCTGTCATGAGCATGACCCGTCTGGACCAGCTGCTGGTCACGCGCGGCCTGGTCGACAGCCGGGCCCGGGCCAAGGCGGCGATCCAGGCCGGGGGCGCCACCGTCGACGGCGTGGTGATCACCAACGCCTCGCGCACCTTCGCCGACGACGCGGTGCTGGCCGTGGTCGAGGCGCACGATTGGGTCGGGCGCGGGGCTTTGAAGCTGGACCACGCCCTGACCCTGTGGCCGGTCGCGGTCGAGGGTCAGGTGGTGCTGGACGTCGGGGCCTCGACCGGGGGCTTCACCGAGGTTTGTCTGAAGCGCGGCGCGAAACGGGTGTTCGCGGTCGACGTCGGTTTCGGCCAGTTGCATCCCCGGATCGCCGACGATCTCCGCGTCGTCAGTCTGGAACGGACGGATGCCCGGACGCTGGACGAGACCATCATCACGGAGCCCCCGGGCCTGATCGTGTGCGACGCCAGCTTCATCGGCCTGGCCAAGGTCCTGCCGGTGGCGCTGGAGCTGGCAGAGCCTGGGGCCGACCTGATCGCCCTGGTCAAGCCGCAGTTCGAGGGCGAGGGCCCGTCGGCGATCGGCAAGAAGGGGATCGTCAAGGACCCCGAGGCCCATGCGGCGGCCGTGGCGGGCGTGTCGGACTGGCTGGCCGGGATCGGCTGGACCGTCCAGGGCACGACCGAAAGCCCGATCACCGGCGGGGACGGCAACGTCGAGTTCCTGCTGTGGGCGAAGAAGCCGTGACATCTCCCTCCCGCCTGTCGGGAGGGACGCCGAGCCGAAGGCGAGGCCGGGTGGGTCTGAAAGCGGGTGAGCCGGCTTCATACGGCCCCACCCGCGCTCGCTCTGCTCGCGGTCCCTCCCCATGAAGGGGAGGGAGAGAATAACAGCGCCACTTCAATCTCGGGCTCAAGCCGCAGGCGACTGCGTCGTGCGCGTCAGCCGCCAACCAGACAAGTGAAAGCCGCCGATGGATCACTCCACCAGCGGCTTCCGTCACGTCGTCGGTCGACAGGGGGGCTGAAAACTAACCGACGCCGCGATCTCTTTGACCGTTACCGGGGCAGCCAGCCGCGGCGGGGGTCGTAAACGTATCGGCCGTCGGGGCTGACCTGATAGCCATTCCCATAGGCACCCTGGCGGTTGTCGTAGCCGCGGTCGCTGTAGCCGCGGTCGCTATAGCCGCGCTGCTCATACCGGCCACCGCTGTAGGTGCGGTCGTCATAGCGTTCCTGACGGTCGTAATAGGTCGCCGGCGGGGCGTAGGTGGACCCGTGATAGCCCTGCGACGCGTAACCGTTGGACCGATAGTCCGAGCGGCAGTCGTCGTTGCTGGCGCGGCCGACCTGGGATCCGATGACGGCCCCGAGAACGCCGCCGATGATCGAGCCTTCGGTCCGGTTGCCGCGACCTGCTACCTGCGACCCTGCGACGGCTCCGATCCCGCCCCCGATCAAGGCACCCGCGCCGGTCCTGCCCTGACCCAGGGTCTGACAGCGATCCCGATAGCCGTTGCCGTAGCTCCGGTCGTAGCCGTAGCCCTGGTTGTAGCCCTGGCTCTGGTACTGACCCTGGTAGCCGTTGCCGTAGCCATAGGACTGGGCCGAAGCGGCGGCGGGCATCAGGGCGACCGCACCGACGAGGGCGGTCAGGGCGGCGGCGGAGGATTTGATCGAAACGGACATGGGGCGGACCCTCGTGGATGGAGACGCGGGGTGCGGCTCCGACTTGATGCCCCGGTTATGGGCCTGCGAACCTGAACGCCCTTTGAGTGGGTCGTTCATCTTCGTTCAGGTTTCGCGATGACGGCTGGCCCGTCTAGAAGGCGGCGATGACGACGACGCTGACGATTACCCGGATGGCCGGGCAGGGGGATGGGGTGGCCGAGGGCGAGGCCGGACCGGTCTTCGTGCCCCTGAGCCTGCCGGGCGAGACGGTGCGCGGCGAGGTCCGCGATGGGCGCATGGACGGTGCGGAGATCCTGCAGCCCAGCCCCGATCGGATCGCGCCGGTGTCGCCCCAGTACGGCGACTGCGGCGGCTGTTCCCTGCAGCACTGGGCCGCTGGGCCCTATCTGGCGTGGAAGCGCGATCAGGTCGTGGCCACCCTGGCCCGCGAGCGGATCGAGACCGAGGTCGAACCGACCGTGGCCGTGCCGCCCGGGACGCGCCGGCGGCTGGCCCTGCATGCGCGGCGGCTGGAGGACGGGCGGGTCGTGCTGGGATTCAAGGCACGCAAGTCCTGGCGGCTGGTCGAGGTCAACACCTGTCCGGTGGCCGATCCGCGGCTGGAGGCGACGTTCCCGCTGCTGGCCCGGCTGGCGGGGGCCTTTCTGGAGCATCCGAAATCGGCCCCGACCCTGCACGTGACCTGGACCCTGGACGGGCTGGACGTCGATGTCACCGGGGTGGAGCGACGCTCGGGCGGGCTGTCGGCGGACCGTCAGATGCAGGCCATCCGGGTGGCGGGGGAGGGCGATCTGGCCCGACTGAGTCTGGCCGGTGAGACCCTGGTTATGGCGCGCCAGCCGCGCGTCGCCTTTGGGCCCGCGACCGTGCCCCTTCCGGCGGGCGCTTTCCTGCAGGCCGTGCCGGAGGCTGAGGCCGCGATGACGTCGCGCGCGGTGGCGGCGGTGAAGGGGGCGAAGACGGTCGCCGACCTGTTCTGCGGGGCCGGCACCTTCACCTTTCCGCTGGCGACGGTGGCGCGGGTGATCGCGGCCGATGCCTCGGTGGCGGGGATCGCGGCGCTGAAGGTCGGGATCGGCTCCGCCAAGGGCATGAAGGCCATCGAGGCCCAGGCCCGCGACCTGTTCCGCCGGCCCCTGACGCCGTTCGACCTGAAGGCCTGCGAGGCCATCGTCTTCGACCCGCCGCGCGCCGGGGCGATCGAACAGACGGCCCAGATCGCGGCCAGCAAGGCCTCGGTCGTGGTCGGGGTCTCGTGCAACCCTCAGACCTTCGCCCGCGACGCCCGGGTGCTGATCGAGGCCGGCTTTCGGCTGGAGAGGGTGACGCCCGTCGACCAGTTCCTGTGGTCGGCCCACGTCGAACTGGTAGGCGTTTTCCGGCGCTGAGGCTCAGCCGCCCGCCAGGGCCGCTGAGACGCGCGCCTGATAGTCGGGCTGTTCGCCGACGTCGTTATGCCCGGCCTCCGGGAAGACCAGGGTCTCGACCGTATGGCCCCGCGCCCGCAAATCGCGGGCCAGGCGCTGGCTGAGGGCCGGCGGCAGGGTGTCGTCCTGCCCGGCTTCCAGCACCAGGATGCGGCCTTGATAGCCGTCCAGCGAGGCCGGCACGTCGACCGCCGCCAGGGCCGGGGCCATGTTCACCCGCAGAAGGGGGCGTGCCAGGCCGACCATCTCATCGACGGCGGCGCGGGCGGTCGGTGTGGTGGTCTCCAGCACCAGAGTCTCGGCATTGACCTCATTGGCGATGGCGGCGCACACGACACCGCCCAGGGAATGACCCCAGGCGATCAGGGGGCGTCCCTCGGCATCGGCACGGGCGCGGGCCTCCTGGGCCACCACCCGCCCGACCGCGTCGAAGCCGGCGAAGTCCGCCTTGCCGGCGGTCTCGCCATAGCCGGGATAGTCGAACATCAGCACGTCGCCGAACGGGCTGAGATCGCGCGCCGCCGCGGCCCCGCCACTGGATCGCCGAAACAGATTGCCACCGCAGAACAAGATCAGGGGCCGAGGCGCTTCGCTGACGTGCACCCGCGTCACGCCGATCGGACCGGCCGCATAGGCGAGAGTCAGCTTCTCCGACCCCTCGGGCGGTGGGGCCGAGGGCAGCTCCATATGCTCGGCCTCAACCCGGGTATCCGGGAAGAAGAAGTTATCCTCCGGGATGTCGAGCGAAATACAGCCTCCCAGCCCCAGCAGGAGCGCGACAGCAGCAGAATACAGACTGGACTTCGGCATGGCTAAGCTTCCGGTTCGCACCGGATAGATCAGAACGCCAGATTTCTGTCCAGTCGCGGCCCCTGATTCACCGAAGGCCCGAGGCGGCAGCGGCGGTCAGTCCTCGAGACGGGCCTGGTCCAGCACCCGCGCCAGCCGCTCGCGTTCTGCCCTGGCCAGGGCGCGCTCGGATTTCGTGAGGCCGTGGCTCACCCGGTTGGCAGCGGCCGTCGCCTGGTCTGTGGCCCGGGCGCGGGCCTTCCGCACGGATTTAAGGTTGACGATGTCGGCCATAGGGTCGGTCCGGTGGGCGGGATCGGCGATCGGGGAGTCAAGGGCAGGGCGCGGACCGCGTCAAGTCAGGGCAACCCCGCCGCCGCGTCGGCGTTTGGCTTTCTCACCCAGACAGGAGACCACCCCATGGTAGACGTGACGCTCATCAAGGAACATTTCGAAGTCGTCGGTTCGGACGGCGGCCACGTCGGTCGCGTCGACCACGTGCTGGGCGATCAGATCGAACTGGCCAAGCTGGATCTGGCCGGCGGGTTCAAGCACCACATGATCCCGATCAGCTGGGTCGAGTCCGTGGACGACGACAAGGTCCGCCTGTCGCTGACCAAGGATCAGGCCAAGGACCAGTGGTCCGAGAAGCCCTCCGACCACTAACACCGTCAAAGGTGGATGCGAATTCATGGAGGCCCCGCTGCTATCAGCGGGGCCTTTGGCCTATCTAGGGTCTGTCGGTACGGAGCCGACGGGGAGACACGCGCGTGATCAGACTGATCCTGAACATCCTGTGGTTCATCTTCGGTGGCTGGATCAGCGGCCTGCTGTGGCTGCTCGGCGGCGCGATCCTGGCGATCACCATCGTCGGCCTGCCCTGGACCTTCGCCGCGTGGCGGATCGCGAGCTACTCCTTCTGGCCGTTCGGACGAGAGGTCGTCTGGCGCGAGCCGGAGTCGACCGAGCTGGGGTCAGGCTGTTTCGGCATCGGCCTGAACGTCATCTGGTTCGTCTTCGCCGGATGGTACATCGCCCTGTCGCACGTGATCATCGCCGTGGCCGAGGCCATCACCATCATCGGCATCCCCTTCGCCATCAAGGATCTGGAACTGGCCAAACTGGCCCTGGCCCCGATCGGGCGGACCATCCGCGACAAGCCCTGAGCCGTCGCCAAACTGTGACTGGAAGCGCGGGGCAAGACTGATAACGTCGATTTCTCACGGTCGTTCGCCCATGCGGATGGCGGAAGAGCAGCGGCGGAGCGCGGACCATGGCGACCATCCTGACGGCGGACGGCACGGAAATCTTCTACCGGGACTGGGGCAGCGGTCAGCCGATCGTCTTCCACCACGGCTGGCCGCTGAGCGGGGACGACTGGGACGCCCAGATGCTGTTCTTCCTCGGTCAGGGCTATCGTGTCATCGCCCACGACCGGCGCGGGCATGGCCGCTCGGGCGAGAGCTTCGACGGCAATGAGATGGACACCTATGCCGCCGACGTCGCGGCCTTGGCGGCGCATCTCGACCTGCGCGATGCGATCCACGTCGGCCATTCGACCGGCGGCGGCGAGGTCGCGCGATACGTGGCGCGGCACGGGGCCGGACGCGTGGCCAAGGCCGTCCTGATCGGGGCGGTGCCGCCGATCATGCTGAAGACCGAACAGAACCCCGGTGGTCTGCCGATCGAGGTGTTCGACGGCTTTCGCGCCGCTCTGGCCGCCAACCGCTCAGTCTTCTATCGCGACGTCGCTGGCGGGCCCTTTTATGGCTTCAACCGGCCGGGGGCCAAGGTGCTGGAGCCCGTGATCGACAACTGGTGGCGGCAGGGCATGGCCGGCTCGGCCAAGTCCCACTACGACTGTATCAAGGCCTTCTCAGAAACCGACTTCACCGAGGACCTGACGTCCATCGACGTGCCGGTTCTGGTCCTGCACGGCGAGGACGACCAGATCGTGCCGATCGATGATTCCGCCCGGATCGCCATCACCCTGTTGAAGCACGGCACACTGAAGACCTATCCGAGCCTACCCCACGGCATGTGCACGACCGACGCCGAGACAATCAACGCCGACCTGCTGGCCTTCTTCAAGGCGTAGGCCGGACGATCAGTCGGGCTTCAGCAGCACCTCCAGCATCATCTCGCGCCGGGTCAGGAAGTTGCGGGTGACCTGATAGTGGTCGGTGTCCTCGTAGGCGACGCGCTCGAAGCCAAACTCGGACGCCTGATAGATCCAGGCGTTCGGGTAACCCAGCAGGATCGGCGGCAAGGCTGTCATTGACGAGCGGAGCCACTACGGCGTCATCGAAGCCGACGATCAGGTGGGACGACAGGACGACGACGTACGGCGCGAAGCGTCGTGCTTCCGCTGACGGGTTCTCGTAAACGTCGAACTGACGCACTCACCAGGTTCGAAGGTAGTCGGACAGAACGCCCCTTTCGGCGATGCGGCGATTGTGATCCTTGATCGCCTCAGCGTTCTCTTCGGCCCAGCGTTTCGCGCGCGCTTCGGCACCGGCCGGATCGACCTTTTGCAGGTGAAGACGCAGGGCGCGTTCGTCCATGCCGGCAATGGAGATGCCAAGCCGCTGGGCTTGTTCGACCAGCTCCGGATCGATGCCGATGTTCAGTTCGACCTTGCCCATGGCGTCAGCCTAACCTCGAACATTGGCACCGCCAAGTTTACCCCGGCGAGATCATCTTCTCCGGCCGCACCGCCTCGTCGAACTCGGCGTCGGTCAGATAGCCGCCGCCGACGGCTTCCTCGCGCAGGGTGGTGCCGTTCTTGTGCGCGGTCTTGGCGATCTTGGCGCAGGCGTCGTAGCCCAGCTTGCCGTTCAGGGCGGTGACCAGCATCAGGGAGTTGTTCAGGCCGCGTTCGATGTTGTCGATGCGGGGCTCGATGCCGACGACGCAGTTCTCGGTGAAGCTGACGGCCGCGTCGGCCACCAGCCGGACCGACTGCAGGAAGTTGTAGGCCATCACCGGGTTGAAGACGTTCAGCTCGAAATGCCCTTGCGATCCCGCGAAGGTGATGGCGGCGTTGTTGCCGAACACCTGGACGCAGACCTGGGTCAGGGCCTCGCACTGGGTCGGGTTGACCTTGCCAGGCATGATCGACGAGCCCGGCTCGTTCTCCGGCAGGGCCAGTTCGCCGAGGCCGGAGCGCGGACCGGAGCCCAGGAAGCGGATGTCGTTGGCGATCTTGAACAGAGAGGCGGCGACGGTGTTGATGGCCCCGTGGCTCATGACCATGGCGTCGTGGGCGGCCAGGGCCTCGAACTTGTTGGGGGCGGTCGTGAAGCTCAGGCCGGTGATGGCGGCGATCCGGTCGGCCACGCCCTCGGCGAAGCCCACGGGCGCGTTCAGGCCGGTGCCGACGGCGGTGCCGCCCTGGGCCAATTGCATCAGGTCGGGCAGGGTCGACTGAATCCGTTCGATGCCCTTGGTGACTTGCTGAACATAGCCCGAGAATTCCTGGCCGAGCGTCAGGGGGGTGGCGTCCTGGGTGTGGGTGCGACCGATCTTGATGATGCCCTTCCAGGCCTCGGCCTTGTCGTTCAGGGCGTTGCGCAGTTGCTGCAGGGCCGGCAGCAGGCGGTGGACCACCTCCTCGGCGCAGGCGACGTGCATCGCCGTGGGATAGGTGTCGTTGGACGACTGGCTCATGTTGACGTGGTCGTTGGGATGGACCGGCGTCTTGGACCCCATGGCCCCGCCCAGCATCTCGATGGCGCGGTTCGAGATGACCTCATTGGCGTTCATGTTCGACTGGGTGCCCGAGCCGGTCTGCCAGACCACCAGGGGGAAATGGTCGTTCAGCTTGCCCTCGATGACCTCATTGGCCGCCGCGACGATGGTGTTGCCGATGGCGGGGTCCAGCCGACCCAGCGCCATATTGGTCTCGGCGGCCGCGCGCTTGACGATGCCCAGGGCGCGCACGATCGGCAGGGGCTGTCTCTCCCAGCCGATCTTGAAGTTGCCAAGGCTGCGCTGCGCCTGGGCTCCCCAATAGCGATCGGCCGCGACCTCGATGGGGCCGAAGGTGTCGGTTTCGGTGCGGACGTCGGTCATGTCTCGGAAGCTCTTCTGGACGTGGCGGGGAGATGCGCGCGGGTGTAGCACCTGTCCGGCGCGGAGCAAGAACGGGAGACGGCGATGATCGGCATGGCGATGGTGATGGCGGCGGGACTGGTCGCGCCCGATGTGCAGATGCCGCCTGTCTATGCCCGGATCCTGACGGATCAGGGGGAGATCACCCTGTCCCTGGATGCGGAACATGCACCGGTCTCGACCTGCAACTTCGTCCGCTACGTTCAGGCCGGACGCTATGAGGGCGCGCGGTTCTTCCGGACCGTCGTGCGGGAGACGAACGACAACCCCCATCCGATCGACGTCATCCAGGCGGAGACGACGGCGGGCAGCGACGATCCGGGGTTCGGTCCGATTCGGCTGGAGCGGACGCGGGACACCGGTCTGCGCCATCTGGCCGGCACGATCTCGATGGCGCGCGACGGCCCCGACACGGCCACGTCCAGCTTCTTCATCGTGACCCGAGACACGCCGGCGCTCGATTTCGGCGGCGGTCGAAATCCCGACGGCCAGGGGTTCGCCGTCTTCGGCCAGGTCGTTCAGGGGCTGGAGCTGGTCCGCGCCATCCAGCGCCAGCCGGCCGTCGACGAACAACTGGCCACGCCGGTGCCGATTGCGAACATCGAGCTGCGCAGCCCTGTCCCCGCGTCGTGCGAGGCCCCGAGCACCGAGGCCGAATGACTGGCGACTGGGTCATTTCCGGCAAGGTCCGGGCGCGCGAGGAGGGGGAGGCGGTCGTCATCATGATCGACGGCCTGACCACCCAGGCCAAATACTACAAGCCGCTGGTCTATGAGTTCTTCCGCAAGGAATGGCGCGGCTCCCGGCCGGCCTACGGCGACTATGTCGTCGAGATCGTCATGGAGCACATCGGCGAGCCGCCGTGGATGGATCTGGACAACCTGGCCAAGGCCTTGCTGGACGCCATCAAGGGCTATCTGTTCCATGACGACGCCCAGGTGGCGCGCCTGCTGGTCGAGCGTCGCGAGGGCGAGCGCGAGCGGATCACGATCCGCACCTATCCCCGCAAGGCCTAACCGGGCGGACGGTTGAAGCGCAGGGTCGGGAGCAGCAGCTGCATGTTCGCGCCGATAGAGACCTGGGGCTCGGAAGCGGGGGTCAGGCCCTCGGCCGATTCGCGAGCCTTGACGCAGGTGCGGGTCGCGTTGGCCAGGGCGATGAAGTCGCCGGCCGTGGGCAGGCTCTGGATCACGCAGCCATCGAAATAGGGATAGACGGCGTCCTCGCTGCACCCGAACGACGAACGGTCCCGGCGGGCGGCGGTCAGGATCATCCGGTTGGGGCCGGACAACGCGTCTAGGAAGACGCCGGAGAAACAGGCGGAAACGACCACCACCGTCGGCCGCCGACCGCAGGCGTCGCGGACGAGGCGGGCCATGGTCGTGGGAGTCATCTGCGACGCGAGCCCGAAGTTGATCCCCTGCGGAGAGCCGTGGGAGCTGAAGTAGAGGAGACAGCCGCGGGTCGCCCTGGACGCTGTCGCGACGATGCCGGCGACCGCGGCCTCGGGCGTCGTGACTGGATCGGCGTCCGGGCGCAGCGTGTAGTCGACCATGTCGGCGCGGGAGAACCCCGCGGCCAGGAACCCGGCCGTCAGGTCTCGCCGGGCGTTGTCGAAGGCCTGGATCGGCCGGCCGTCGCTGGTGCGCCAATCGGCGGCGACGATGGCGGAGGCCCAGCCGTCGAAACGGCTCTGCGCCGCTGCCGGCGACGCGCCCAACCAGACGAGAAGAACGATTAGAGCCGCGCGCGCCAAACGGTACCTCCTTCGGGCTGTCGACAGCTTAGCGAAGGGCCGTGGGGCGGCCAGCCTATTTCTTGCGGAACTGGTCCAGGGAGACGACCTTGGGACCGTCGTCGCCCGAAGTGGACGGGTCGGGACGCTTCGGCGCGGGCAGTTCGGCGACCGGCTCGGCCACGGGCTCGGGAGCCTCGAACTGGAGCAGGAACTGGACGCTGGGATCGTAGAAGCGGGTGACGGCCGTATAGGGCACGGTCAGGACCTTCGGCATGCCGCCGAACTTCAGCATGACCGAGAACAGCTCGGGCTCGACGGCCAGATCCCAATACTGGTGCTGAAGCACCACGGTCATCTCGTCGGGATATTTCGCGACGACGTCCGGCGGGACCGTGACCCCCGGCGCGCGGGTCTTGAACGTCACGTAGAAATGGTGGGCCCCCGGAATCCCTCCGGGACTGGCGGCGCGTTCGAGCGCGGCACGGATCACCCCGCGCAGGGCATCCTGCGCCAGCTTCTCGTACTGCATCTCATCGATCGGCGGCGCGTCTTCAGCCATGGAAACCCTCACTCGCGCGACAGATAGCCGGGCCGGACGATGCACGGAAGATGGCAAATTGAAGGAAAGTGCCGGGATTCTGTTGCCAGGCTCCCGACAGGCCCCGCCCGAGGATCTGAACCCCCGGGACTTAAGTCACGAAATCAACCGAACCGCATTACGCGGCGAGGCGGACTTCTCCAGCGAAGTTATCGTTCGCAGTTAGAAAATGGCCCGATACGGTGGGCCAGGACGAGCGAAAGCAGTCTTCTTTACACGTCCGTCGATGCTAGTCGGCCCCATACGCTTCCGCCGATAACGCGGGAGAAGAATGGTGGAGCCGCCGGGAATCGCACCCGGGTCCGGTCCGCTTATTACAAGCGCGTTTATCGCCATATCCGGAGCAAGCCCCGGCAAGGACCAATATAGGCTCGGACGGCCTTGCATCCAAGGCACGAAGTGAAGTCTGTTTCCCAGCGAGGGGGATCAAGGCATGGAGACCGACGACAGGCTTCAGATCGCGGCCGGATTCGCCACGGCCCAGGGGCCGCGGAAGGACAACCAGGACTTCGGCGCCGTCCACATCGGCCCCCCCTCGGAGCAGGCGCTGCACGGGATGGTCGCCCTGGTCGCCGACGGGGTCTCCGGCTCCAAGGCCGGGCGGGTGGCGTCCGAGCTGGCCGGGCGCAGCTTCATCGACGCCTACGTCGACCAGAACCCGCTGAAGGGCGTGGCGGCTGCCGGGATCGGGGCCCTGTCGGGCTATAACCGCTGGCTGCACGCCAAGGGGCGGTCGGACCCCGACATGACCGGGGCGGCGACCACGTTCACGGCGCTGGTGATGCGGGGGCGCGAGGCGACGGCCCTGCATGTCGGGGACAGTCGCGCCTGGCATTTCCGCGACGGCGCCCTGACCCAACTGACCGAAGACCACGTGCTGAGCCAGCCGGGTCTCAGCCACGTGCTGTACCGCGCCGTCGGCATCGAGCCGGACCTGCGGCTGGATACTCGCGCCGTGCCGCTGAAGGCGCACGACCGGCTGTTGCTGACCACGGACGGAGTCCACGGCGTGGTGCCGGAGGCGGCGCTGATTCGGCTGTTGGGGCGTCGAGCCTCGCCCGAGGCGGACGCCCAGGCCATCGTCGATGCCGCCACGGCGGCGGGCACGCACGACAACGCGACTGCCATCCTCATCGACGTCATCCGGATAGGGGCGGTCGATCAGGACGCGATCGGGGCCGAGGCGGCGGGCCTGCCGATCCTGCCGGCCCCCAAGGTCGGTGAGATCGTCGATCATTTCCGCCTGGAGCGGCTGCTGTCGGATGGCAAATACACCCGGGTCTTCGTCGCCCGCGACGCCGACGGCGGGCCGCCCGTGGTGCTGAAGTTTCCCAAGCCGAAACTGCTGTCCGAAAGCGGGGCGCGCGGGGCCTTCCTGCGCGAAAGCTTCATCGGACGGCGGATCGACAGCCCGTTCGTCGGCAAGACCCTGACCCTGGATTCGGGGCGTCAAAGCCGGCTCTACATCGCCCAGCCCCTGTATGTCGGCCGGACCCTTCATGCCCGAATCGCCGAGGCCACGTTCCAGATCCCCGAGGGGGTCGATCTGTCGATCCGGCTCGCGCGCGGGGTCGCCGCCCTCCATCGGCTGGGCGTGACCCATCGCGACATCAAGCCTGACAATGTCATCCTGGAAGCGAACGGCGGGGTGAAGCTGATCGACCTCGGGGTGGCGCGCCTGCCGCGGATCGAGGAGTTCGCCGAGGCCGAGGCCCCGGGGACGCCGGGCTATAAGGCCCCGGAGATGTTCGCGGGCAATGCCGGTGACGCCCTGGCCGACCAATATGCCCTGGGCGTGACGCTGTACCGGCTGTTCACCGGCGACTATCCCAGCGGACAGGAGACGGATTTTAACCGCATCCGTTTCGACAAGCCGACTCGTCCGACGACCCACCGGCCCGACATGCCCGCCTGGCTGGAGGCGGCGATAATGCGGACGCTGGCCGTCGATCCGGCCGACCGGTTCGCCGACGTCGAGGAGCTGATCCACGTGCTGGAGGGGGGCAGCGCGCAGGCGGTGCCGCTTCGGCGCGACCTGTCGCTGATGGAGCGCGAGCCCGTGCGGTTCTGGCAGGGGGTCAGCGCGGTGCTGCTGGTCCTGCTGCTGGTGTCGTGGATGGTGCGCTGAGGGGGACGACGACGGCCGTCCCCCTCGGGCGCGCGGATCAGCCGCGCGACTGGATCGGCACGTAGTCGCGCTGGGTCGGGCCCGTGTACAGCTGACGCGGACGACCGATTTTCTGCGCCGGATCGGCCAGCATCTCTTCCCACTGGGCGATCCAGCCGACGGTGCGGGCCAGGGCGAACAGCACGGTGAACATCGAGGTCGGGAAGCCCATCGCCGACAGGGTGATGCCCGAATAGAAGTCGACGTTGGGGAACAGCTTGCGCTCGATGAAATATTCGTCGTTCAGCGCGATGCGCTCCAGTTCCTTGGCGACCTGGAACAGGGGGTCGTTCTTGTCGCCGACCAGCTCCAGGATCTCGTCCGCCGATTCCTTCATCACCGTGGCCCGGGGATCGTAGTTCTTATAGACCCGGTGGCCGAAGCCCATCAGCTTGTATTTCTTGGCCTTCACGCCCTCGATGAACTCGGGGATCTTATCGGGCGTGCCGATCTCCTTCAGCATCGTCAGAGCCTCTTCATTGGCCCCACCGTGCGACGGGCCCCACAGGCAGGCGATGCCGGCGGCGATACAGGCGAACGGGTTGGCACCCGACGAGCCGGCCAGACGCACGGTCGAGGTCGAGGCGTTCTGCTCGTGGTCGGCGTGCAGGGTGAAGATCCGGTCCATGGCCTTCGCCATCTTGGGATCGACGACGTAGTCCTCGGCCGGCACGGCGAAGCACATGCGCAGGAAGTTCTCGGCGTAGTTCAGGTCATTGCGGGGCGACACGAAGGGCTGGCCGATGTGATATTTATAGGCCCGGGCGGCGATCGTCGGCATCTTGGCGATCAGGCGGATAGCTGAGATGTCGCGCTGTACCGGATCATGGATGTCCAGGCTGTCGTGGTAGAAGGCCGACAGGGCCCCGACGGCACCGACCATGATCGCCATCGGGTGGGCGTCGCGGCGGAAGCCGTCGAAGAAGCGGTCGAACTGGGCGTGCAGCATGGTGTGGCGCGTGACCACGTTCTCGAATGCCTCGTATTCGGCTGCGGTCGGCAGTTCACCCTTCAGCAGCAGGTGGCAAACCTCGATGAAATTCGACTGGGAGGCCAGCTGTCCGATCGGATAGCCGCGGTGAAGAAGCACGCCCGCGTCGCCGTCGATGAACGTGATGGCGCTCTCGCAGGCGGCCGTGGAGGTGAAGCCCGGGTCGAAAGTGAAGGCGTCGGTGGCGGCGTACAGCTTCCGGATGTCGATGACGTTGGGACCGGTGGAACCCGCCAGCACGGGCAGGTCGACCGATTTGTCGCCATAGGTCAGGGTCGCCGAGCCGGCGGAGTTGGAAGCTTCAGTCATCAGGCGCCCTTGCGAAGGTGTTCGGACCGGACGGGAAGACCCGGGCCGCGATGGTGATCCGCGATCATCTAGTCTGTTGCAACGCATCATCCAAGCGCCCCAGCGCCTCATCGCGTCCGAGGGCCGCCAGGGTCTTGGCGATGTCGGGCGAGACGCCGTCGCCGGTCAAGGCGGCTCGGACGGCCGGACCGATCTTGCCGAAGCCGACCGCTTCCTCTTCGGCGAAGGCCTTGAGCTCGGCCTCCAGCGCGAAGACGTCCCAGCTGGCGAACAATCGCAGCCGGTCCCGCAGGCGCGCGATGCGCTCGCCGGATTCCCCCACGAGCAAAGGCAAGGCCTTCTCGAAGATCGTCAGGGGCCTCTGGCGCAGGACGAAGCCGGTCTGATCCGCGAGTTCAAGCGCGGTCCGGGCCCGGTCCTTGACGAAAGGCATCGCGCGCAGAAGGCGCACCTCATCATGCTCGGCCAGGGCATGGCCGCGCGCCAGATGGATATCCAGCACCACCTTGGACAGGCGATCGTCGTCGGCCAGGCGGATCCAATGGGCATTGACGTGGGCCAGTTTGTCGAAGTCCAACCGGGCCGGGGCCTTGCCGACGCCGGCCAGGTCGAACCATTCGCGCGCCTGGTCGTCGCTGAACAGTTCGTCGTCGCCGTGGGCCCAGCCCAGGCGGGCAAGGTAGTTGCGCATGGCCTCGGGCAGATAGCCCATCTCGGCATATTCATGGACGGCCTGGGCCCCGTGGCGCTTCGACAGTTTCGCGCCGTCCGGCCCGTGGATCAGGGGGATGTGGGCGAAAGTCGGCCGGACCCAGTTCAGCGCGTCGTAGATGAGGGACTGACGCGCGGCGTTGTTCAGATGGTCGTCGCCGCGGATGACATGGGTGACGCCCATGTCGTGGTCGTCGACGACGACGGCCAGGTTGTAGGTCGGGGCCCCGTCGGAGCGGAGCAGGACCAGGTCATCCAGATCATCATTGCCCCAACTGACCTCGCCCTGCACCGCGTCGGCCACGCCCACACGGCCGGGAAGGGGGCGGCGAAAGCGCACGACGTGCGGTAGCGACAGGTCGTCGACGGTCGGTTCGCGGTCGCGCCAGGGGGACTCGAAGGTCCGGCGCTCGGCCTTGGCGGCGTCACGCAGCCGGCCCGTCTCCTCGGCCGAGGTGAAATCGCGATAGGCCGCGCCGCGCTCCAGCAACTGATCGACCACCTCGCGGTGGCGATCGGCGCGGGCGTGCTGGAACACCGGCTCCTCGTCGGCGAACAGTTCCAGCCAGCTGAGGCCGTCGAAGATCGCCTTGACGGCGTCGTCGGTCGAGCGCTCGCGATCGGTGTCCTCGACCCGGACCAGGAATTTGCCGCCGCGGCCCTTGGCGTAAAGCCAGTTGAAAAGCGCCGTTCTTGCACCGCCTATGTGCAGGGAACCGGTGGGCGAGGGGGCGAAGCGGGTGACGACGTGGGGGTCGGAAGAGGAGGTCATGAGGGGCGTGTCCGGACGGGCGGCCCTTATACCGCCGGATGCCGCAAAGCCCAGCCCGCGCGAAAGGGTCGTCACCTGGGTCGTCGACGAGGTGCGGGCGCAGGCGCTGCGCTGGCGGCTGCTGGCCCCGGTGGCGTTCGGCGGCGGGGCGGGGCTCTATTTCGCTCTGAAGAGCGAGCCGCCGCTGTGGCCCCTGATGCTGACGGCTGCCTTGATGCTGGCGCTCTGGCTGGGTGCGAAGCGGCGGGGGCTGGGACGGCGGTTCAGTCTGCCGCTGATGCTGCTGGCTTGCATGGCGTGCGGCCTGGCGGGGGCCAAGCTGCGCAGCGACCGGGTGGCCGCTCCGATCGCCCCGGTCCTCACCGCGCCGACCGTGATCGAGGGCTGGGTGGTCGATGTCGACAGCCCGGGCGACCGGGGGCATAGGGTCGTCGTGGCCCCGGTCCGGATCCGGGGGCTGGCCCCGGAGGCGACGCCGATCCGGGTGCGCGCGACCGTGCAGGGCGCGCCACCGGCGCCAGGGACCGCGATCCGCCTGTTCGCCATCCTCAATCCGCCGCCGCCGCCGGCCAGCCCGGGTGCCTATGATTTCGGCCGGGGGGCCTGGTTCGAGCGGATGGGGGGAACGGCCGTCGCCCTTGGGGAGACGCGCCCGGCCGTCCTGCCCCTGCCGCCGTGGCAGTTGCGGATGGCGATGCGGGTCAACGCCGCCCGATTCGGCCTGGCCCAGCGGATCGTCGACCGGCTGGGGGCGCGGACGGGCGGGATCGCGGCGGCCATGACGACGGGGCACGAGACCTGGATCCAGCGCGAGGACCTGGACGCCATGCGCGATTCCGGACTGGCGCACATCCTGTCGATCTCGGGCCTGCACATGGCGATCGTCGGCGGGTTCGCCTTCTTCCTGGTCCGGTTCGGGGTCGCCGCCTGGCCTTTTCTGGCGCTGCGGGTGTCCGGCAAGAAGGTGGCGGCGGTCGCGGGTCTGATCGCGGTGTGGAGTTATCTGGTGCTGTCGGGGTCGCCGGCCCCGGCCGAGCGGGCGGCGGTCACGGCGTCGATCGCCTTTGCCGGCATCCTGCTGGATCGGCCGGCCATCAGCATGCACGGGCTGGCGGTGGCGGCCATGGTGGTGCTGATGCTGCAACCGGAGGCCGTCGTGACGCCGGGCTTTCAGATGTCGTTCGCGGCCACGGCCGCCCTGGTCGCCCTGGCCGAGGCCTGGCCGCCCCGGACGCGCGAACTGTCTGTGCCCTGGCCCATCGCCATGGCGCAGTCGGCGCGGCACTGGCTGGTCGTGGCGGTGACGGCCAGTGCCGTGGCCGGGGCCGCGACCGGGCCGTTCGCGATACAGCATTTCAACCGGACCGCCGTGTTCGGCCTGATCGCCAACCTGGCCACCGCCCCGATCGCCGACTTCGTCCTGATGCCGGCCCTGGCGCTGGGCGTCCTGCTGGGGCCGGAGGGGCTGGGCGCGCCCTTCCTGTGGGTGGCGGGGCAGGGCGTGGAGGCCATGCTGGCGGTGGGGCACTGGACCGCCGGCCTGCCCGGCGCGGTGCGGACCATCGCCAGCGCGCCGGACGATGTGCTGCCGATCTCCTTCCTGGGCGTGCTGTTCGTGGCCCTGTGGGAGGGGCGGCTGCGTTGGCTTGGGTTGCCGTTCGTGTGCGCCGTGCTGCTGTGGCCGCGCGCGCCGACGCCGACGGTCTGGATCGGCGATGGCGGGACGAATGCGGCCTATAGCGAGGACAAACGAGCGGTCATCGTGCGGCCCGGCGTGCGGACCTTCGCCACCGACCTGTGGTCACGGCGGCGCGGTCTGACGGCGACGAATCGCGGCGAGGACGGCTGGGTCTGCGAGCGTTATGCCTGCGCGCCGGGGACCGGGACGGATGCGCCCATCGCCCTGTGGTGGGGCCAGACCGCGCCGGGCCTAGAGGCGCTGGCGGACCTGTGCGCCTCGGCTCCCCTGGTCAGCGTGCGGGCGACGGTGACGGTCCTGCCGGAGGAGTGCGCCGACACCCTAGTGCTGGACGGCGTTGATTATGCGCGGGGCGGGGCGGTTGAGCTGTGGCAGACGCCGCAAGGCTGGCGGGCGGTCTGGTCGGCGGAGGCGAGGGGCGACCGGCCGTGGAGCCGCGTTGGCGATCCGGACGCAGCTGACGTGCCATAGACACGCCTTTTGGAGCGCGGGAATTTCAGCCTCCACTCATCCCGGCGAAAGCCAGGATCCAGTGCTGGCGCGGGGCACGGCCTGGACCGCCTTCGCAACCAACCTCCGACGTGGAGCGCCCAAAGGACTGGGTCCCGGCTTTCGCCGGGATAGGCGGGGAGGAAAAGCGGGCTCTTTGCTCCTCCGCCGGGATCAGCGGAGCCGGGCGTGCCGTCAGTGATACTGGCGGATCAGGCCGACCAGCTTGCCCTGGACCTCGACCTGGTCGGGGCCGAAGATGCGGGTCTCATAGGCGCGGTTGGCGGGCTCCAGGGCGATGGAGTTGCCCTTGCGGCGCAGCCGTTTGAGGGTGGCTTCCTCGCCCTCGACCAAGGCAACGACGATCTCGCCGGAGGAGGCGGTGTCGACGCGTTTGATGACCACCAGGTCGCCGTTGAGGATGCCGGCCTCGATCATCGAATCACCCTCGATCTCGAGCATGTAGTGCTCGCCCGCGCCCAGCATGGCCTCGGGCACCGAATAGCGGCCGTGGTCCTGCTGGATGGCCGCGATGGGCACGCCGGCGGCGATCTTGCCGACCAGCACCAGTTCGCGAGTGTCGTTGGCGGGCTCGACCGGGCGGGGTCGTCCGCCGCCCTCGATGACGTCGGGGCGGAAGGGGGCACGGCCCCGGACCGGTCCAGTCGTGGCCTGTTCCGGGAGTTTGACGACCTCGAGCGCCCGAGCGCGGTGGGCGAGACGGCGGATGAAGCCGCGTTCCTCCAGCGCCGTGATCAGCCGATGGATACCCGACTTGGACGCCAGGTCCAGCGCCTCCTTCATCTCGTCGAACGAGGGGGAGACGCCGGTCTCCTTGATCCGTTCATGGATGAACATCAGGAGTTCGTGCTGTTTTTTGGTCAGCATGGTGGGGATCGCCCTCAGAACAAGTCGTGAACCGTTGTCGATGTTCTGTAAGTGTTCTTGCCTAATGTCAACTTAACGGTGGCCGGCGGTTTTTCACGTGCATTGCGGCCCCGCTTGGCCTCTCATCCACGGGTCGCGAGCGTCCCCGTGCCGGGAGACCGCGCCCTTATGGAGCGCACCGTGCGCATCGCCATCCTCACCTTCGACGGCTTCAACGAGCTGGATTCCTTCATCGCCGCCGGCATCCTGAACCGGATGCGCGCCAAGGGCTGGGAGACGCGCATCGCCGCTCCGACGCTGGAGGTGACCTCGATGAACGGGGTCACGATCCAGCGGCAGGAGCCGCTCGAATATGCGGCCGAGGCGGACGCGGTCCTGATCGGCAGCGGCATTCGTACGCGCGAGGTCGCAGCCGACCCGGCGATGCTGGCGCGAATCACGCTCGATCCAGCGCGCCAGCTGATCGGGGCCCAATGTTCGGGCACGCTGCTGTTGGCGAAATTGGGGCTGATCGGCCGGCTGCCGGCCTGCACCGACTTGACCACCAAGCCCTGGGTGATCGAGGCCGGGGTCGAGGTGCTCGACGCGCCGTTCGTAGCGCATGGCAATGTCGCCACCGCGGGGGGGTGCCTGGCGTCGCAATATCTGGCGGCCTGGACCATCGCGCGGCTGGCCTCGCTGCAGGACGCCGAAGAGGCGATCCACTATGTCGCCCCGGTGGGAGAGAAGGCGGCCTATGTCGACCGGGCGCTGGGCGTCATCGCGCCGTTCATGGAGCAGTCGCTGGCCGCCTGATCTCAGGCCAGCAGAGTGCGCGTCGCTTCTTCCACATCGCTCTGACGCATGAGAGATTCTCCAACAAGGATCGCGCGTGCACCCGCCGCCGCGACCTCGGCCACGTCGGCGGCCGTGAAGATGCCGCTCTCGGCGACCAGCAGGGCACCGGAGGGAGCCATGGCGGCGTAGCGGGCGGTGGCCCCCAGATCGACTTCGAAGGTGCGCAGCGACCGGTTGTTGATGCCGATCAGGTCGCCGCCCAAGGCCACGGCGCGGGCCATCTCGGCCTCGTCGTGAGTCTCGATCAGGGCGTCCATGCCGAATCGACGCGCCTCGGCCAGCAGGTCGGCGGCGAGGGCGTCGTCGACCATCGACAGGATGATCAGGATGGCGTCGGCGCACAGGGCGCGGCTTTCGGCCACCTGCCAGGGATCGACCAGGAAGTCCTTTCGCAGACAGGGCAGGGCGGTCGCGGCGCGCGCGGCGCCCAGATAGGCGTCGTGGCCCTGGAAGCTGGGCTCGTCGGTCAGGACGGACAGGCAGGTCGCGCCGCCCACCTCATAGGCGCGGGCCAGGGCCGGTGGATCGAAGTCGGCGCGGATCAGGCCCTTGGACGGGCTGGCCTTCTTGATCTCGGCGATCAGGGCCGGACGGCCGTCGTGCGAGCGGCGGCGCAGGGCCGCCAGGAAGCCGCGCGGCATGCCGGCGACCAAAGCCAGAGATTCGACCTCGGCCAAGGGGCGGGCGGCCTTGCGCTCGGCGACCTCGACCCGCTTGTAGGCGGCGATCTGTTCCAGGATGTCGGTCATGTGGCCTCGACCGGTTCGGGGGCCGAGGTGACGGCGGCCAGGGTCGTCAGAGCGGTGCGGGCGGACCCGTCATCGATGGCGCGGGCGGCCAGGGCCACGCCCTCTTTCAGGTCGGCGGCGTGGTCGGCGACGATCAGGGCGGCGGCGGCGTTCAGCAGGACGACGTCGCGATAGGGTCCGGCGGCCCCGTCCAGCAGGGCGGTCAGGGCGGCGGCATTGGTCTCGGCGTCGCCGCCGCGCAGGGCCGCGAGGTCGGCGCGGGGCAGGCCGGCGTCCTCGGGGGTGACGGTGAAGCGGTGGACGGCACCGTCCTTCCATTCCGCGACCGCGGTCGGGCCGGTCGTGGTCAGTTCGTCCAGGCCTTCGCCGTGGACCGTCCAGGCCCGGGCGGCCCCCAGATTGCCCAGCACCTGGGCGAGCGGCTCGAGCAGCCGCGGATCATAGACGCCCATGACCTGACGCCGCGCCAGGGCCGGGTTGGACAGCGGCCCGAGCAGGTTGAACACGGTACGGAAGCCGATCTCGGCGCGGATCGGCCCGACGTGGCGCATGGCCCCGTGATAGTGGGGGGCGAACAGGAAACAGATCCCTGCTTCGTCCAGCGCCCGCTTCTGGCGCTCCGGCCCTGCGGTCAGGTCGACGCCGAGGACGGACAGCACGTCGGACGAGCCGGAGCGAGAGCTGAGCGCGCGGTTGCCGTGTTTGGCGACCTTCAGGCCCGCCCCGGCCAGGACCAGGGCGGCGGCGGTGGAGATATTCCAGGTGTGCTGGCCGTCGCCCCCTGTGCCGCAGGTGTCGATGACCTCATACGGCTGATCGAAGGGGGTGGCGGCGGCGCGCATGGCGCGGGCGAAGGCGGTGATCTCGTCGACCGTCTCGCCCCGGATGCGCAGGGCGGTGACGGCGGCGGCGACCTGGGCGGGGGTCGGCTCGCCCCGCAAGCAGGCGGCGAAGAAGTCGCCGGCCTCGGTTTCGCTCAGCGTCTGGCCGTCGACCAGCCGGGCGAGCAGCGGCTTGAACCCTTCGGACATGGCCTCAGACCATGGCCAGGCGTTTGACGCCCGCCAGATCGAGGAAATTGGCCAGCAGGGCATGGCCGTGTTCGGTGGCGATCGACTCGGGGTGAAACTGGACCCCGTGTATCGGCCGGGCGTGGTGCTGGACGCCCATGATCTCGCCGTCCTCGGTCCAGGCCGTGACGTCCAGACTGTTGGGCAGGGTGGCGCGGGCCACGGCGAGGCTGTGATAGCGGGTGGCTGTGAAGGGGGTCGGCAGGCCGGCGAACAGGCCCCGGTCGTCGTGGGTGATGGGCGAGGTCTTGCCGTGCATCAGCGCCTTGGCCCGCACCACGTCCCCGCCGAAGGCCTGGCCGATGGCCTGATGACCCAGGCAGACGCCCAGGATCGGCATGTCGTCGGGGGCCGTGGTGATCAGGGGCAGGCAGATGCCGGCCTGGTCCGGGGCGCAGGGGCCGGGCGACAGCAGCACCGCCTCGGGCTTCAGGGCCCAGGCCTCCTCGACGGTCAGGTCGTCGTTGCGAATGACGTGCGTCTGCGCGCCCAGCTCCGCGAGGTAGTGGACGAGGTTGTAGGTAAAGCTGTCGTAGTTATCGACGACGAGGATCATCCGCCGCTTCTAGAGACTGGTTCGGCCCGCGCCAAGCGACGCGTGCGCACACGGATCTTTAACCGCTGCGGTCGGAAACGAGTCCCGAAACGGAGCACTCGTCCATGACCCCGCAAGCGCAGATCGAAGAGGCGCGACGGCTGCTCGTCGAGGATGTCCGCCGGTCGAACCCGATGGCCACCCTGGGTGCGGCGGCGCTGGCGGCGACGTCGGCGGTGCTGCTGGCGGGGGTGATGATCCTGGGGCCCGGGGTGGCGATCGACGACCGGCCCCCAGCGGTCAGTCAGCCGGTCTAGATCCCGCCCGGGTCGTTGACCGGGGCCCCAAGTTCGAAACGCCAGGCGTCCTCGGCGGCGCGCATCGGGGCGCGGGCCTTGGCCTCGGTCTCGGCATATTCGGCGGCCGGTTCGCTGTCGGCCACCACGCCGGCCCCGGCCTGGACGAAGACCTGACCGTCGGCGAACAGGGCGGTGCGCAGGACGATGCAGATGTCGGCCTCTCCGCCCGCCGAGATATAGCCGACGCCGCCGCCATAGCCGACGCCGCGCTTGACCGTCTCCAGCTCGTCGATGATCTCCATGGCCCGGACCTTGGGCGCGCCGGAAAGCGTGCCGGCGGGCAGGGCGGCCAGAAGGGTGTCGACAGCGTCGAGTTCGGGGTGGGCGCGACCCTCGACATTCGAGACGATGTGCATGACCTGGCTGTAGCGTTCGACCACGAAGCTCTCGGTCACGCGCACGCTGCCCGGCGCCGCCACGCGGCCGACGTCGTTGCGGCCCAGGTCCAGCAGCATCAGGTGCTCGGCGCGCTCCTTGGGATCGGCCAGAAGCTCGGCCTCAAGCGCGCGGTCGGCCTCCGGCGTCGCGCCGCGCGGGCGGGTGCCCGCCAGGGGGCGGATGGTGACGCCGCCGTCCTTCAGCCGCACCAGGATCTCGGGGCTGGATCCTGCCAGCTGGAAGTCGTCGAAATTGAGGAAATACAGGTAGGGTGACGGGTTCTGGCGGCGCAGCGACCGATAGAAGGCGAACGGGTCGCCCGCCCAGGGCGCGCTGAAGCGGTGGCTGAGCACGACCTGGAAGATGTCGCCGGCGGCGATGTAGTCCTTGGCGGCGGCCACCAAAGCGGCATAGGCCGCGCCGTCGACCGGCGAGGCGAAGGGCACGGCTCCCGAGGGCTCGGCCGGAAGACGGCCCAGCAGAGGGCGGCGCAGGCGGGCCTCGAAATCGTCCAGCCGCACCTCGGCGGCGTCTACGGCGGCCTCGGCCTCCGCTCCGGGCCAGATCGGGGCCATGACGACGATCTCGTGCTGCACCGAATCGAAGACGGCGATGACCGAGGGGCGGGTCAGGACGGCGTCGGGCAGATCCAGCGGATCAGGGTTGGGCGCGCCCAAGGGCTCCAGCAGCCGGACCATGTCGTAGCCGAACACCCCGAACAGACCGGCCGCCATGGGGGGCAGGCCATCCGGAAGGTCGAAGCGGGTCTCGGCGATCAGGGCGCGCAGGCTGTCCAGCGCGCCGCCCGGCTGGTCGACATAGGCCTTGGCGGCGATGTCCGCGCCCCGCGCCAGGGCCGGCACGCCGTCGCGGCAGCGCCAGACGACGTCGGGATCGAGGGCGATGATCGAATAGCGGCCGTTTAGGGCACCGCCCTCGACCGACTCGAGCAGGAAGGCGTGAGCCCGGCCCCAGCCGACCTTCAGATAGGCCGATACCGGGGTCTCCAGGTCGTCGATGATCCGCCGCACCGCGATCTGCGGTGTGCCGGCCTTCAGTCCCTTGACCAGGGCGTCCCGGTCGGTGGCCTGGCTCATTGGGCCGGTGCGGGCGCGGTCGTCGCTGGGGTGCCCGGGGCGGTCACGCCGAGGGCTTCCAGGGCGGCGGCCGGATCGTTCTCGGCCTTGGAGCGTCGGGCGGCGGCCGTCACCAGCTGTTCGACGCCGGCGTTGACGATGTCGGAAGCCAGGCGGCTGCGAACCCCGTCGGCCAGGGGGGCGGACGTGGCCGCCACAGCGGGCCGGACAGCGTCGACCCGGCCGACGACGAAGGTGGTCTCGCTCCCGGGGCCGGTGAAGATCTGGCCCCGGCTCTGACCGAACAGGCCCTGCAGGACCCCCTGGCTCAGGCCGGCCTCGGCGTTCTGCTGCAGACCGGTGCGGGTCTCGAGACGGGCCCCGGACGCGGCGGCGACGGCGGCGATGTCCTGGCCGTCCCGGACCCGCTTGGCCAGTTCCTCGGCCTTGGTCGACAGTCGGCGCGCGTTCTCGCGCAGGGTCCACTGCTGGGCCAGGGGGGCCCGGACCTCGGCCAGGGTCGGCAGGGCGGCGGGACGGACATCGTCCAGGCGCAGGACGAAATACTGGCCCTGGCCGGCGTCGATCAGGTCGCTTTCGCCCCCCTTGGTCAGGGCGTAGGCGCTCTGGATGATCTGCGGCGGCGCGTTCATCGGCTGACCATCCGGCAGACGGCCGTCCTGGGTGAAGGGCGGTAGCTGGACGAAGCGGGCCCCGACCTGTTCGGCCGCGGCCTGCAGCGAGCGTCCGTCGGTCCGGGCCTTTTCATAGGCCTCGACGCGCCCATAGACGCGAGCCTTCATGTCTTCTTCCTGCAGTTCGGCGGTGACGGCCTCGCGGACACTGTCGAGCGTCGCCGGCGCGCCGGGCTGGACCGCCGTGACCTTGGCCACGGTGAAGCCGACACGGCCCTGGATCGGGGCCGAGACCTGGTTGGCGGCGAGGCCGAACACGGCGGTCGCGACGGCCGGGTCCGGCAGGGCGCTTTGCGGCTGAGCCTCGTAGACGGCGGGTTCGATCCGGTTGGCCTCGGCCACGGCCTGGGGAGTCTGTCCACCGCGCAGGGCGGCCGCGATCCGGTCCGCGGCGGCGCGGGTCGACACGGTCAGGGTGGCGAAGGTCCGGCGTTCCGGCGTGGACAGGGCGTCCTTGCGGAAGTTGAAGCGTTCGACGACGCGGGCATCGGGGACGGCGGGTGCCGTGAAGCCGGGGGCGTCGTTGAACAGCAGGACCGTGGCGATGCGGAACTCGGGCCGCCGCAGCTGGGCGGCGTTTTCGTTCAGAAAGGCGGTCAGCTGCGCGTCGGTCGGAGCCGGAGCGCTGCCGGCCATGGCCTGGGTCACGGTGAACCAGCGGCCATCGCGAACCTGGAAGGCCTGGGCGGCCAGGAGGGCGCCGTACACGCGCGGTGTGCGCAGGCCGGCCTGGATGGCGGTGCCGAAATGCTGGCTGACGGCCGTGTCGCGGAACTCGTCCTCCAGCTGAACCGGGGTGACGTTCTGGGCCGCCAGGGCCTGCTCGTATTGGGACTGGTCGAACTGACCGGTGACCTGGTTGAAGAAGGCGGGGATCTCGCGGATGCGCGTCAGGACCAGTTCCTCGCTGACCCGGATGCCGACCTTGTGAGCCCAATTCAGGAAGCCGAGGCGATTGGTCTGGCCTTCCAGATAGCGCAGGTGGACGTTTTCCTTGACCAGGTCCTCGTTGGTGATGGGGCGGCCAGCCTCCTGCTGCATGCCGGTGCGGACGCGTTCGAACTCGGCGCGGAATTGGGCCGCGTCGACGGAGCGATCGCCCGCTGAAATGACGTGTTTCGGACCCAGATTTCCCAGCACGTCCGTCTGGCTGCCGCCGACGATCAGGAAGCTGAGGATCAGCAGGACGAACAACCCCGCCGCCCATTTGGATTTGGCGAAGTTGCGGAACACGGAGATCATCGGAGCGAGCCTGCGGGTCGGACGGCGAGAAGCGCCAAGGGGGGCGTATAGGGGAGGGGACCCATCGGCTGCAAGCCGCCGGCTCCCGCAAGCGTTGGGCTTGGCACCGCGCCAGACGCTGCCTAGACAGGGTCGCATGAAACAATCCGTGAAGATGATCGTCGGCAATTGGAAGATGAACGGCCTGACGGCCGACCTCGGCGAGGCGCGCGCCCTGACCGAATCCCTGTCCGACGCGCCGGCGTCCTGTCGCGTCGCCCTGTGCCCGGCTGCGACCCTGGTCGCGCAGATGGCCTGGGCGCTGAAGGGGCAAGGGGTCGAGATCGGCGGACAGGACTGTCATGCCGAGCCCAAGGGAGCCTTCACCGGATCGATCTCCGCCGCCATGCTGGTCGACGCCGGTGCCCGGCTCGTCATTCTGGGCCATTCGGAACGCCGTCAGGGTCTGGGCGAGACCGATTCCCTGGTGGCCGCCAAGTTCGAGACCGCCGTGGCCGCCGGGCTGGAGCCGATCGTCTGTGTGGGCGAAACCCTGACCCAGCGCGAGACGGGTCAGGCCGTGCCCCTGGTCACCGCCCAGGTGCTGGGTTCGCTGCCGGACGCCGCCGCCAGCCACGCCTTCGCGGTGGCCTATGAGCCGGTCTGGGCCATCGGCACGGGCCTGACGCCGACCGTGGCGCAGATCGCCGAGGTGCACGAAGCGATTCGCTCGGCTCTGGTTCAGCGGCTGGGACCGGCCGGGACCCGCGTGCCAATCTTGTATGGCGGCTCGGTCACCCCGGCGAATGCCGGCGAAATCCTGCAGGTGGCGGAGGTCGGTGGGGCCCTGGTCGGGGGCGCCTCGCTGAAGGCCGCCAGTTTCCTGGCCATCGTCCGGGCGGCCGAGCCGGCGCGCGTTGCCGCTGACGCTCAAGGATGATAGACGCCGCCGCTTGATCGGCGGACCGCCCCGCCACACATGTAAGCGACCATGCTCCAGACCATTCTCCTCGTCGTCATGATCCTGATCTCGCTGGCCCTGACCGGCGTGATCCTGCTGCAGCGCTCCGAGGGCGGGGCGCTCGGCATGGGCGGCGGGCCTTCGGGCTTCATGACCGCGCGCGGTGCGGGCAACCTGTTGACCACGACGACCTGGTGGCTGGGAGCCGGCTTCGTGATCTGCGCCATCAGCCTGACCATCGTCGGCAATATCGAACGATCGAACCGGTCGGTCGTGGATGCCGACGCGGTGGGGTCCATCGCTCTGGACGGCGCGCCCGCCACGACGACGGCCCCCGCGGCCGATCCGGCGGTGCCGGCCCAGCCCGCCGCGCCGTCGCTGGACGACCTGGAAGCCAGCCTGCCGACGGCGGGCGCGGCTCCCGCCCCGGCTCAAGCCCCGGCCAACTGAGGATGACGGCGGGGGTCCCTCCGCCGCTTCCACCCCGCCCTCGCTTCCCGCTCCCGCCATTGGCGCGGGCGGACGCGTGTTATCAACAGAGGGATCGTCGAACGATCCGAACAAGCGCCGAATCGGCGCTAAGGTGATGCCCCGTGGCTAGATATGTCTTCATCACGGGTGGCGTGGTTTCCTCGCTGGGCAAGGGGCTGGCGTCGGCGGCCCTGGGCGCGCTGCTGCAGGCGCGGGGCTACAAGGTCCGTCTGCGCAAGCTCGACCCCTATCTGAACGTCGACCCCGGCACGATGAGCCCCTATCAGCACGGCGAGGTCTTCGTGACCGACGACGGGGCCGAGACGGATCTGGACCTCGGCCACTACGAGCGGTTCACCGGCGTGTCGGCGGCCAAGTCCGACAACATCACCACCGGCCGGATCTATTCGACCATCATCGAGAAGGAACGCCGCGGCGACTATCTGGGCGCGACGGTTCAGGTGATTCCGCACGTCACCGACCAGATCAAGTCCTTCTGCCTGACGCCCGCCCTGACCGACGACGGCGAGGACGTCGATTTCGTTCTGGTCGAGATCGGCGGCACGGTCGGCGACATCGAGGGCCTGCCCTTCTTCGAGGCGATCCGTCAGCTGGGCCAGGATCTGGAACGCGGCCAGAGCTGCTTCGTCCACCTGACCCTGCTGCCCTTCATCAAGACGGCCGGCGAGATGAAGACCAAGCCGACGCAGCACTCAGTCAAGGAGCTGCGCTCCATCGGCATCCAGCCCGACATCCTGCTGTGCCGCTGCGAATTCCCGATCCCGCCCGAGGAGAAGCGCAAGATCGGCCTGTTCTGCAATGTGCGCGAGAGCGGCGTGATCCAGGCGATGGATTCGGCCGACATCTATGCCGTGCCGCTCGACTATCATGAGCAGGGGCTGGACGCCGAGGTCCTGGCCCATTTCGGGATCACCGACGCGCCGGCCCCCGACCTGTCGATGTGGCAGGAGATCGCCCGCCGCCGGCTGCAGCCGGACGGCGAGGTGACCGTGGCCGTGGTCGGAAAATACACGGTCCTGAAGGACGCCTACAAATCTCTGATCGAGGCCCTGCATCACGGCGGGGTGGCAAACAACGTCAAGGTCAACATCGACTGGGTCGAGGCCGACACCTTCGAGGGCGACCGCGAGCTGTGCGAACAGCGGCTGCAGGACGCCCACGCGGTGCTGGTGCCCGGCGGCTTCGGCGAGCGTGGCGCCGAGGGCAAGATCGAGGCGGCGCGCTTCGCCCGCGAGCGCAACATCCCCTATTTCGGCATCTGTTTCGGCATGCAGATGGCGGTGATCGAGGCGGCGCGGAACCAGGCGGGGCTGGCCAAGGCCTCCTCCACCGAGTTCGGCCCGACCGACGAGCCCGTCGTCGGGCTGATGACGGAATGGACCCAGGGCAACCAGCGGGTGCTTCGGACCCAGGGCGGCGACCTGGGCGGGACGATGCGGCTGGGGGCCTATGACTCGACCCTGTCGCCGGGGTCCCGGATCGCCGAGATCTACGGCACCACGGCGATCAGCGAGCGGCATCGTCACCGCTACGAGGTCAACATCAACTACCGCGACGCGATCGAGGCCAAGGGCCTGAGGTTCGCCGGCCTGTCGCCCGACGGCGTCCTGCCCGAGACGGTCGAGCGCATCGACCACCCCTGGTTCATCGGCGTCCAGTATCACCCCGAGCTGAAGAGCCGGCCGTTCAAGCCCCACCCCCTGTTCGCCAGCTTCATCGAGGCGGCGATGGTGCAGAGCCGGCTGGTCTGACGCCTTTCGGCGGCCGATCTAGGCGGCGACGTCGGCCGCCACGGCCTTCATCGAGACGGCCGTATTCGCCAGCTTGCCGACATCGACCCGTGTCCGCTTCTGGATCAGCTGCTTGCCGGCCATGAACTCGGGCGGGGCGTTGACGGCCTCGACACAGACGATGCGATCCCCGGCGAGATGGAACACGGCGAAGCGGCCTTCAGCGGGGTCGCCGCGAACCAGAGTGCGGTCGCCCTCCAGCGGCAGGCCCGCGATCTGCAGCTTCACGTCGTACTGGTCCGACCAGAACCAGGGCACTTCCGGCGCCGACTGGGCGCGCCCAACGATGGCATGGGCGGCCTGACGGGCCTGCTCCAGGGCATTGGGCACGCTCTCCAGCCGCAGGGTGCAACCGTGGACCGGGATCGGGCGCACGGTCACGTCGCCGATGGCGAAGATGGCCGGGTCCGAGGTGCGGGCCGATTCATCGACGATGATCCCGCCGGAGCCCGCGTCATCGCAGACCAGCCCTGCCGCGCGGGCCAGACCGTCGTTGGCCAGGGCACCGACGCCGACGAGGATCACATCGGCCGGGACGAGGGTCCCGTCCGCCAGCCGGACACCGTCGTCCTCGAAGGCCGCCACCTCGACATCCAGGCGGATATCGACGCCCTCGGCCCGATGGCGCGCGGTGAAATAGGTCGAGAGGGGCTCGGAGGCGACCCGTTTGAGCACCCGATCCAGCCGTTCCAGCAGGACCACCTCGGCCCCCAGGGCGCGGGCGGAGGCCGCCGCCTCCAGACCCACGTAGCCGCCGCCGACGATGACCAGCCTCCGGTCGGGCCCGAGCCGGGCCTTCAGCCGTTCGGCGTCGGCCATGGTGCGCAGTTCGATCAGATCGGGCCGGTCCGCGCCGGGGATCGGCAGTCGGCGGCCGGTCGATCCGGTGGCCAGGATCAGGGCGTCATAGGTCTCGACGGCACCGTCCGACAGGCTGACGGTGCGGCCGGCCGGATCCAGCGCGGTCGCCGTCACGCCGGTGCGCAGGTCGATGGCGTGGTCGGCATAGTATTCGAGGGGGCGCAGCAGCAGGCCCTCGAGGTCCGTCTCGCCCTTCAGCCAGGCCTTGGACAGGGGCGGGCGCTGATAGGGGGGCACCGGTTCGTCGCCGATCAGGACGATTTCGCCCTCGAAGCCCGAGACCCGCAGCAGGGCGGCGGCAGACCCGCCGGCATGACCCGCGCCGATGATCACCACCTTCATGACGCGCCCCTATTCCGCATCGGGCTGGCGGTCCGGATGGGTCTCGGCGAAGGCGGACAGGTCCAGGCACGCCGCCTCGATCGCGTTCAGCCGGGGCCAACGCAGGTCCACGCCGAAGCGCCGGGCATTGGCCATCTGGGGCACCAGGAAGACATCGGCCAGCGAGGGCCGATCACCAAAGGCGAAGGGGCCAGTGCGATCGGTGGCGAGCGCCTCCAGGGCGTCGAAGCCGCGGGCGATGACCTCGGCCGCCCAGGTCTGGGTGTCTTCGGCCGTCTGGCCGCGCGCCTGCAGGGCCTTCAGCACCCGCAGGTTCTGCACCGGGTGGATGTCGCAGGCGATGGCCTGGGCGAAGGCCCGGACCCGGGCGCGGGAGACGGGATCGCCGGGCAGCAGCGGCGGCTCGAGACGGACCTCGTCCAGATATTCGCAGATGGCCAGGCTCTGGGTCAGGACGGTGCCGTCGTCGAGGACCAGGCTGGGCAGCAGGCCCTGCGGATTGAGCGCCAGATAGCCGGGCGACAGCTGCTCGCCCTTGCGCAAGTGCTGATAGCGATGTTCGACCGTCAGGCCCTTCAGATGCAGCGCGATACGGACCCGCCAGGCGGCGGAAGAGCGGAAATAGCCGTGCAGGATCATGCCGTGTCTCAGAGCGCGGGCGGGCCGACGGTGACGGTTAGGGCCCCGAGCCCGTCGATCGTGGCGACGATGACGTCGCCCTCGACCACCGGGCCGACCCCGGCCGGGGTGCCGGTGTAGATCAGATCGCCCGGCTGCAGCCGGTAGAAGGTGGACAGATGGGCGATGACCTCGGGCACCGACCAGATCATGTCTGACAGTTCGCCGGTCTGGCGGGGCGCGCCGTTGACGGTCAGGGCGATGGTGCCCGTTGATGGATCGAGGTCGGCCTTCGGATGGATCGGACCCAGAGGTTTGGACTGTTCGACGTTCTTGGCCGCGTCCCACGGCCGGCCGGCGTCTTTGGCCTCGGCCTGGACATCGCGGCGGGTCATGTCGAGGCCGACGGCATAGCCGTAGATCATCGCCGGTGCCTGTTCGGCCGTTACATTGCGCCCCGAAGCGCCGATGGCGACGACCAGCTCGGCCTCGTAGTGATAGTCGGCGGTGGCCTGGGGATAGGCGATGACGCGGCCGTCCGGCACCACGGCCTCGGCCCAGGCGGTGAAGAAGAAGGGTGGCTCGCGATCCGGGTCATTGCCCATCTCGCGGGCATGGGCGGCATAGTTGCGGCCGATGCAAAACAGACGACGGACGGGAAAGTGGTCGCCGGTCGTTGTCGCAGCCAGGACGGGCGGGGCCGGTTCGAAGGTCAGGGTCATTCGCGTTTCTCCCATCAGCACCGCGCCCGATCCTGCACACGGCCGGTGCTGTATAGACGCTTGATGCCGGACGGTGCCACATCCATCCTGGGGCTGTGCAGCGATGAGCGGGAGACGATGCTGGGGCCCAGGCGGAATGATTTGACAGCGACGCCTCCCGCGCGCTCGGCCCAGTCCGGTGCGTGGCTGTGACGGCCGACCTGGGGGAGGTCATCGTGGAGTCGGTGCGCAACGGCCTGTATCTGAAGGTCACGGCCGTGCATGTGGCGACCGGAACCGAGGCGACGGCGGTTGGGCCGGCGGCCGAACCCAAGGCCGTGGAACGGCTGGCCGTGGCCAAGCTTCGGCGTCTGATCGCCACGTCCTGACACAAGATGTTGTGGCTAACGCCGGCTGGGACTAGAAGTGCGCCTCCCGTTCCGCCAGCCCCGGATGCCGCCCGTGACCGCCCATTTCATCCATGACGCCTATTTTTCGCGCGGTCTGGCCCAGACCGACCCGGACGTGTTCGCCGCCATCACCGGAGAGCTGCACCGTCAGCAGGAACAGATCGAGCTGATCGCCTCGGAAAACATCGTCTCGAAGGCGGTGCTGGAGGCGCAGGGGTCGGTGCTGACCAACAAATACGCCGAGGGCTATCCGGGGCGTCGTTACTACGGCGGCTGCGAGTATGTCGACGTGACCGAGGACCTGGCGCGCGAGCGGGCCAAGGAACTTTTCGGCGCGGCCTTCGCCAACGTCCAGCCGCACTCGGGGGCCCAGGCCAACCAGGCGGTCTTCCTGGCCCTGCTGCAGCCCGGCGACACCTTCCTCGGCATGGATCTGGCGGCCGGCGGACACCTGACGCACGGCAGCCCGGCCAACCAGTCCGGCAAGTGGTTCCGGCCGGTGACCTATCAGGTGACCGAGGACACGCACCTGATCGACTACGACCACGTGGCCGAGATGGCGCTGAAGGAGAAGCCCAAGCTGATCGTGGCCGGGGCCAGCGCCTATAGCCGCCACATCGACTTCGCCCGCTTCCGCGAGATCGCCGACAGCGTCGGGGCCTATCTGATGGTCGACATGGCCCACTATGCGGGTCTCGTGGCGGGCGGCGTCTATCCGAACCCGGTGCCCCACGCCCACGTCGTGACGACGACGACGCACAAGACGCTCCGCGGGCCGCGCGGCGGGCTGATCCTGTCCAACGACGCCGAACTGGGCAAGAAGTTCAACTCCGCCGTCTTCCCCGGTCTGCAGGGCGGACCGCTGGAGCATGTGATCGCCGCCAAGGCCGTGGCCTTCGGCGAGGCGCTGAAGCCCGAGTTCAAGGCCTATGCCAAACAGGTGGTGCTGAACGCCCAAGCCCTGGCGGCCGTGCTGGTCGAGCGGGGTCTGGCCATCGTCTCCGGCGGTACCGACAGCCATCTGATGCTGGTGGACCTGCGACCCAAGGGCGTGACCGGCAAGGCGACCGAGCTTCAGCTCGAGCACGCCCTGATGACCTGCAACAAGAACGGCGTGCCGTTCGACACCGCCCCCTTCACCATCACCTCGGGCGTGCGTCTGGGGACCCCGGCGGGCACCACGCGGGGCTTCGGCGTCGCCGAGTTCCAGTCGGTCGGCCACTGGATCGCCGATGTGGTGACCTCGATGAACGGCGGCGACGAGGCCGATCCGGCCGTCATCGCCGAGGTCGCCGGCAAGGTGCGCGAACTGACCGGCCGCTTCCCGATCTACGGCTAGGCCTTCGCATGAAATGCCCGTTCTGCGGCAATATGGACAGTCAGGTGAAGGACAGCCGCCCGTCGGACGACGGCGCGGCCATCCGGCGTCGCCGGTCCTGTCCGAACTGCAACGGGCGTTTCACGACCTTCGAGCGGGTGCAGCTGCGCGAGCTGGTCATCCTGAAGCGCAACGGGCGGCGCACGCCGTTCGACCGCGACAAGCTGGAACGCTCGCTGGCCATCGCCCTGCGCAAACGGCCGATCCAGCCCGAGCAGGTCGAGCAGATGGTGAGCCGGATCGTTCGCCAGCTGGAGAGTCTGGGCGAGACCGAGATCCCCTCCAGCGTCGTCGGAGACTTCATCATGAAGGCGCTGAAGGGCGTCGATGAGGTCGCCTATGTCCGCTACGCCTCGGTCTACAAGGATTTCCGGGCGACCGGCGACTTCGCCCGCTTCCTGGGCGACGAGGGTCTGGACGACGATCAGGGACCGTCCGGCCGCTGATGAGACCCCGGATCACCTGGAAGGTCGCCACGTCGCTGGACGGGCGCATCGGCACATCGACGGGCGAGAGCCAGTGGATCACAGGCCCGCAGGCGCGCGAGCAGGGCCACCGCCTGCGGGCGGCCCATGACGCGGTGCTGGTGGGGGTCGAGACAGTTCTGGCCGACGATCCCCGGCTGACGGTGCGCCTGCCCGACGGGGAGTCCGGGCGCGACCCGCTGCGCGTGGTGCTGGACAGCCGGCTGCGCACGCCGGCCTTCGCGCGCCTGGCCACGGCCGGCACCTTGATCCTGACCACGCGCGAGCCCGTTCCGGTCGGCGAGGCGGAGGTGGTGCGGGTCACCGGAGATGCCAGTGGGCGTCCGGCGGTCGCGGCCGTGCTGGCGACCCTGGCCGAACGCCGCATCGACTCGCTGATGATCGAGGGGGGTGGCCGGGTGGCGGCCGGTTTCGTTACGGCAGGGGTGGTCGACGCGATCGAATGGTTCCGCGCGCCCATCCTGCTGGGTGGAGACGGCCGCCCGGGCGTCGCGGCCCTGGCCCTGGCGCGGCTGGCGCATGCGCCGCGGTATCGACGCCTTGCGGCGGAGCCCCTGGGTGACGACCTGTGGGAACGCTACGAAAGACTCTGATCCATGTTCACAGGCATCATCACCGATATCGGCCGGGTTCGCGCGGTCGCCCAGACCGTGCGCGACCGGCGCTATGAGGTCGAAACGGCCTGGGATGTCTCCGGCATCGACCTGGGGGCCTCCATCAGCCACGCGGGCTGCTGCCTGACTGTGGTCGAAAAAGGCGACCACTGGTTCGCGGTCGAGGTCTCGGGCGAGACGCTGGACAAGACGACCCTGGGGACCTGGGCCGCGGGCACGCCGATCAATCTGGAGCGGGCGACCAGGGTCGGCGACGAACTGGGCGGCCATATCGTCTCGGGTCACGTCGACGGCCTGGGGCGGGTGATCGAGATCACGCCGGAGGGCGGGTCGCATCGCCTGATCATCGAGGCCCCCGCGCCGCTGCATCGCTTCATCGCGGCCAAGGGCTCGATCACGGTCGACGGCGTGTCCCTCACGGTGAACAGCGTCGAGGGGCAGACCTTCGGCCTGAACATCATCCCCCACACCTGGGACGCCACGACCCTGGGGCGGCTGTCGGTCGGCGATCCGGTCAATCTGGAGATCGACATGCTGGCGCGATACCTCGCGCGGTGGCAGGAGACGGCATGATGCACCTGGCCGCCAGTACGACCGACAGTCCCATAAGCCCCATCGAGGACATCCTGGAGGATGCCCGCAACGGCCGGCCCTATATCCTGGTCGACGCCGAGGACCGAGAGAATGAGGGCGACGTCATCATCCCGGCCCAGTTCGCCACGCCCGACCAGATCAACTTCATGGCCCGTCACGCGCGGGGCCTGATCTGCCTGGCCATCACGTCCGAGCGCGCGCGCCAGCTGCGCCTGCCGCCGATGGCCGCCGAGAACCGCGAAAGCATGGCCACGGCCTTCACCGTCTCGATCGAGGCGGCCGAGGGGGTGACCACGGGCATCAGCGCCGCCGACCGGGCCCGTACCGTCCAGGTGGCGTCCGACCCGACCAAGACCGCCGACGACATCGTCTCGCCGGGCCATGTCTTCCCGCTGGTGGCGCGCGACGGCGGGGTCCTGGTCCGCACCGGCCACACCGAGGCGGCCGTGGACATCAGCCGCATGGCCGGCCTGACCCCGGCGGGCGTGATCTGCGAGATCATGAACGACGACGGGACCATGGCGCGACTTCCGGACCTGATCGGCTTCGCCCAGCTGCACGGGCTGAAGATCGGCACCATCGCCGACCTGATCGCCTATCGCCGCCGCACCGAGCGCTTCGTCGAGCGGGTCATGGACCAGCCGTTCGAGAGCGTGCACGGCGGACCGTTCCGGCTGATGCTGTACCGGAACACCATCGAGGGTGCCGAGCACGTCGCCCTGGTCCACGGCCGGATCGAGCCGGACAAGCCGACCCTGGTGCGGATGCACCAGGTCGATTTCGCCGCCGACCTGCTGGGTCACGTCGAGGACCGCCAGAGCTATATCCCTCGGGCGCTCCAGGCGATCACGGCCCACGACGGCCCGGGCGTGGTGGTCTTCCTGCGCGACCCTGCCCTGCAGGGGCTGGCGGAACGCCTGGCCGGCGCCGACAAGCCCGCGGCGGTCGACCGCTCGCTGCGCAACTATGGGGTGGGGGCCCAGATACTGCTGGATCTCGGTGTGCGCGACATGATCGCCATGAGCTCCACGCGACCGGAACCGGCGGCGATCGAGGGCTATGGCCTGCGCATCGTCGGCTGGCGTGACATGGACGGAGAAGACCAATCCTGAGCGATCCCCCCCGCGTCCTCGTCGTCGAGGCGCGCTTTTATGACGACCTGGCCGACGCTCTGCTGGACGGGGCGAAGGATGCCTTGCAGGCGCAAGGCGTGGACTTCGACGTGGTCACCGTGCCCGGCGCGCTGGAAATCCCGCCGACCATCGCCCTGGCCGAGGAGGCCGGGCGTTATCCGACCGCGCCGCGCTACGACGGCTATGTGGCGCTGGGCTGCGTGATCCGGGGCGAAACCTATCATTTCGAGATCGTCTCGGACCAGTCGGCGGCTGGGATCATGGCCTTGGGGATCAAGGGCCTGATCATCGGCAATGGCATTCTGACGGTCGAGGACGAGGACCAGGCCTGGGCCCGGGCGCGGCGGTCCGAGGGCGACAAGGGCGGCGGGGCGGTGCGCGCCTGTCTGGATCTGATTGCCTTGAAGAAGCGATTGCGCCTAGGGCTCGGGTCATGACCGAACCCAACAGCATCCAGGCCGTCCTGGCCCAACTGGCCGAGAAAGAACGCGCCGAGGCCGAGCCGCAGCTGACCAGCCGCCAGCGTCGCGCGCGGACGGTCGCCCGTTTGGCGGCCGTCCAAGCCCTGTATCAGATGGAACTGGCGGGGGAGGGGGTCGAGACCGTCATCACCGAGTTCTCGAACCATCGCTTCGACGGCGACATCGAGGGCGAACCGCTGGCCGAGGCGGACGAAGCCTATTTCGCCGACGTGGTGCGCGGCGTGATCGAGAGCCAGCGTGACATCGACGCTGCGGTCAAGGCGCGTCTGGCCTCCAACTGGCGGATGGAACGGCTGGACGCGACCCTGCGGGCCCTGCTGCGCTGCGGGGCCTGGGAGCTGGCGCACAAGACCGATGTCCCCAAGGAAATCGTGATCGACGAATATGTCGAGCTGGCCAAGGCCTTCTTCGACGAGGCGGAAGCCAAGTTCGTCAACGCCGCCCTGGACGGGGTCGCGCGCGACGTGCGGCCTGCGGCCTGAGCCCGTGGCCGCCGTCGATGTCGCCGGCGAGTTCGAGACCATCCGCACCCTGCTGGCTCCGCTGGCGCACCCGGACTACGCCCGGGGACTGATGGACGACGTGGCGGTGCTGCCGTCGCGGCCCGGGTTCGATCTGGTCCTGACCAAGGACGCCCTGGTCGAGGGCGTGCATTTCCTGGCCGAGGACCCGCTGGACACCGTGGCGCAGAAGCTGCTGCGCGTGAACCTGTCGGACCTGGCGGCCAAGGGCGCCGAGCCGTTCGGCTATCTGCTGGCCTGCCATTGGTCGCCGCGTTGCGGCTGGCCCGAACGCGAGGCCTTCGTGGCGGGGCTGGCGGCGGATCAGGCGATGTTCGGCATCGCCCTGCTGGGCGGCGACACGGTGGCGACGCCGGGGCCGGCCTCCTTCTCGGCCACCATGCTCGGCTGGGTGCCGAAGGGAGAGGCGGTGTCGCGGGCGGGGGCCCGACCCGGGCACGCCGTCTATGTCACCGGGACGATTGGCGACGGCTGGCTGGGGCTGGAGGCGGCGCGCGGACGGTTGACGCTGGAGCCGGAACGGGTCGCGACCCTGGCCGAGCACTACCGCCGGCCGGTGCCCCGGGTGGCCTTCGGTCAGGCCGTGCGCGGCCTGGTCGGTGCGGCGCTGGATGTGTCCGACGGGCTGATCGCCGACCTGGGGCATATGGCCGAGGCCAGCGGGGTGAAGATCGAACTGGACCTGGCGGCGACGCCGGTGTCGGTCGCCGGCCATGGCTGGCTGGACGCGCGGATCGACGCCCAGACCGCGCTCGAGACCCTGGCCACGGGGGGCGACGACTATGAGATCGTTCTCAGCGTGCTTCCGCAGGACGAGGCCCGGTTGAAAAAGGCGGCCGATCGCCTGCATCTGCGCCTGACCCGGATTGGTGAGGTGACCGCGGGTGAGGGGGTGGCCGTCCGGTATCGGGGACAGGCCGTTACGATCGCCCGGCCGGGCTGGACCCACGACTGAAACGGAATCCTAATCGGTTCCGCCCATGATCGCGGGATGCTGCGCAGAGATCTTTTCGCCCTTGGAACCCTGGCCGTCGCGGCGGTTGCGGCCGGCGACGCCTCGGCGTCCGAAGAGGCGCCGGCCGGCGTCGCGCCGCTGAACATCGGCGGGGTCGCCGTTCCGATCATCGTCGGCGGGCGCATTCGCAACTACGTCTTCGTCACGGTGCAGTTGACGCCGGGGGCCGGCCAGACGCTCGAGACCCTGCGGGCCAAGGAACCCTATTACCGCGACGCCCTGGTCAAGGCGGCGCATCTGACGCCGTTCGTGCTGGAGAACGACTGGACCCAGGTCGATTCGGCCGCGATCGGCGCCATGCTGGTGCGGGCGGGCAACCGCATCTCCGGGCCCGGCGCGGTCGCCCATGCCGCGGTCACCCTGCAGACCCCACGCCGACGGACGGGCATGCGCCACGGCTGACGCCGAAATGGCCGGTTGCGTCCTCCCGACGCATTTGGCACCGTTTGCCGGCAATTCCCGAAGGGCGCGCTGATGCGTCCAGACCGCGCTCGGGGGAGCCGGAAGGCGGACAGAGGCGGCAAACGCCCACCGCGCCAAGGTCCGTGCGCCTAATGCCTTAGGTATGGAAACGCCGATGACCAATGTTCTGTGGCTGGTGATAGCCGCCGGTGCGCTGGGGGTCCTCTATGGACTCGCCCAGACCGCCACTCTGATGAAGGCCGAAACCGGCAACGACAAGATGCGAGAGATCGCCGCCGCGATCCAGGAGGGCGCCTCCGCCTATCTGAGGCGGCAATACACAACGATCGCCATGGTCGGAGCGGTTATCCTGATCGCCGCCTGGCTCCTGATCGGGCCCTATGCGGCGACCGGCTTCGTGATCGGGGCGGTCCTGTCAGGGCTGGCCGGGTTCGCCGGCATGCTGATCTCGGTCCGGGCTAACGTCCGGACCGCCCATGCGGCGTCTCAGAGCCTGTCGAAGGGTCTGGACCTGGCTTTCCGATCCGGGGCCATCACCGGCATGTTCGTGGCCGGCGGGGCCCTGCTGGGCGTCGCGGGCTATTACGGCGCGCTGACCGAGGGTCTGGGTCTGGAGCCGACGGGGCGCGAAGTCATCGACGGCCTTGTGGCCCTCGGCTTCGGGGCCTCGCTGATTTCCATCTTCGCCCGTCTGGGCGGGGGTATCTTCACCAAGGGGGCCGACGTCGGCGGCGACATGGTGGGCAAGGTCGAGGCCGGCATCCCCGAGGACGATCCCCGCAACGCCGCCACCATCGCCGACAACGTCGGCGACAACGTCGGCGACTGCGCCGGCATGGCGGCCGACCTGTTCGAGACCTATGCGGTGACCACGGTCGCCACCATGGTGCTGGCGGCCATCTTCTTCCGCGGCCAGCCCTATGTCGACGTGATGATGCTGCTGCCGCTGGCCATCTGCGGCATCTGTATCGTGACCTCGATCATCGGGTCGTTCTTCGTGCGTCTGGGCAAGAGCCAGAACATCATGGGGGCCCTGTATCAGGGTCTGATCGTCACGGGCGTCCTGTCGATCGGGGCGGTGTACTGGGTGATCAACACCCTGGTGACCGGGCCGGTCGTGACCACCAGCGGCCTTCAGATCGAGCCGATGAGCCTGTTCTGGTCGGGCCTGGTCGGACTGGCGGTGACCGCCGCGATCGTGGTGGTGACGGAATACTACACGGGCTCGAATTTCCGGCCCGTTCGGTCTGTCGCCAATGCCTCGGTCTCGGGCCACGGCACCAATGTAATTCAGGGTCTGGCCGTGTCTCTGGAGTCGACGGCCCTGCCGGCCCTGACCATCATCGTCGGCATCATCGTCAGCTTCCAGCTGGCCGGTCTGTTCGGGATCGCCATCGCCACCACGACCATGCTGGGCGTGGCGGGGATGATCGTGGCCCTGGACGCCTTCGGACCCGTGACCGACAACGCCGGGGGCATCGCCGAGATGGCGGGGCTGCCGGCCGACGTGCGTCACGTCACCGACGCCCTGGACGCCGTGGGCAACACCACCAAGGCGGTGACCAAGGGCTATGCCATCGGCTCCGCCGGCCTGGGGGCCCTGGTCCTGTTCGCCGCCTATACGTCGGACCTGCAGTATTTCGCCGCCAATCCGGTCGACTACCCCTTCTTCGCCAACATGGGTCCGATCGCCTTCGACCTGACCAACCCCTATGTCGTCGTCGGCCTGCTGTTCGGCGGGCTGCTGCCCTTCCTGTTCGGCGGCATGTCGATGATGGCGGTCGGCCGCGCGGCCGAGGCCGTGGTCGCGGAGGTCCGGCGTCAGTTCCGCGAGAACCCGGGCATCATGACCTATCAGGTCAAGCCCGAGTACGGCCGCGCGGTCGACATCCTGACCAGGGCGGCGATCCGCGAGATGATCGTCCCCAGTCTGCTGCCGGTGCTGTCGCCGATCGTGCTGTTCAGCGCCATCCTGTTCATCTCGGACAAGGCCAATGCCTTCGCCTCGCTGGGGGCCATGCTGATGGGGGTGATCGTGACGGGCCTGTTCGTGGCCATTTCCATGACCTCGGGCGGCGGGGCCTGGGACAATGCCAAGAAGGTGATCGAAGAGGGCTTCACCGACAAGAACGGCGTCGTTCACGGCAAGGGCTCCGAGGCCCACAAGGCCGCCGTGACCGGCGACACCGTCGGGGATTCCTACAAGGACACCTCGGGCCCTGCGGTGAACCCGATGATCAAGATCACCAACATCGTGGCCCTGCTGCTGCTGGCGGTGCTGGCGAGCGGGACAATCGGCTGAAGGCGGCTCCCCCTCCCCCTCGGGGGGAGGGGGGGGCTGAGCGCAGCGAAGCCGGTGGGGGCGGTGAGGCGACGGCACAGGTCTGATTCCGGACCACCGGCCGTTCCCACCCGTCGCTTCGCGACGACCCTCCCCGTTCCGGGGAGGGATAAGCTCGTGCCTAGTCCGGGCGGCGCTGGCCGGGGACGTCTTCGTCGGTCCGGGGCAGCTGGCCGCGGCCGACGTTGCCCAGCAGCTGTTCCAGCACGGTCAGCTGGCGGCCCCGGGTCGGGGTCTCGCGGCTTTCCATGGCGATTTGCTGGCCGTCTTCGAGGCCCAGGTTGCGGACCTCGGCGACCTTGCTGTCCGCTTCGTTGAAGGTGATGGCGGTGATGCTGCGCTGGGACACCTGCGGCAGGTTGTAGGTGTAGCGCTGGGTCGTCTGGGACACGTAGTACCAGATGTTGTCCTCGAACGTGGACACGGCCGAGGGCGAGCCCAGCTGGGCGACCACGGTCTCCTTGGTGTCCTCGCCGACCTTCATGTCCGCGGGCTTGACGTCGACGACCTGAAAACCATGTACGCCGACGGTGGGCGCACAGGCCGCGGCCAGGGCGGCCAGGGCCGTCAAAACGGCCAGACGAGCGACGATTTTATGCATGGAGCGGGCGCCTGCGACGAAACAAGGTCTTTGACCTAACCGGACCCGCGTCCTAGTTCAACGTCGCGGCAGAAAAGGGGCCGCAAGACATGCTGAAGAACCTGTTCCGATCGCGCGAGCGCGCCCGTCCCGGCCTGGCCCTGTATGAGGCGGCGGTGGCCCAGGCGCGCCAGCCCGGTTTCTACCAGATCCTGCGCGTGGCCGACCGGATCGATGCGCGATTCGAGCTCTACACCCTGCATGTGCTGCTGCTGGTCATGCGGCTGCGCGAGGAGCCGGAACCGGACACCCAGGCCGGGGCCGAGATCGGCCAGGACCTGTTCGACGTCTACGTTTCGGCGCTGGACAACTCGCTTCGGGAACTGGGCGTCCACGACGTCACCATCTCCAAGAAGATGCGCAAGCTCGGCGAGGCGCTCTACGGCCGGATGACCGCCTATGAGCCCGCGATCCGCAACGCCGATGCCGCCACCCTGTCCGAGGGGTTGGCCCGCAACGTCTACGAGAGCGGCGATGCGGGCGTCGCCCAGGGGCTGGCCGCCTATGCGCTGAAGGCGCGGGCGGGCCTGGCCCAGCAGACGATGAAGGCCGTGATGACGACCCCGCAATGGCCGGAGATCCACGCATGAACCCCGAACGCATCCTGCCCTTCAGCGAGATCGTGCGGATCAACGAGATCGGTGCCGGCCTGACCCGGCATCTGGTGCCGGATGCGGCGGCCCGCGCGCGGATCATTCGGGCGCTGGACCTGGCGACGCTCGCCAGCCTGGAGGCCGAGATCACCGTGGCGCCCTCTCGCGGTACATGGACCCTGTCCGGACGCGTGCGCGCGGTCGCCGAGCAGGTCTGCGGCATCACCCTGGAGCCGCTGCCGGTCACCGTGGACGAGCGATTCGCGATCGAGCTGGTGGAGCCGACCGAGCGTGAGGCGGACGAGGTCGAGGTGGAGGTGTCGCTGGACGACGACGCCCCCGATGTGATCGAGGACGGCCGCATCGACCTTGGTCAGTATGCGGTCGAGCAGTTCGCCCTGGCGCTGGACCCCTTTCCCCGCAAGCCTGGCGCCGAGTTCGTCCAGCCGGAGGAACCGGCGGAAATCTCGCCCTTCGCGGTGCTGAAGGCCTTCAGAAAGCCCGAAGAGACCGGAAATACTTGACCTTGCGTCGCGGTCGATTGCATCCACCCGGCACGACGGTATCCTGACGGCACAAGATGAGCGCCGCCCTGACGCGCGCGCCCGGAGCGAACGACCCCTTGCCAACCCCCACGCTGATCTCTCTGGACGCCATGGGTGGCGACCATGGCCCCTCCGTCGTCGTCGGCGGTATCCGCGACTATATCCGCCGCCACGGCGGCCAGGACGTGCGCTTTGTCTTGCACGGCGACGCGACCGCGATCGGTGCCGAGCTGACACGGTTCAACCTCAGCGCGGATGTTTGCGAGGTCCGCCACACCGACAAGAAGATCGCCTCCGACGAAAAGCCGGCCCAGGCCATGCGGCGCGGCAAGGGCTCCAGCCTGTGGAACGCCATCGAGGCGGTAAAATCCGGTGAGGCCGGAGCGATCGTCTCCGGGGGAAATACCGGGGCCCTGATGGCCATCTCCAAGCTGCTGCTGCGGATGTCGGCCCCCGGCCTCGAGCGACCGGCCATCGTGGCCAGCTGGCCGACGCTGCGGGGGGTCACCGCCGTGCTGGACGTCGGGGCCAATGTCGAGAGCGACGCCGAGCAGCTGATCGAATTCGCCATCATGGGCGAGGCCTTCCACCGGGCGGTGCACGGCGTGCAGAACCCGACGGTCGGGATCCTGAACGTCGGTTCCGAAGACATGAAGGGCCATGACGAGGTCCGGGAGGCGTCGCGGATCCTGCGCGAGGGCGGCCTGGGCCTCAATTATCACGGCTTCGTCGAGGGCGACGACATCGCCAAGGGCACGGTGGACGTGGTCGTCACCGACGGGTTCACCGGCAATATCGCGCTGAAGACCGCCGAAGGGGTGGCGCGCTTCATCTCGGCCCTGCTCAAGGAGGCCCTGACCTCCAGCCTGCAGGCCAAGATGGGCGGCCTGATCGCGATGCCGGCCCTGAAGGCGATGCGTCAGAAGATCGACCCCAGCGCCATCAACGGCGGGCCCCTTCTGGGTCTGAACGGGATCGTGGTCAAAAGCCACGGCGGGGCCGACGCCAAGGGCTTCGGCAACGCCATCCGGATCGCCGTCGACCTGGCGCGCAGCGACTATATGACGACCGTCGGGGCCAATCTGGGCCGCCTTGGCGCCGTTCTGGAAAACCTGCCCCCTGTGTCCGCCGCCCCCCGAGAAGAGAGCGTTTCGTGAGCGTCATCCGCAGCGCCGTGACCGGCGTCGGCTCCTACCTGCCGGAGCAGATCGTCACCAATGAGGAATTGTCGAAGACGGTCGACACCTCCGACGAATGGATCATCGAGCGGACCGGCATCCGCCAGCGTCATAAGGCGCGCGACGACGAGCCGACCAGCGACCTGGCCACCGAGGCCGCCCGCCGCGCCCTGGCCGATGCCGGGCGGACGCCGGCGGACGTCGACATGATCATCGTGGCGACGACGACGCCCGACCTGACCTTTCCCGCCACCGCCTCGATCGTGCAGCGCAAGCTGGGGGCCCCGGTCTGCATCGCCTTCGACGTCCAGGCGGTCTGTTCCGGCTTCGTCTATGCGCTGAGCGTCGCCGACGGCTTCGTGGCGCGGGGCCTGTCGAAATGCGCCCTGGTCATCGGCGCCGAGGAGATGACCCGGTTGATGGACTGGACCGACCGGACCACCTGCGTCCTGTTCGGCGACGGGGCCGGCGCCGTGGTGGTCGAGCCGCGCGAAGGGCAGGGCACTTCGGCCGATCAGGGGCTGCTGGGGTTCGCCCTACGCTCCGACGGGACCAAGACCGACCTGCTGTATGTGGACGGGGGCCCCTCCAGCACCGGCACCGTGGGTCATCTGCGCATGCTGGGCAACCAGGTGTTCCGCCATGCGGTCGTCAACATCGCCGAGGCCATCACGGCCGCCTGCGCCGCCTCGGGCATCACGGTGCCAGAGGTCGACTGGTTCGTGCCGCACCAGGCCAATCAGCGCATCATCAAGGGCGTCGGCGACCGGCTGGGGCTGGACGAGAACAAGGTGATCTCGACCGTGGCGCTGCATGCCAACACCTCGGCCGCGTCCATTCCCCTGGCGCTGGACACGGCGATCCGCGACGGCCGGATCCAGCGGGGCGACCTGGTCCTGCTGGAGGCCATGGGCGGCGGCCTGACCTGGGGGGCCTGCGCCTTCAGACTGTAACGGCGGCGGTGCGCTTTGACTTCGCGCGCTTTTCGCTTTCTAAGATGCGTTGGGAGCGGGGCCAGATTTGGCCTCGAAGTTAAGGGGCAAGCACTTGGCCGACGTACAGACCTTGACGCGAGCGGACCTCTGCGAGGCCGTCGTCGAAGAAGTCGGCCTGTCCCGCCAGGAATGCTCGAGCCTGGTTGAACGCACCCTGGAGCTGATCGTCGAGAGCCTGGAACAGGGGCAGACGGTCAAGCTGTCGGGTTTCGGCGTCTTCCAGGTGCGCGAGAAACGGGCCCGGATGGGCCGCAACCCCAAGACCGGCGAGCCGGCCGCGATCAATCCCCGCCGGGTCATCAGCTTCCGCGCCTCGCAGATCATGAAGTCCCGGGTGCACGGCGCGGTCAACGGCGCCTGATGGCCAAGAGCCCCAACGCCTTTCGGTCAATTTCCGAGGCGGCGGAGGCTGTGGGCGCGCCCCAGCATGTGCTGCGGTTCTGGGAAACGAAGTTCCCCTTCATCGCTCCGGTCAAAAGGGCGGGCGGTCGTCGATTCTACCGGCCCCAGGACATCGTCCTCCTGAAGGCCATCCGTCGCCTGCTGCACGACGAAGGCCTGACCATCCGCGGCGTCCAGCGTTTGCATAAGGACCAGGGGCTGGCGCGGCTGGCGGCCTATGGCGACCCGGAAGGGATCTTCGTCATGGCTGCGGCCCCGAGCGCGGAGCTTGACGACGTGGATGGCGGGTCGGCCGAGCCGACGGGCGGCGCGGACGTTCGCCTGCGGGCCGTTCTCGCTGATCTGGAGGCCGCCCGGGCGCGTCTTGACGCCGTTCTGACCGCCTGATCACGATTGCCGCCTTTTAGGGTTTGCGGCGGCGGCGAGCCGCCGCTATAGGACCGGCCTCTCGGAGCGTGGCGCAGCCTGGTAGCGCACTTGACTGGGGGTCAAGGGGTCGCAGGTTCGAATCCTGTCGCTCCGACCATCTTCCCTTGACCCGGTCACATTCACCCATCGTTCGTCGCGGGGCGGCTCTCTGGAAGAGGGCGATTGCGCGCCTGTCGCCGGTTGGGCCTTCGCGAGCCAGACGCCCTAGTCCGGCCGGGACCGCCTAAGACCGAACGGCTTGCCCTCGGCCCAGGAGAGCAGCGGCAGCAGGGGGATCCCCCAGGCGGTGCCGGCGATGCCGTAGAACAGCAGCTGGACCAGCGGATGGTCGGGCAGGCGGGCCCCCAGGCTGATGGCGGCCCAGACGTAGCCGGTCAGGAACACCACGATCCCGAGCGCGGCGACGGCGCGGCGCGTGCGCGGGCCCATCAGCGCGTGTTCCGGAACAGGTAGAAGGCGCTCAGGCAGAGGACCGCACCGCCGACGGCCCAGACCGTCCAGAGGAATCCGTCCATCGTCGCCGCCCCGAACACCCGCACCGCCAGGAACCAGCCGCACAGGGCACCGACGCCGGCCACCAGAGAGGCGGCGAAAAGGCCCCGGCGACCGGTGAGCAGGTCGGCGATCCAGGCGATCACGAAGACCCCCACCGCGGCCGCGACGATATCGGCATATTCCAAGGCCATCTCCTGAAGCCTGCCGATCCGGCGAAGGCTGCGTCATCAAACCCGACTCGATCTTGCCGCGGCGGTGGAGCATACCGCCCCGGTCGCCGGGCCCGTCTTCGGACACGGCGCCAGTGTATCCGTCCTATCGACAGGCGTCGAATGAAGCGTTTCGGAAATCCCGATCAATCCCGGCCCGTGGCCCTCTGGCTGTTCTTCACCGCCGCCATGGTGTTCGCCATGGTGGTGATCGGCGGCATCACACGCCTGACGGGGTCGGGGCTGTCGATCACCGAATGGAAGCCGATCATGGGGGCGCTGCCGCCCCTGAACGCCGCCGACTGGACCGAGGCGTTCGAGAAATACAAGGCCATCCCCCAGTATGCCCAGGTCAACGCCGGCATGAGCCTGGCGGAGTTCCAGGGCATCTTCTGGTGGGAGTGGGCGCACCGGCTGTTCGGGCGACTGATCGGCATGGTGTTCGCCCTCCCGTTCTTCGTCTTCCTGGCCTGTCGCCTGCTGCCGCCGCGCTCGGTCCTCGGCCGGCTGGCGCTGCCGACGCGGCTGATCTGGCGCTGCGCCCTGCTGCTGGGGCTGGGCGGCCTCCAGGGGCTGATCGGCTGGTGGATGGTGTCCTCGGGCCTGTCCGAGCGGGTCGACGTGGCTCCGGAACGGCTGACCACCCATCTGGGCCTGGCCCTGATCATCTTCGCCGGCCTGATCTGGACCGGGCTGGAGGCCTGGTCGGGCGAAGAGCACAATCGCGCGTCCACCGGGTGGAGCCGGGGCGCCGCCGTCCTGCTGGGCGCGGTCTTCGTGCAATGCCTTCTGGGGGGCCTGGTCGCAGGGGCCAAGGCGGGCTTCATCTACAACGACTGGCCGCTGATGAACGGGGCGCTTCTGGCGCCGGTGGACTGGGGCAGGGGCGGCTGGGCCTTCCTGCACGACCAGGCGCTGGTCCAGTTCAATCACCGCATCTGGGCCTACGGCCTGCTGATCGGCGGGACGGTCTATGCGGTCCAGGCCTGGCGCTGGAAGCTGGCCGAGGGGCTGGGAACGTCGGCCTTCGTCGTGGGCGGGGCGCTGTGGCTCCAGGCGGTGCTGGGCATCGTGACGCTGGTCAGCGTCGTGCCTCTGTGGCTGGGTGGGCTGCATCAGGCGGGGGCGGCGATCGTCCTGGCCCTGGCGACGGCCAATCTGTGGATGGTGCGACGCTCGCAATCCCGACTTTTCGTGTCCGGACCACGCCGGTAGCCACCCGACTCATGCGGTATTTTAGTACCGTTATGGAAAAATGACGTGAGAACAGCAGGTTAGGGCGCGGTTCGCCTCAAGGTGGCCATTGACGCCTGTGGACCCTTCCTCTACTGACGCGCCTTCGCTCGCTTCGGACTTTCCGGGGTGACCCGTTTCGCCCCTGTTTCAGGAAACACCTCATGCTGAAGAGCACCACGGCTGCGTTGAAGCCGTCCGAGGTCGACAAGAAGTGGATCGTCATCGACGCCGAAGGCGTCGTGGTCGGCCGTCTCGCGACCTTCATCGCCATGCGCCTGCGCGGCAAGCATCTGCCGACCTACACCCCCCACGTTGACTCGGGCGACCACGTCGTCGTCGTCAACGCCGACAAGGTGGTGTTCACCGGCAAGAAGCTGACCGACAAGGTCTATTATCGCCACACCGGCCACCCGGGCGGCATCAAGTCGACCACCCCGCAGAAGGTGCTGAACGGCCGCTTCCCCGAGCGCGTGCTCGAGAAGGCCGTCGAGCGCATGCTGCCCAAGGAAAGCCCGCTGGCGCGTCAGCAGATGACCCACCTGCGCATCTTCTCGGGCCCCAGCCACACGCACGAAGCCCAGCAGCCGGAAGTCATCGACTTCAAGGCGCGCTCGTCCAAGAACTCGCGGAGCCTCTGATCATGACCGACGTGCAAAACGAAGCCCCGGCCGCCGCTCAAGAAAAGATGGGCGGTTTCGACGCCCTGGCGGGCCTCGGCACCACCTCCAGCAACGGCTACGACAACTCGGCTCCCGTCTATGTCCAGAAGCTGGACGCCCAGGGCCGCGCCTATTCGACCGGCAAGCGCAAGAACGCGATCGCCCGCGTCTGGGTCATGCCCGGCACCGGCAAGTTCACCATCAACGGCAAGGATCAGTTGCAGTATTTCGCCCGCGAAATCCTGCGCATGATGATCGCCCAGCCCCTGGTCGTCTGCGGTCGCGAGACCGAGTTCGACGTGGTCTGCACGGTCGAAGGCTCGGGCCTGTCCGGCCAGGCCGGCGCCATCCGCCACGGCCTGTCGCACGCCCTGACCCACTATGAGCCGGCCCTGCGCCCGGTCCTGAAGCCGCACGGCTTCCTGACCCGCGACAGCCGCGTCGTCGAGCGCAAGAAGTACGGCCGCGCCAAGGCCCGCAAGTCCTTCCAGTTCTCGAAGCGCTAAGTCGCGACCCGCGACTGGGATTACAAAGGCGCTTCGGGGAAACCTGGAGCGCCTTTTTCTTTGGAGCGAGCCATGCTGGATTGGGCGCTGGTCGGACTGTGGACGTTGTTCGCCGCCTATTGTGGCGTTCGACTGATCAGAGACATTCGGTCCGGGATAGCCAGTCCGGACAACATCTATTGGCCCAAACAGATTCATCGTCGCCACCAGCCGATCACCTACTGGTTTGTCACTATCGGTTGGCTTGTCGGCCTGGTTGCCAGCGGATCACTCGCCATCTTCATGGCCATCGATCCTGAGGGATTTCGGGAGTTGTTGCGTTGACCCACACCATCTTCATCGACGGCGAGGCCGGGACCACGGGGCTGGAGATCCGGCAGCGGCTGGAGGGGCGCGCCGATCTCGACTTCATCTCCCTGACCGGCGATCGCCGAAAGGACCCTGCCGCGCGGGCCGAGGCGCTGAACGCGGCGGATGCGGTGATCCTGTGCCTGCCGGACGAGGCGGCGAAGGAGGCCGTCGCCATGATCGAGAACCCGGACGTACGGGTCATCGACGCCTCCACCGCCTTCCGCGTCGCCACCGGCTGGACCTATGGCTTTCCGGAGATGGACGCGGTCCAGCGCGGCGAGATCTGCGGCTCGCGCCGGGTGTCGAACCCCGGCTGCTATCCCACTGGCTTCATCGGCCTGATGCGGCCGCTGGTGAAGGCCGGGCTGGTGCCCGCCGACTGGCCGGTGACGGTCAACGCCGTGTCGGGCTACTCCGGTGGCGGAAAATCAATGATTGCCGAGTTTGAACAGGGCGGCACCACCCAGGCCTTCCGCGCCTATGGGCTGTCGCTGCAGCACAAGCACGTGCCCGAGATGACCAAGCACACCGGCCTGCGCCATCCGGTGCTGTTCGCGCCCGCCGTCGGGGCCTATCGCCAGGGCATGCTGGTCGAGGTGCCGCTGCAGCTGGCGGCCCTGCCGGAGACGCCGTCGATCGACCGTCTGCACGGGGCCCTGGTCGAGGCCTATGACGGCAGCCGCTTCGTCGAGGTGGCCGGGCTGGACGAGACCGAGGCCATGTCCGGGCTGGATCCCGAGGGGCTGAACGGCACCAACCGGATGCGGCTGCACGTCTTCGGTCATCGCGACGGCTCACAGGCGCGGCTGGTGGCTCTGCTGGACAACCTGGGCAAGGGGGCGTCCGGAGCGGCGGTGCAGAACCTCAATCTGATGCTGGGGCTGGACGAGGAAACCGGCCTGGTCTGACGCGCGCGATGTGCCGCCTTGAAACTTCGCCGGTCATGCCGACGTATGTAGCATCATGACCCAGACCCTCACGACCTCGCGCCGGACGCTGCTGCTCGGAGCCGCCGCGAGCGGGCTCGCCGCCTGTTCCGCGCCCGGAGACGCCGACGCGTCCGAGGCGCAGTACGCGAACTCTCCGTTTCGCCGGATCACCGATGCCCAGTGGCGCGCCCGCCTGCCGGCGGCCAGCTACACCGTCCTGCGCCGCGAGGGCACCGAACGGCCCGGCACCAGTCCGCTGAACAACGAGCATCGCGCCGGGACCTTCGTGTGCAAGGGCTGCGAGCTGCCGCTGTTCCGGTCGCAGACCAAGTACGACAGCCGTACCGGCTGGCCGAGCTTCTACGACTACATTCCGGGGTCGCTGGGCTTCAAGACGGACCTGGCCATCGGTTTCCCGCGCACCGAGTATCATTGCGCCCGTTGTCTGGGACACCAGGGCCACGTGTTCGACGACGGGCCCCGGCCGACCGGGAAACGCTACTGCAACAACGGCGTCGCGCTCAGCTTCCAGCCGGCCTGACGCGCATTGCCGACCGCACCGTCAGTCCGAAGAAGACGGTGCAGACGATCACGAGCAGGGCGAAGTCCCGCCCCTGCAGGATCACCGGCGCGGCCGCCGACAGCAGGACAAACGCCGGAATGAACGCCGCCCACGGCAGGCTGCGCACGTCGCGCGACACCATCGGCTCGGGCGGGGCAGCGGCGCGGCGCTCGATGACCGTATTCAGCGCGACGTAGCAGGCCGAAAATCCGATCGCGATGACGGAATAGCGGAACAGATAGTCCGGCCGGCCGAAGGTGCCCGCCGTCAGCACCAGAAGGATCAGCGCCGTGCCGGTGGCGACGGCGAGCAGCAGGTTGGGCTCGAGCTTCAAGACTTGACCTTCACATAACGTCCAGGCGCGGGTTCGAGGGGCGCCAGGGGGCCCTTTTTGCGATCGCGGGCCTCGACCCAGTCGCCCGATCGGTCGTGCAGCCAGGCGGCCCAGTGGCCCCACCAGCTGCCGGGGTGCTCCACCGCGCCCGCCTGCCAGTCGCTCAGGGAGGGGGGCAGGGCGGCATTGGTCCAGTGCTGGTACTTGTTGGCCGAGGGCGGATTGATGACGCCCGCGATATGGCCCGAGCCGGCCAGGGTCAAGGTGACGTCCGCCTGGGTGAAGGCGCGGGCCGAGCGATAGACCGAACTCATCGGGGCGATGTGATCCTCCCGGCTCGCCTGGAAATACAGGGGGATGGTCACCTTCGACAGGTCGACCTTGATCCCGCCCAGGGTGAACTCGCCCTGGGACAGAAGGTTCTGCCCGTACATGGAGCGCAGATAGTCCAGGTGCAGCCGCTTGGGCATGCGCGTCTGATCGGCGTTCCAGAACAGCAGGTCGAAGGCGGCCGGCGACTTGCCCATCAGATAGTTGCTGACGAAGAAGGACCAGATCAGGTCGTTGGCGCGCAGGGCGTTGAAGGTCTCGGCCATGGCGGCCCCGGGCAGGACGCCGCCCGCCGCGTCCATCTGCTCCTCGACCTGTTTCAGCCAGTGCGAGTCGGTGAACAGCAGCAGGTCGCCCGCCTCGGCGAAGTCGTGCTGGGCCGCGAAGAAGGTGGTGGCGGCGACGCGGGTGTCGCCCCGGGCGGCCATATGGGCCAGGGCCGCGCCCATCAGGGTGCCGCCGATGCAGTAGCCGACAGTGTTCACCGTCTTCGACCCGGTCTGCTCCAGCGTCTTTTCGACGGCGCGATAGATGCCCTTTTCCAGATAGTCGTCGAAGCCGAAATCGGCCTTGTCCTTATCCGGGTTGACCCAGGAACAGACGAAGACGGTGAACCCCTGGGAAGACAGCCAGCGGATCAGCGAGTTCTCCGGCTGCAGGTCCATGATGTAGAACTTGTTGATCCAGGGAGGGAAGATCAGAAGGGGCATGGCCCGCTGCCGGTCCGTCGCGGCATCGTACTGGATGAGTTCGAACAGCTCGTCGCGCCAGACCACCTGGCCGGGCGCGGTGGCCACGTTCTCGCCGACGACGAACTGGGCGTAATCCGCCTGGCTGATCTTCAGCTTGCCCAGACCGCGCTCCAGGTCCGCGGCGAAATTCTGCATCCCCTTGACCAGCGATTCGCCGTTGGTCTCGGCCATGGCCTTCAGGGCGGCGGGGTTGGACGCCAGGAAGTTCGACGGCGAGAAGGCGTCGGTCAGCAGCTTGGTGAAGAACGCGGCGCGGCGCTTGACCAGCGGATCGACGTCCTCGACCGAGGCGACCAGGCCGTTCATCCAGTCCGAGGTCACCAGGTAGGACTGGCGCATCATGTCGAACATGGGGTTGTCGGACCAGGCGGGGTCCTTGAACCGCTTGTCCCGCGACGGCTCCTGCGGCGCTTCGCCAGCCGCGCGGCGCGCCGTGGCGGCCCACAGGTCCATATAGCGATTGAACAGATCGGCCTGGGCCGCAAACAGCTTGTCCGGACGGCTGGCCAGGCTGGTGATCACCGAGTTCATCGCCGGGCCGACATTGAACGGGTCGGGCGACAAGGCGGCCGGGCGGTCGGCCTGGGCCAGGGCGGCCTCGGCGATGGCGGACTGCGCCGTCATGGCCGCGCGGGCCAGGTTCAGCGACAGGGTCTCGATCATCTGGCGCTGGTCGGGTGCGAGATCGGGAAGGGAGAAGGGAAAGCCGGTATGCGCCGCCGCGGCGGCGGCCGCGGGCTCCGCCGGATCAGGCCCCGGGCCGGCCACGGGTTCCGATTCGGTCAGCGCGGCCGTGGACTCCGCGATCTGCGTCGGGGCCGCCTTCGGCTTGGGCACCCGGGGTTTGGCGGAACTCGGTCGACCGGACTTCCGCGGGCCCTTGGCGGCGGCCAGTGTCGGGGGCGGGGGGGTCGGGGTCCGGGCCATCGGGTCCTTGCGCGCTTCCTGTTCGGCCGGTGACGTGTGCTCCGCCCTTCCGCCGGTCATGATCATGGCATATGACCACCCTCGACATGAACGCGTATCAGGCGAAAAAGATTGGCGGGCTGCTGCTGGCCGCCACCGGCGCGATGCTGGGGGCCGGCTGCGCCGGGACCTCTCGCCCCTCGGCCGATTCGAGTGCTCCGATCGCGCCGCGGATCCAGGCCCTGGTGGACGCCAACCGCACCTATCCGCGCTGGGCGGACTTCCCCAAGACTTCGTCTGACACGCTGCGGCCCGTCGAGGTCGCGGCCCGGGTCAATACGCTGCGGGCCTCCGCCGGCGCACTGGCGGGCGAGGCGTCGCGGATCGAATGGACACTGGACGATTCGGTCGCCTTCGCCGCCGGGATCAATGCGCGCATCGACGCCCAGGCGATCGCGCCGGTCACGGCCGAGACCCAGGCCGAGGTCGAGGCGTTCGCCGCCGACCTGCGCCGACGCGGCGCGGCCCCACCGCCGATCGATCGGACACCCGCACCGCGCTGATCCGCGAAACCTGTCGCCCGGACGATAGAATCCGGGGATCATCCCCTCCCAGGAGTATATCCATGGCTGACTCGGCCCCCTTCGCCTCGACCGCCTTTGCCTCGACCCTCGCCGCCGACGCCGCCATGGTCACCGAACTGGCCGCGATCGCGTCCTGGGCCCAGATCGGGCGCGGCGACGAGAAACACGCCGACCAACTGGCCGTCGACGCCATGCGCACGGCGCTGAACCGCCTGGACATCGACGGCAAGATCGTCATCGGCGAGGGCGAGCGCGACGAGGCGCCGATGCTGTACATCGGCGAGAAGGTGGGCACGGGCAAAGGGCCGGCCATCGACATCGCCCTGGACCCTCTGGAGGGCACCACATTGACGGCCAAGGCCATGGCCAATGCCCTGACCGTGCTGTCCATGTCTGCCGGTGGCGGCATGCTGCACGCGCCCGACACCTATATGGACAAGATCGCGATCGGCCCCGGCTACGCGCCCGGGACCGTCGACCTGGACATGACGCCGGGCGACAACGTTCGCTCCCTGGCCTCGGCCAAAGGTGTGCGTCCGGAGCAGATCACCGTCTGCGTGATGGACCGTCCACGGCACGAAGCCCTCATCGCCGCCCTGCGCGAGGTCGGGGCCAAGGTCATGCTGATCACCGACGGCGACGTAGCCGGCGTGATCCATACGGCCGAGCCCGAGACCGGGATCGACATGTACCTGGGCTCCGGCGGGGCTCCCGAGGGCGTCCTGGCGGCCTCGGCGCTGAAATGCGTCGGCGGGCATTTCCAGGGCCGGCTGCTGTTCCGCAACGACGACGAACGGGCCCGGGCCCAGCGCACCGGCGTGACCGACTTCAACCGCAAATACGACCTGCACGAACTGGTCTCGAAGGATGCCGTCTTCGCCGCCACCGGGGTCACCAAGGGCGCGATGCTGGACGGGGTGCAGATGGGTGCCGCCTTCGTCACCACCCACACCGTGGTGATGGACTCCTCGACCCGCACGGTGCGCCGCATCCGCACGACGCGCCCGCTTTGACGGAGCGGGGCTGATGGCCGACGGACCTCCGGCCGCGCCACTGACGCCGGGGTTCCTCGGCGTCTCGCGCTCGCTCTCGGACAGAGCCTGGCGCCAGCGCCCGGCCGAGACGCCGGTGATTCGCGCCCATATGCAGGGTCTGGGCCTGGCCGAACCTCTGGCTCGAGCCTTGGCGGCCCGCGGCGTGAAACCGGAGGAGGGGGCTGACTTCCTCGAACCGACGCTGAAGGCCCTGTTCCCAAACCCGTCCTGCTTCATGGACATGGATATCGCCGCCGCGGCGATCGTCTCTGCGATCGAGGCCGGCGAGCGCATTCACGTCTTCGCAGACTATGACGTCGACGGGGCCTCCAGCGCGGCCCTGCTGGTGCGCTGGTTCCGGGCCCTCGGTCGCGACCTGCCGATCTATGTTCCCGACCGACTGACCGAGGGCTACGGCCCCAGTCCGATGGCGTTCGACCGGCTGAAGGCCTCCGGCGCCGACCTGGTCATCACCGTCGATTGCGGAGCCGCCGCCAACGAGGCCATCGCCTATGCCTGCGGCATCGGGCTTGGGGTCGTGGTCATCGACCACCACCTGATGCGCGAGGAGCCGCCGGCCTGTATCGCCGTGGTCAATCCGAATCGGCCAGGGGATACCTCCGGTCAGGGCAATCTGGCGGCGGCGGGCGTGGTCTTCGTGCTGCTGGCCGCCCTGAACCGCGAGGCGCGTCAGCGGGGGCTGTTCTCCGAGACGAAGGAGCCGGACATCCGCCAGTGGCTGGATCTGGCGGCCTTGGGGGCGATCTGCGACGTCACCGGTCTGACGGGCTTCAACCGGGCCCTCACGAGTCTGGGGCTTAAGGTCATGTCCAGCTGGGGGAACCCCGGCCTGAGGGCCCTGCTGGCCGTCGCCGGCGGTGAGCCGGGCCCGGCCAAGTCCAGCCACGCCGGCTTCATCCTGGGCCCGCGAATCAATGCCGGAGGGCGAATCGGCCGCGCCGACCTGGGCGCGCGCCTGCTGTCGACCGACGATCCTGATGAGGCGCGGGCGCTGGCCGAGGAGCTGGACGCCCTGAACATCGCGCGCCGCGAGGTCGAGCGCCAGGTCACCGAAACAGCGACCCGGCGCGTCGAGGCGGCCGGGCACCATGTCGACGGCTCCGCCGTCGTCGTCGTCTCGGGAGAGGACTGGCACCCCGGCGTGGTCGGGATCGTCGCCGGGCGACTGCGCGAGCGCTGGCGCAAGCCCGTCGTGGTGATCGGCATCGACGCTGTGGCGGGGGTCGGCAAGGGCTCCGGACGGTCTCAGCCGGGCATGAACCTGGGCCGCGCGATCCAGGCGGCCTGGCGCGAGGGACTGCTGCTCGCCGGGGGCGGTCACGCCATGGCGGCGGGGCTGACGGTGCGTCCCGACGGCGTCGAGGCTCTGCGCGACTTCCTGAATGCGACCATGGCGGGCGAGCAGGCGGACGCCGAGGCGCTGGACTGGGTCGAGGTCGACGCCCTGATCGAACCGGCGGTGGCGACGCGGGCCCTGTTCGAGGGGTTCGAACGTCTGGCCCCCTTCGGACCGGCCAATCCCGAGCCGCTGTTTGCCTTGTCCGGCGTGCAGGCGCGCGAACCGATGGCCATGAACGGCGGCCATGTCCGGTGCCGTCTGGTGGGGGCCGACGGGGCCTCGATCAAGGCCATCGCCTGGCGTTGCGCCGACCTTCCCTCGGGCAAGGCTCTGCTGGCGGGGCAGGGTGGACTGAGCGTGGTCGGTCGTCTGAAGGCGGACGACTGGAACGGTCGCAAGGGCGTGCAGTTCGAGATCGAGGACGTCGCAGACCCACGTATGGCCAGTTAGTTCGAAAGGCCGCTTGCGCCCCCCGAAATCGCCCGCTATATCGCCCGCTCTCGCGCAGCGGTCCCTTCGTCTATCGGTTAGGACGTCAGGTTTTCAACCTGAAAAGAGGGGTTCGACTCCCCTAGGGACTGCCACGCGGGATTGTCTCCCAAAGCCTCAGAATCGCTTGATCCGCACCGGCTAGGGGTGGGTGGTCATCATCGCATGACGCGTGTCCTCCACGACCCACTTGCGTATTTGTGCTTAAAAAACCGACATTTTTGCCTTTTCATGGCTTCGTAGAACCGTGTTAAACAAACACCGTCCCGCTTAGAGTGCGGACGGGGGGCTGTACGTGTCTGACTTTGAGAGCCTGGAGGCGACCGACGCGGTCCGTGTCGCCGGGCATGTAAAATGGTTCGATCCGGGCAAGGGCTACGGCTTCATCGTGCCCGAGGATCCCAGTCGCACGGGCCACCAGGACGTGCTTCTCCACATCAGCAGCCTGCGCGAGCTCGGCCGCGAAGCCGCCCAAGAGGGCGCGGCCATCGAGTGCGACTGTGCCCGACGCGCCAAGGGGTGGCAGGTGGTTCAGATCCACAAGCTGGAAGAGGGCACCCCGGACGCGCCCGCGCCACGCCGTTCGGGCTATGAGGCCCTGCGGGCGGACGAACGAAGCCTGTCCGCGCTGGGCGCGTCGGTCGGCACGCTGGAGCCGGCGATCGTGAAATGGTTCAACCGCACCAAGGGCTATGGATTCGTGGTGCGTGAAACCGATCCGGGCGATATCTTCGTCCATATCGAAACGCTTCGCCGCTGTGGACTGGACGATCTGGTGCCGGGCGAGGTGGTCGCGGTACGATTCGCGTCGGGTCCCAAGGGGCTCGTCGTCGCTGAAATCAACCGGGCGGGTGATGCCGCCCGAAAGGGCGGACATGCTGTCGAGACGTTTTCTGATCACCCTGGGTCTGAGCCTGTCGCTGATGGTGGCGGGCTGCGCCAAGGAGCCCCCTCCGACAGACGCCGCCGGTCGGCCGCTGGAAGCCCTGACCATCGTGACCGCCAGCGGCGAGCACGCCTTCCTGGTCGAGATCGCCGATGACGCCGCCGAGCAGGAGCGCGGCCTGATGTTCCGTCCGCCGCTGGCGGATGACCGCGGCATGCTGTTCCAGTTCCCCGTGGCCGAGGAGCAGGGCTTCTGGATGAAGAACACGCCCAGTTCCCTCGACATCATCTATATCGACCCGACGGGCCGCATCGTCTCGATCGCGAGCCACGCCGTGCCCTATTCGGAGGTCACCCTGCCGTCCAACGGCGCCGCCAACGGCGTACTGGAGCTGCGCGCCGGTCGCGCGGAGGAGATCGGGGCCGTGCCTGGCGCGAGGGTGAAACACCCTTTCTTCAAGCCGTAGGACGATCGGACGTTGCAGCGGCGGACGGTTGCTGGCAGACACCTCCGCCGGAGTGTAGCGCAGCCTGGTAGCGCATCTGGTTTGGGACCAGAGGGTCGGAGGTTCGAATCCTCTCACTCCGACCATGACCCTTTTTTGGGGCTACCGCTCGACGCGCGGCGTCTCGCTGCTTAAGCCCCGCCGGTGGGTTCGCGTCGAACCGGGCCTCACCCAACGATGAGACCACCCATGCTGGCCCGCATCTATCGCCCCGCCAAGACCGCGATGCAGTCCGGTAAGGCCAAGACCAAGGATTGGCGCCTGGATTTCGAGCCGGCCTCGGCTCGGACCATCGATCCCTTGATGGGCTGGACCAGTTCGACCGACATGAACGGTCAGGTCCGCCTGTCCTTCGAAACCCGCGAGGAAGCGATCGCCTATGCCGAGCGCTATGGCATCCCCTTCAGACTGCATGAGCCGCAGGAGCCACCGGTGATCCTGAAGGCCTATGCCGACAACTTCGCCACCGGCCGCAAACAGCCCTGGACGCATTGAGCGAAGGGGCGGCTATCGCTCGACGCGCGGCGTCTTGCTGCTTGAGCCGCAGGAAGGCCAGGCGCTTGAGCCGGGGCGCGCTTTGCGGCTAACCGTTCCACCCGAGCACCCATAGCTCAACCGGATAGAGCACCCGCCTTCTAAGCGGGATGTTGCAGGTTCGAGTCCTGCTGGGTGCGCCACCTCGTCCTCGAAGGATCAACCGATGTCAGACGTCCGTAACCAGACCCTGCAAGGCCGCCTGACCCTGGACGGCAAGACCTTCACTGACTGCGAGTTTCAGAACGCGCAGCTGGTCTACAAGGGCGGGGTCCAGCCCGCCTTCGTCAACTGTCGCTTCACCCAGAGCCAGTTCGTGTTCGAGGACGAGGCGGCCAATACGGTAAACTTCCTGCGCGGCATGCTTCGGCCGCAAACGGGCCTGCGCGGCTTCGTCACCGGCATGATGCCGGAGATCGGCGGCTAGGCGTTCGGCCAGCCGTCCAGTCCGGCGGCGAGATCGGCGATCAGATCAGCCGGATCCTCAAGGCCGATGTGAAGCCGCAGCAGAGGTCCCTCGAGCACAGGTGCGGTCTCGCGCCAGGCCATCTGCGGCGTTTCAAACGTGATCAGGCTTTCGAACCCGCCCCACGAATAGCCGAGCCCGAACAGGCGCAGCCCATCCAGCAGGGCGTGGGCGGCCGCCGCGTCGCCGCCACGCATCACCACCCCGAACAGGGAGGCCGCGCCCGTGTAGTCCCGCGTCCAGAGCCCATAGGATGGATCGCGAGCCAGGGCCGGGTAGAGGACGCGCGACACCTCGGGCCGGCCGGCCAGCCAGTCAGCGACCCGGAGCGCTGATCGCGCCTGTTCCGCGTAGCGCAGCGGCAGGGTGCGCAGCCCGCGCAGGGCCAGCCAGGCGTCGTCGGGCGAGACGCACAGCCCCAGGTCCTCGACCGTATCCGCGATCGCCTTGCGGATCGCCGGATCGCGGGCTGTCGCGGCCCCCAGCATCAGGTCGGAGTGGCCTCCGAAATATTTGGTCAGGGCCTGGGTGCTGACGTCGACGCCGTGCATGAGGGGCTTGAAGGCGAGCCCCGCCGCCCAGGTGTTGTCGATCACGGTCAGAACACCGCGGGCCCGCGCCGCGGCCACCAGAGCCGGTACGTCGATCATCTCGAACGTCAGCGAGGCCGGCGATTCGATCAGCATCACTCGGGTCCGCTCGCCGATTCGGGCGGCGACGCTGTCCGCGGGTTCGCCCGACGGATGGAAGCGGGTGGTCACGCCCCGCGCCGCCATATGCCGGGTCAGGAACCGACGCACCGGCCCGTAGACGGCGTCCGTGGTCAGGATTTCGTCGCCAGGGCGGCTCAGAGCGAGCAGGGGAAGGGTGACGGCCGAAAGCCCCGACGGCGTCAGCCACGCCTCCTCGGCGCGCTCCAGATCGACCAGGGCCTGTCGCAGCGCGGTCTGGGACGCCGTCCCCTCGATCCCGTAGAGCGGCCCCAGCGACCCGTCGCGCATCTCGGCGACCGAATCGGACAGCAGGGTCGAGGCCCGTTCGATCGAAGGATTGACGGGTCGGCGTCCGCCGCCGCGACGGGTGGCGGGGGCGATCAGGCGGGTACGGTCGGAAAGCGGCTCCATGGGCCTCTCCATGGGTTGCGAACAGATCGCCAAAGGCCTCTAAAGCTTCGGGGGCGCAAGGGGCGGCAAGGTCGTCGTCACGGCAAGGCGCGGAGAGACCATGGGCGTGCGAGCCACGGCTTTTCTGAAACGGTCGGCGATCCTGGGCCTGATCGGTTTTATGGCGGCCTGCGGCGGCGGCGAAGACGAGGCGACCCCGCCCGATGCTCCCCTTTCCACGCGTCCAACGACCCCCACGGGGACCGTCCCCGTCAGCCCCACCCTGACCGCCGTCAAAAAGCGCGGCCGCCTCAATTGCGGGGTGAACGAGGGTCTGGTCGGGTTCGCCTACACCGACAACCGGGGCGAATGGCGGGGGTTCGACGTCGACTTCTGCCGCGGTCTGGCCGCCGCCATCTTCGGCGATCCCGAGGCGGTGCGATTCGTGCCCCTGACCGCTCAGAACCGGTTCCAGGCGCTGGAAGACGGGCGCATCGACGTCCTGTGGCGCAATACCTCCTGGACGATGGAGCGCGATACGGCGGGTGTGCATAGCTTCGCCGGGATCAACTATTACGACGGCCAGGGCTTTCTGGTCCGCCGGACCCTGGCGCTGAACAGCGCCGTCGAGCTGAACGGAGCCCGGGTCTGCGTTCAGTCGGGCTCGACCAGCGCCCTGAACGTCGATGACTTCTTCCGCAGCCGCGGCATCGAATACCGCGCCGTCGTGCTGCCGACGGAAGAGGCCGCCCGTCAGGCCTATGGGCGAGAGGATTGCGACACCTTCTCCGCCGACGTCTCGGCCCTGGCGGCGGCCAGGACAACGCTCTCCGATCCGGCGCAACATGTGATCCTGCCGGACGTCATCTCCAAGGAACCCCTGGGCCCGGTGGTTCGGCGCGGCGACGAACAGTGGACCGCCATCGTGCGCTGGACCCAGAACGCCCTGATCCTGGCCGAGGAGATGGGCGTCACGCAAGCCAATGTGGAGGCCCAGGTCGAAGAGGCGCGCGATCCGCGGGTCCGTCGCCTGCTGGGGGCGGAAGGCGATTTCGGAACGCGGATGGGCCTGTCGAACGCCTGGGCGCGCGACGCCGTCGCCGGGGTGGGGAACTACGGAGAGATCTTCGACCGAAATCTGGGGTCGCAATCGGCGCTCGACCTGGCGCGTGGTCTCAATGCACAATGGAACGCGCGACCGGCGGGCCTGATCTACGGCCTGCCGGTGCGCTGAAATCCGGTCGGCCTGCCGACGCTGCGGCCGACACCTCTGAGGGACGAATGAACACGACGAAAAAGGGCGGCATCGCCCTCCACTGGCTGATGTTGATCGGCTTCACGATCGGCCTGGCCGGGGGACTGTTCGTCAATCAGGCCGTCGGGCCTGATGACTACTGGGTCCAGTTCGTCACCTCGAACATCACGGGACCGGCCGGGCAGATCTTCCTGCGCCTGCTGTTCATGCTGGTGATCCCGCTGCTGTTCTCCGCCCTGGTGGTCGGCGTGGCCGAGATGGGCGATCTGAAGTCGCTGGGTCGGGCAGGGATCAAGACCCTGCTGCTGACCATCGTGGTGTCCGGCATCGCCGTGCTGATCGGCATCGGCATGGTCAACTTCTTCCGGCCGGGCGACGGCGTCGATCCCGTCCTGGCCCAGCAGCTGCTGGCGCAGGGGGCCGAGGGCGCTTCCGCCATCGTCGAGCGGGCCCCGGAGACCATCCAGTTCGGCCAGTTCTTCCTCGACCTGATCCCCTCCAACGTCTTCACCGCCGCGTCGGAGAACCAGATCCTGCCGGTGATGGTCTTCGCCCTGTTCTTCGGGATCGGCCTGGTCATGGCCAAATCCCCGGCGACGGACCGGCTGCAGCAGGTGATCGAGGGGATCCTCGAGGTCACGATGAAGCTGATCAACCTTGTGATCAAACTGGCTCCGATCGCCATCGCCTGCCTGATGTTCAATCTGGCGGCCCTGTTCGGCTGGGACCTGCTGGTGCGGCTGGCGGCCTTCGTCGGGGTGGCCGTGGGCGCCATGGCGATCCACATGTTCGTGGTCTATCCGATGGTGGTCTGGATCGGCGGCGGGATGAACCCGGTGACCTTCTTCCGCGGCGTGCGCGCACCCATGGTCGTGGCCTTCTCGACCGCCTCGTCCAACGCCGCCCTGCCGGTCGCCCTGAAGGCCGCCGACGAACAGCTGCACCTGCCGCGCAAGATCGCCCGCTTCGTCCTGACCGTCGGGGCCACGGCCAACCAGAACGGCACGGCCCTGTTCGAGGGGGTGACGGTGCTGTTCCTGGCCCAGTTCTTCCAGGTCGACCTGACGATCACCCAGCAGGTGGTGGTGATGCTGGTCTGCATCCTCGGCGGCGTCGGCACGGCGGGTGTGCCGGCGGGATCGCTGCCGGTCGTGGCCATGATCCTGGTCATGGTCGGGGTGCCGGCCGAGGGGATCGGCCTGATCCTCGGCGTCGACCGCTTCCTGGACATGTGCCGCACGACGCTGAACGTCACCGGTGACCTGGTGCTGGCCACCGTGGTGTCGCGTGGCGAGACGGACGACGTCGTCGCCAAGACCGCGCCCTATCCGGCCGCGCCGTCCGTCTGACGCGTCAGGGGCCGGTCACGACCGCCGTGTCGGCCCGACCGCCCCATTCGGCCCAGGAGCCGTCGTAGAGGACGCTGTCCTGGCCCAGCTCGGCCAGGGCCAGGGTCAGGATGGCGGCCGTCACGCCCGAGCCGCAGCTGGTAATGATTGGCCGGTCGAAGGCCACGCCCGCCTCGGCGAATCGCGCTCGCAGGGCGTCGCGCTCCAGCAGGCGTCCGTCGTCGCCGAGCACGGACAGGAAGGGCAGGTTCAGGGCGCCCGGCATGTGTCCGGAGCGCAGGCCGGCGCGGGGCTCGGCCGCCTCACCCGCGAATCGCGCCGCCGGTCGGGCATCCAGAATTTGCGCCTCGCCACCCAGGGCGGACAGGACCAGGGGCAGGTCGGCGACCGCGCCGTCCCACCTCGAGGCGGCAAAGCGGGCCGGGGTCGGCGACGCTGCGGGGCCGGTGTCCAGGCGGCGGCCTTCGGCCCGCCAGCGCGGCAGGCCGCCGTCCAGCACGCGGACGTCGGCGGCGCCCATCAAGCGAAACGTCCACCAGACCCGCGGCGCGGATCGCAGGCCGACCGTGTCATAGACGACGATCGTATCGGTCTCCGCGATGCCCAGGCCACCCGCCGCCTCGGCGAAGGCTGCGGCAGTCGGAAGCATGTGCGGAAGGTCGCTGCTGTGGTCTGAGACGGCCTCGAGGTCGAAGAAGACCGCGCCGGGCAGCCGGGCCTGGTCGAAATCCGCGCGGGCGTCGCGGCCGTCCAGATGCCAGGACCCATCCACGATCCGCAGCTTCGGATCGTTCAGTCGTCCGGCGAGTTCGGCGGTAGAGATCAGGGGACGATCGGTCATGACCGAACCTAACACGCAGGCGGCAGGGACGGGCAGGGGGATGCTGCGGCTGGTCCTGGGCGACCAGCTGTCGGACGGGCTCTCGGCGCTCGCCGGACTGGACGCCGCGCGCGACGTCGTCCTGATGGCCGAGGTCCGGGCCGAGGCCACCTATGTCGGTCACCACAAGCAGAAGATCGCCCTGATCTTCGCCGGCATGCGCGGCTTCGCGCTGCGGCTGGAGGCCCGCGGCGTCACCGTCCGCTACGTCCGCATCGACGATCCGGCCAACCGCCACAGCATCGCCGGCGAGCTGGAACGTGCGCTGGAGGATCAGCCGTTCGATGGCGTGGTGATGACCGAATGCGGCGAGTGGCGGCTGGCCGAGGCGCTGGCGGCCTTCGCCAGATCGACCAAATCGCCCGTAGACTTTCGCCCGGATGATCGGTTCATCTGTTCGCACGACCGGTTCCGGCATTGGGCCTCCGGCAAGTCGCAGCTGCGGATGGAGTTCTTCTATCGCGAGATGCGCAAGGAGACCGGCATCCTGCTGGATGACGGGCAGCCGGTCGGCGGCAAGTGGAACTACGACGCCGAGAACCGCAAGGGCCTGACCCGGGGCGTGCGGCCGCCGGAACGGTTGCGCATCCCGCCCGACGCCGTCGCCATCGAAGCGCTCACCGACGTCGAACGCCTGTTCCCCGGCCATTTCGGCACCACGGACCGGTTCGGCTGGCCCACGACGGCGGAACAGGCCGAGTCCGTGCTGGCCGACTTCCTAAACGAGGTCCTGCCCCGCTTCGGCGACTGGCAGGACGCCATGGCGCTGGGCGAGCCGTGGATGTGGCACGGGCTGATCTCCACCTCGCTCAATCTGGGTCTGCTGGACCCACTGGACATCTGCCGCCGCGCCGAGATCGAGTTCCGGGCCGGCCGCGCGCCGCTGAACGCCGTCGAGGGCTTTATCCGCCAGATCCTGGGATGGCGCGAGTTCGTGCGCGGGATCTATTGGCTGAAAGTGCCGGAGTATCGCCAGCGCAACTTCCTCGACGCGGATCGGGAGCTGCCCTGGTTCTACTGGTCGGGCGAGACCGACATGGCCTGCGTGGCCGATGTCGTGGCGACCACGCGAGACAACGCCTATGCCCACCATATCCAGCGGCTGATGGTGACGGGCAACCTGGCCATGCTGCTGGGCGTGCATCCCGACCCGGTCGATGACTGGTACTTGAGTGTCTATGCGGACGCCTATGAGTGGGTGGAGATGCCCAATACGCGCGGCATGGCGACCTTCGCCGACGGCGGGATCATGGGCTCCAAACCCTATGCGGCGTCCGGGGCCTATATCGACCGGATGAGCGACTACTGCGGTCCGTGCCGCTATGATGTGAAGGCCAAGACCGGTGAGAATGCATGTCCGTTCAACCGGTTGTACTGGGGTTTTCTCGAGCGGAATCGGGCGCGGCTGCGCGACAACGTCCGCCTCGCCATGCCCTATCGGACCCTGGAGAATTTCGGCCCCGAGCGCCGCGCCGCCCTGCTGACCGAGGCGGAGGCGACCCGGCTGGAGCTCGGAGCCGTGGTCAGGTCCGAGTGAGCGCCAGCTGGATCACATCGGTACGGCGCGAGCGGAAGCCGGCCTCGCAATAGGCGAGGTAGAACCGCCACAGCCGTCGGAACCGGGCGTCGAAGCCGCCCATCCGACGGATGTCGCCCCAGGCCGCCTGGAAACGCTGGTCCCAGGCCTGCAGGGTATCGGCGTAGTCGATCCCGAACCGATCGACGCTGTCCCAGCCCAGGCCCGCCGCTTCCACCACCGGCCGCAGCCGGGTCTCGCTCGGCAGCATGCCGCCGGGGAAGACGTATTTCTGGATGAAGTCGGTCCGGGCGTTGTACTCCTCGAACAGCGCATCCTGGATGGTGATGATCTGCAGCCCGGCGCGGCCGCCCGGCTTCAGCACGTCGTGGACCTTGTCGAAATAGGCCCCCCAGTATTCTTTCCCGACCGCCTCGAACATCTCGATCGAGGCCACACGGTCGAAGGTGCCGGTGACGTCGCGATAGTCCATCAGCCGGATGTCGACCCGGTCCGATAGACCCGCGTTGAACAGCCGCTGACGCGCCAGGTCGTGCTGCTCCTGCGAGATCGTGACGCCCGTGACCGTGGCCCCGACCTCGCGCGCGGCGTAGTCGGCGAATCCACCCCAGCCGCAGCCGATCTCGAGCACGCTCATGCCGGGCTTCAGCGCCATGGCCCGCGCCAGGGTCTCGTATTTGCGCCTCTGGGCCACCTCCAGGGGTTCGGATGGGCTGGAGAAACGCGCCGCTGAATAGGTCATCGTGCCGTCCAGCCATGCGGCGTAGAAGGCATTGCCCAGATCATAGTGGGCGGTGATGTTCTTCTTCGAGCCGCTGCGACTGTTGCGATTCAGCTTGTGCCCGATCCAGTTGACCGCCAGCATCAGCACATTGCCGTCGAACAGCCGGCGGATATGATCGTAGTTGCTGGCCAGGGTCTCCAGCAGCACCGCCAGATGCGGACTGTCCCATTCCCCGGCCATATAGCCCTCGGCATAGCCGATATCGCCATTGGCCAGGACCCGGGCGGCGAACCGGTAGTCGAGCACGGTCATGACGGCGTTCGGTCCCGGGGTCTCCCCCTCCAGCCGGTGCACCTCGCCATTCGGCAGGGTCAGGGTCAGACGGCCATAGGTCCAATTGGCCGACAGCAGACGGATCAGCAGCGAGAAGACACGCGGCGTCCGGTCGAGGGCAACATGGGTCTGGGCGGTCTGTACGGTCATCGACGCAAGCCTGAAGCCAAGCTTGAAGCGCCGTCAATCGCCTGCGGCATCGTGTCTTTCGGCGGACACGGTCTTGAGGGCGGCCAGGGCGCGCAGTCGAGCCTTGGCGTGATCCACGATCGGACGGGGGTAGGTTGTCCCCAGTCGGACGCCGGCGTCGCGCAGGACCTCGGGCGGGGCCTCCCAGGGCGCGTGGACCCAGCGGGCCGGAAGCTGAGCCAGCTCCGGGCACCAGCGTTTGACGTAGAGACCGTCGGCATCGAACTTCTGTCCTTGGGTGACCGGATTGAAGATTCGGAAATACGGTGAAGCATCCGCGCCGGATCCCGCCACCCACTGCCAATTCTGCGAATTGGACCCCAGATCGGCGTCCACCAGGGTGTCCCAGAACCATTCCTCACCCTGGCGCCAGTCGATCAGCAGGTCCTTGATCAGGAAGGAGGCGACGATCATCCGGACCCGGTTGTGCATCCAGCCCGTGGTCCACAGCTGGCGCATCCCGGCATCCACGATCGGATAGCCCGTTTGGCCGCGTGTCCAGGCCGCGAAGCCGGGCGCGTCCTCACGCCAGGGCAGTGCGTCGAACTCGGGCCGGAAGGCCTTTTCGGGCAGGGTGGGGAAATGGTGCAGGAGGTGGGCCGAGAAATCGCGCCAGATCAGTTCGGCGATGAACTTGTCCGCCTCGTTCGACGGCACCTTGCCCGCATCGGCCGCGTCGCGCGCCGCGCGCCAGGCCTGCCAGGGGCTGATCTCGCCGAAATGAAGATGGGGTGAAAGCCGGCTGGTCGCCGCCACCGAGGGGCGGTCTCGACCGGCAGCGTAGTCGCTGAGGCCGCCGGCGACGAACCCCTTCAAGGCCTCGGCCGCACCACGCTCTCCGGGTGTCCAGTCGAAACCCTTTGACCAGTCCGGGTTCGTAGGGCTGAGCCGCCAGGCCTTCAGATCGTCGCTGGCGAGGGCCGGAGTACCCGCGAGATCGCGCGGCCCGGTCGTATGGGCGGGCAGCTCGGCCTGGGCGCGCAGGGCCTTCATGAAAGGTGTGAAGACCTTGTAGGGGCCGCCTGAGCCGTTCAACAGGCTGCCTGGCCGCGCCAGGAGTTTGCCGTTGAATCCGCGACATTCGACGCCGTCGCCTTCCAGGGCATGGGCGATGTCCGCGTCGCGAGACCATGCGTCCGGCTCGAACAGGCGGTTCATGAAGACGGCGTCGGCTCCGGTCTCGGCGATCAGCCGGCGAAGTTCGGCCTCCGAATCGCCCCGGCGCAGGATCAGGGTCGCGCCACGCTCTTGCAGCGACGCCGCCAGCGCGGGCAGTGACCGGTCCAGCCACCAGAGCGAAGCGCCACCCTGGGCGCGCAGCCCCTTGCCCTCATCATGGATATAGACCGGCACCACGGACCGTCCGGTGGCGTGGGCCTGGTCCAGGGCCGGGTTGTCAGCCAGACGCAGGTCGCGGCGGAACCACAGGATGACGGGGGTCGCGCTGTCGGTGGCCACGCCTTGAAGCTCCGTGATAGGTTGCGGTCGGAAGCGGTCGGGACCACCTGATCGCCGCATAGGCGGCGCAAGCCAGCGACGCCAGCCGTCAGATTGTCTCTCTCGAAAGCCCGACCATGAACGTTCCTAACGCCGTCATCACCCTGTCCGGTTCCGGCATCACGACGCCCGTCGTCATCGGCGGCGGCGCGCGCATCGCCTTCATCGCCGGCCCCTGCCAGTTGGAAAGCCGCCAGCACGCGCTGGAAATGGCCCATGCGCTCAAGGAGATCGGCCAGCGTCTGAACGTCGGCATCATCTACAAGACCAGTTTCGACAAGGCCAACCGCACCAGCGCCAGCGCCGCGCGCGGGCTGGGCCTGAAGGACTCCCTGCCGATCTTCGCCGAGATCCGCGAGGTCACCGGCCTGCCGGTCCTGACCGACGTCCATTCCGAGGATCAGGCGCGCGAGGCGGCCCAGGCCGTCGACGTGCTGCAGATTCCGGCCTTTCTCAGCCGCCAGACCGATCTGCTGCTCGCGGCCGCCGCCACCGGCAAGGCCATCAACATCAAGAAGGGTCAGTTCCTGGCCCCCTGGGACATGAAGAACGTCATCGCCAAGGTGGTCGGGGCCGGTAATCCCAATGTCATGGCCTGCGAGCGCGGGGCCAGCTTCGGCTACAACACCCTGGTCAGCGACATGCGGTCCCTGCCGATCCTGCGCGAGATCGGCTGCCCGGTCGTGTTCGACGCGACCCACAGCGTGCAGCAGCCGGGCGGGCAGGGGACCTCCTCGGGCGGCCAGCGCGAGTTCGTGCCGGTCCTGGCCCGCGCCGCCGTCGCCGTGGGCGTCGACGCCGTCTTCATGGAGACCCACCAGGACCCGGACAACGCTCCCTCCGACGGCCCCAACATGGTCCCCCTGAATCAGTTCGAGGCCCTGGCCGCCGAACTGCTGGCCTATGACGACCTGTCGAAGGCGCGGATGGCCAGGGCGGCCTGATGTCGGACGCGGTTGTGTCCCAGGCCGCCGCGCTTTAGCTGGGACATCATGGCGGAACGCACTCTCGATCTCGGCACCCTGCAGGCCCTGCTGGAGCGGGCGCACGGACAGACCGTGGCCTGTGTCGGCGACCTGATGCTGGACCGCTATGTCTATGGCGACGTCAGCCGCATCTCGCCCGAGGCCCCCATCCCCGTGCTGCGCGCCCGGCGCACGGTGACCATGCCCGGCGGAGTCGGCAACGTGGCGCGCAACGTCGCGGCTCTGGGCGGCACCGCCCGGCTGGGGGGCGTGGTGGGTGAAGACGCCGCCGGGGCCGAGCTGACCGCCCTCGTCGCCGCCGAGGCCGGGATCGAGGACTTCATCGCCCGCACCGGCCCGGCCGGCACCATCGTCAAGACCCGCTATGTCTCGGGCGGCCAGCAGTTGATGCGATTGGACGAAGAGGAGACTCTGGTCGGAGCCTTCGAAAACGACGACGTGTTTTCAGGCGCTTCCGCCATTCTCCTGTCGGACTATGCCAAGGGCGTGATCTCCGAGCGACTGATCCGATCGGCGCTCTGGCAGGCGCAGAACGCGGGCATCCCCATCATCGTCGATCCCAAGGGCCGCGACTTCGCCCGCTATGGGGCCGTCGACGTCATCAAGCCCAATGCCTCCGAGCTGGCGGGGGCCACCGGCCTTCCCGTCGGGACCGACGCGGAGATCGAGGCGGCCCTGACCGCGCTCCTTGCCGCCACGACGGCGAAGGCCATCGTCGTCACCCGGGCCGGCAAGGGTATGAGCCTGATCCGGCGGGGCGAGCCGGTGCAGCATTTCCCCGGACGGGCGCGCGAGGTGTTCGACGTCTCCGGAGCCGGCGACACCGGTCTGGCGGCCCTGGGTCTTGCGCTGGGGGCCGGGGCCTCGCTGGAACAGGCGGTTCAGCTGGCCATCCTCGCCTCGGGCGTCGTGGTCGGGAAGAGCGGCACGGCCGTGGTGACCCCGGCCGAGTTGATCGAGGCCGAGGTCAGCCAGCACGCGGGGGCCGCTCTCGCCAAGGTCACGGGGCTGGACGATCTGGCGGGCGAGGTCGAGGCCTGGCGGCGTCAGGGGCTGAAGATCGGCTTCACCAACGGCTGTTTCGACATCCTGCACCGGGGCCATGTCGCCTACCTGGCCCAGGCCCGATCGTGGTGCGACCGGCTGGTGGTGGCGCTGAACACCGACGCCTCGGTTCGGCGACTGAAGGGGGAGGGGCGACCCGTCAATGATCTGGACAGCCGCGCCGTCGTCATCGGCGGCCTGGCCAGCGTCGACCGGGTCACGGCCTTCGACGATCCCACCCCGATCCGGCTGATCGAGCGGCTGCGGCCGGACGTGCTGATCAAGGGGGCCGACTATACGCGCGAGGGCGTGGTCGGCGGCGATCTGGTCGAGAGCTGGGGCGGGGAGGTGCGGCTGGCCGCCTTCACCGACGGCCATTCCACCACTGGCACGATCGCGAAGATGCAGGGCGGAGCGGGCTGATGCGGCGCATGATCGTGGTCACCGGCGGGGCCGGCTTCATCGGCTCCAACATCGTCTCGCGCCTGTGCGCCCAGGATCGCTGGGACGTCGTCGTCTGCGACCGTCTGGAGCAGGCCGATCTGGGCAAGTGGCGCAACCTGGCCAAGTCCGCCGTCGCCGACTTCTGGCAGCCGGAGGAGCTGTTCGCCCGGCTGGACCGCCACGCCGGCCAGGTCGACGCCGTCGTCCATATGGGGGCGATTTCCTCGACCACGGAGTCCGATGCCGACCTCATCCTCCGCACGAACTTCAGCCTGTCCCGCGACCTGTGGGACTGGTGCGCGGCGCACGAGGCGCGGCTGATCTATGCCTCCTCGGCCGCCACCTATGGCGACGGCACAGCGGGCTTTCAGGATGACGAATCACTGGAAGCCATCTCCAAGCTGCAGCCCCTAAACGCCTACGGTTATTCGAAAAAACTGTTCGACCAGTACGCTGTGCGCGAAGCCAGTCGCGCCCATGCTCCCAGGCAGTGGGCCGGGCTCAAGTTCTTCAACGTCTATGGGCCGAACGAGGGCCACAAGGGCGGAATGAAGTCGGTCGTCGCCCAGATCTGGCCCAAGGTGTCGGCCGGCGAGCCCGTCAGCCTGTTCCGCTCTCACCACCCGGACTATGCCGATGGGGGCCAGCTGCGCGACTTCGTCTTCGTCGATGATGTGGTCGACATCGTCGACTGGCTGCTGTGCACGCCGACCGTCAGCGGCATCTTCAACGCCGGTTCGGGCCAGGCGCGATCCTTTCTGGACCTGGCCCACGCCACCTTCGCCGCCGCAGGGCGCGATCCGGCCGTGACCTATATCGACATGCCGGAAGGCATCCGCGACCGGTACCAGTATTTCACCGAGGCTCGAATGGACCGGATCCGGTCCCTCGGCTTCGGTGGCCAATCCACGCCGCTGGAGGAGGGGGTTCGCCGCTACGTCCAGACCTATCTGTCCCAGCCGGACCCCTACCGGTGAGACTCGCGCGGCTCAGCCTGCGTCAGACCATCGGCTGGCTGGGCATTGGCCTTGTCGTGCTGATCGCCCTCGCCGTCGCCATCTGGCAGGGCGACATCCTGGAAGCGAGCCTCGATCCGGAGATTCCCTTCCAGACCTACACGCCCCCGCCCGCGCCCGACTACAGATCGGCCGACGCCTGGATCATGCGCGACATGAAGGTGCCCGGCGCGGGCGGCGCCGCGGTGTTCTTTGTGCACTCCACCACCTTCGACGGCGGTCGGGACTGGAACAGTCCGATCGGAGACTCCAAGGCCGAGGCCTATCTGAGACGGGTCGTGCTGCCGAACTATGCCGGGCCGTTCGCCCGCGCCGGGGCCATCAGCGTGCCGCGCTATCGTCAGGCCTCGCTGTATACGCGCCTGACGCTGCGCGACGACGCCCGCGATGCGCGCGCCTTCGCCTACCGGGATGTGGAACAGGCCTTCGACGCTTGGATCGCGACCCATCCGGACGGCCCCATCGTCGTCGCCGGGGTCGAGCAGGGCGCCGAATTGGCGGAACGCCTGCTGCACGATCGCTTCGACGGCGACCCAGTCCTCCGCGATCGGCTCGTGGCGGCCTATCTGATGGACAGTCTGATTCCGGTCGCGCGTTTCAACCAGGTGCCGCTCTGCGCCGAGCGAGACCAGGTCGGCTGCGCGCTGGCCTGGCGCGCGGTGCGGGCGGATGACGCGGCGGCGGCGCGTCGTCTGGTGCGCCGGGCCCTGACCTGGGACCAGTACGGGGCGCTGGTGAGCACGGAGGCGGCGGCCCTCGCCTGCGTCAATCCGGTGACCGGGTCGACGGAGATGCCGTCCGCGACCATGAGACAGAGCCGCGGCGCGACCAATGCCACCAATCTGGAATGGGGCGCGCGGCCCGCGTTTCAGAGCCGGATCGTTTCGGCCAAATGCCAGGATGGGGTGCTGTGGCATACCCAGCCGCAGGGCGAGTCCTTCCGCGATCGCGGAACCTGGGCCGAACGGCGAAAAATTCCCGCCTACAGCCTGTTCTACGCCGACATCGAATCCGACGTCGCCGAACGTCTGAAGCATTGGACAACGGTCAGTGCGGGGGCAGCGGCCTGATGGGCGACGCCGGGATCGACGGAATCATCGTCATCAATCTGGATCGCCGACCCGATCGTTGGGCAGAGTTCCAGGCCGACTGGCAGGAGATCCTGCCCTGGGCGCGCGTCGTTCGGCTGTCGGCATCCGACGGGCGTTCGATCGCCGGCTTCGGCCAGCGGCCCTGGTTCCGGGGGCGAAAGCGCGATCTCACCTGGGCCGGGCGGGCGGGGTGCGCCCTGTCGCACGGCCGGGCCCTGCGCGAGGCGCAGGCCCGAGGCTGGCGACGCGTCCTGATCCTCGAGGATGACGCCGTGCCGGCGGTCGGCGGCCGACTGCCGGCGATCCTGGCCCAGGCCGACTGGGACATGCTGTATCTGGGCGCGAGCAAGCCGCAGAATGCGGACCGGCATCCGCGCGCCGGCGTCGCGAGGATATCCGGGGCGCTCGACACCCATGCCTATGCCGTGACGGCCCCGTTGCGAGACTGGCTGATCGAGCAGCTGCCGACCGAGGCGACGGTCTGGGCCTGGATCGCGCGGGAGGGCGCGGTCGATCGCTGGATGCGCCGGGAGATCGGCCGGCGGTTTTCCATCGCCCTGTGCCAACCCATCTATGCCGGCCAGCGGATCGGTCCTTCGGACATCACCCAGAGGGTGCAGACGGTCTATGGCGGCGATGACGCCGTCGCAGGCGAGCGGTCCAATGCCTTGATCCGCAACGGGGAGCGTCTGATGAACGCCCTGAGATCGGCTCGTCGCCACGCGGTGGGCTTCTAGACCCTCAATCCAGCCCCTCGCCGAGACGGTGGCTCCAGTCGAACAGGGCCTCCAACGTACGGATCGCCTGGCCCCTGGCCGACACCAGATCAGGGTCGCGTCCCAGGACAAGCCGCGCATCGTCGGAGGCCGCCAGCATCAGGGCGCGGTGGCGGACAGGGTCGGCGAAGCGGTAGGCGGGAAAGCCGCTCTGCTTCAGGCCCAGGGGATCGCCGCCGCCGCGCAGGCGGAAATCCTCCTCGGCGATCTCGAACCCGTCCTCGGTGCGCCGCAGGGTCTCCAGCCGCTCGCGCGCCGTCTCCCCCAGGCCCCCGTCCTGCCCGCCGTACAGAAGGATGCAGGCGCTGGACTTGGCCCCGCGCCCGACCCGGCCGCGCAGCTGGTGCAGCTGGGCCAGACCAAAGCGGTCGGCGTGTTCGATCACCATGATGGTGGCGTTGGGCACGTCGACCCCGACCTCCACCACGGTCGTGGCCACCAGCACCGGCAGCCGGCCGTCGGCGAACTCGGCCATCACCGCCTCGCGCTCGGCTCCCGGCATCTGGCCGTGGGCCAGGCCGATCTCGATGCTCAGGATGCGCCGGAGATCGCGCGCCCGCTCCTCGGCCGCCGCCAGATCGCTGATCTCCGATTCGGCCACAAGCGGACAGATCCAGTAGGCCTGGGCCCCGGCTTCGACGGCTGCCTTCAGCCGCTGCGCCACCTCGCCGATGCGGGCCAGGGGCAGGACGGCGGTCGCCACCGGCGTCCGACCGGGGGGCTTTTCGGTCAGGCGGCTGACCTCCAGCTCGCCGTACTGGGTCAGTTCCAAAGTGCGCGGGATGGGGGTGGCGGACATGGTCAGCAGATGAACGCCGCCGATGCGCGGATCGCCCTTGGCCTGCAGCCGGGCGCGCTCCTTGACCCCGAACCGGTGCTGCTCGTCGATCACGGCCAGGGCCAGGCGGTCGAAGCGGACCGCGTCCTGGAACAGGGCATGGGTGCCGATGGCGATCCGGGCGGTGCCCGAGGCGAGATCGGTCAGGCGCTGGCGACGCTCGGCCGGCGTATCGCGGCCGGTCAGCAGGATCGTCGGGCACCCGGCGGCTTCCAGCATGGGGCCCAGGCGCTGGAAATGCTGGCGGGCCAGGATCTCGGTCGGGGCCATCAGCGCCGCCTGGAACCCGGCGCCGGCGGCGTCGGCCATGGCCAGGGCGGCGACCGCCGTCTTGCCGGAGCCGACGTCGCCCTGCAGCAACCGCCCCATCTGCTCGCCCGAGGCGAGGTCGCGGCGGATCTCGGCGAGGGCCTGGCTCTGGGCTCCGGTCAGGGAGAAGGGCAGGGCCTCGACGAGCGATCGCGAAGCCGCGCCGGGCGCGAACACCGGGGCCGGGGTGATCTGGCGCGCCCGCCGGCGACGGGCCAGGGCCAGCTGGTGCGCGAACAGTTCGTCATAGGCCAGCCGCTCGCGCGCCGGGCTGTCCGGCGACAGATCGGCCTCTCCGGTCGGGGCGTGGAGCGCCTCCACGGAGGCCTTCCAGCCCGGCCAGCCGCGCCGCGCGAGCCAGGCCGGGTCCTGCCACTCGTCCAGGTCCGGCGCGGCGGCCAGGGCCCCCAGGGCGATCTTGCGGACGTGGCGCGAGCTGAATCCCGCCGTGGCCGGATAGACGGGTTCGACCGTGGGGATCTCCTCGGCCTTGTCGAGCGGCACGATCCAGTCGGGGTGGACGATCTGGACCTCGCCGTTGAACCGCTCGACCTTGCCGGACACCAGCCGACGTTCGCCCTGCGGCAGCTGGCGGTCGATGTGCTGGGGGCTGCCGCCGAACCAGATCAGGTGGACGAAGCCGGTCTCGTCGCTGGCGCGGACCTTCAGCGGCACGCCGGGACGGCCGGGGGCGATCATGCGGTCGACGACGACGTCGAAGATCCCGATCTCGCCCTCGACGGCGTCGGCGGCCAGGGTCCGGCGACGGGTGATGACGCCAATCGGAGCCAGGAACAGCACGTCGCGCACCAGCGGCCCGGCCAGCTTCTGGACCAGCGGCAGGGTGCGCGGCCCCACGCCCTTCAGGCTGGAGACTTCGGCGAACAGGGGAAAGAGAATCTGGGGCCGCATCAGTGCGACAGCTTAGACGGTGCCGTGGCGCTGGCGAAACGCCGTGCAGAGCGCTATCTGCTTCATCCTTACGAATGACAGGACCGGGCAAGGATTCTTGTGGCCGATAACAATGCGCGTGCCGAGACCGATCTTCGCCAGCAGCGGCTGGGCCGGATCACCTTCCGCGCCTGGCGGCGCGGCTTCCGCGAGGCGGACCTGGTGCTGGGCCCGTTCATGGAGCGCGAGGGCGCGGGCCTGAGCGACGCAGACCTGGACCAGCTCGAGGCCCTGCTCGCCGAGGACAACGACCACGAGCTGTACGCCTGGATCATCGAGACCCAGCCCACGCCGGCTGAACATGACACCCCCCTGATGCAGAAGCTGCGTACCTTCATGCGCGCCCACGTGGCGGCGGCCGTGGCCGAGGGCGCGGGTTGATGGACGGAGCCGGCCCGGAGCGGCGCACCGATCACGAGCTGGGCGGGGCGCCGGAGGGGCTCGACGCCCTGATCGTCGCCGAGCGGTTGAAGGCGGCGGGCGGGATCGGCGTCTTCGTGGCGCGCGACTTCTCGCGGTCCAGCGCCTTCGTCCAGGCCTTCCGGTTCTTCGCCAAGGACGTCGAGATCCTCGAGTTCCCGGCCTGGGACTGCCTGCCCTACGACCGGCTCAGCCCGACGTCCGGTGTCTCGGCGGAGCGGATGGCGGCGTTGACGACCCTGGCCCGGCGCGATCCCAGCGACCGCACCCCCCTGCTGCTGGTCACGACCGTGGCGGCGGCGATGCAGCGGACGCCGCCGCGCGAGGTGACCACCTCGGCCGGCTTCGATGCGGTCGTTGGGCGGGAGCTCGATACGGTCGCTCTCGAGCAGTATTTCACCACCAACGGCTATATGCGGGCCTCCACCGTCAACGAGCGGGGCGAATACGCCGTGCGCGGCGGGGTCATCGACGTCTTTCCGCCGGGCTTCGAGGAGCCGGTGCGCCTCGACATGTTCGGGGCCGAGCTGGAATCGATCCGCACTTTCGACCCCCTGACCCAGCGCTCCACCGGACAACGCCGCGACGTGGCCCTGTCGCCGGTGTCCGAGGCGCTGCTGAACCCCGACACGATCAGCCGCTTTCGCACCGGCTATCTGAACCTGTTCGGGGCCGCGGGCGACGATCCGCTGTATGCCGCCGTCAGCGAGGGCGCGCGGCGTCAGGGCATGGAGCACTGGCTGCCGCTGCTCTATCCGAACCTCGAGACCCTGTTCGACTACCTGCCCGACCGGGCCGCGATCTTCCTGGACCATCAGGTCGAGGCGGCGCGGGGCGAGCGCTGGGCCCTGACGCGCGATGCGGCCGAGGCGCGGCGCGAGGCGTCCAAGACCAAGGGCGGGGCGGCGAACCGGGCCCTGGCCCCGGAACGCCTGTATCTGCCCGAGGCGGACTGGAACTCGGCCCTGGCCGGCCGGGCCGTGCGCCGCCTGACCCCGTTTGACGGGGCTGCCGAGGATGCCGGGGGCCGGCTCGGCCGGACCTTCGCCGCTGAACGCGCCCAGGACAGCGTCAACCTGTTCGAGGCCGTGGCTCATCATGCCGCCGCGCTCAAGGCGGACGGCAAGCGGGTGGTGTTCGCCTCCTGGACCGAGGGGTCTTCGGATCGGCTGGGCGTCATGCTGGCCGACCACGGCCTGGATCACGTGGTGCCCGTCCGCGACTGGGCCGATGTGCAGGCGGCGTCCAGGGACCTGTATCTGCGGGCCATCCTGCCGGTCGAGCACGGCTTCACCACGGCCGACGTCGCGGTCATTTCCGAGACCGACATCCTGGGCGACCGGCTGGCGCGGCCCAAGCGCAAGCGCAGGGCCTCGAATTTCCTGGCCGAGGCCTCGGCCCTGACGACCGGGGATCTGGTGGTCCACCTGGACCACGGCATCGGCCGCTATGAGGGGCTGAAGACGCTGGACATCCAGCAGGCCCCGCACGACTGCCTCGAGCTGCTGTATGCGGGCGAGAGCAAGCTCTATCTGCCGGTCGAGAACATCGACCTGCTGACCCGCTACGGGTCCGAATCCGACGGGGTCCAGCTGGACCGGCTGGGCGGGGCGGCGTGGCAGGGACGCAAGGCCAAGGCCAAGGCCCGCCTGCGCGACATGGCCGAGGGACTGATCGCCCTGGCCGCCAAGCGCGCCCTGCGGGTCGGAGAGGCCATCACCCCGCCGCACGGCCTGTTCGACGAGTTCTGCGCCCGCTTCCCCTATGAGGAGACGGACGACCAGCTGAACGCCATCGGCGACGTGCTGGAGGATCTCGGCAAGGGCGTGCCGATGGACCGGCTGATCTGCGGCGACGTCGGCTTCGGCAAGACCGAGGTCGCCATCCGCGCCGCCTTCGTCGTCGCCATGACCGGGCAGCAGGTGGCCATCGTCTGCCCGACGACCCTGCTGACCCGCCAGCATTTCAAGACCTTCAGCGAGCGCTTCGCCGGCTGGCCGATCAAGGTCCGGCACCTGTCGCGCATGGTCACGGCCAAGGACGCGGGCGAGACCCGGGCGGGGCTGAAGGACGGGACGTTCGAGATCGTCGTCGGCACCCATGCGGTGCTGGCCGAACAGGTGGGGTTCAAGGACCTTGGCTTGGTGATCGTCGACGAGGAGCAGCATTTCGGGGTCAAGCACAAGGAGAAGCTCAAGAGCCTGCGCGCCGACGTGCATCTGCTGACCCTGACCGCCACACCGATCCCGCGGACCTTGCAGATGGCCCTGTCCGGCATCCGCGAGATGTCGATCATCGCCACCCCGCCGGTCGATCGTCTGGCCGTCCGGACCTATGTCGCGCCGTGGGATGCGGTGATGGTGCGCGAGGCCCTGCTGCGCGAGAAATACCGCGGCGGTCAGGCCTTCTACGTCTGTGCGCGCCTGTCCGACCTGCCCGAGATCGAGCGGTTCCTGCGCGAGCAGGTGCCGGAGATCAAATTCGTGGTCGGTCACGGCCAGATGAGCCCGACCCAGCTGGAGGACGTGATGAGCGCCTTCTACGACGGCAGTTATGACGTGCTGGTCTCGACCACCATCGTCGAAAGCGGCATCGACATTCCGACCGCCAACACCCTGATCGTGCACCGGGCCGACATGTTCGGCCTGGCCCAGCTGCACCAGATCCGGGGCCGGATCGGGCGCTCCAAGGCCCGCGCCTTCGCCTATCTGACGACCGACGCCACCAAGCCGCTGACCCTCTCGGCCGAGCGGCGGCTGCAGGTGCTGCAGTCGCTCGACAACCTGGGGGCCGGGTTCCAGCTGGCCAGCCACGATCTGGACCAGCGCGGCGGCGGCAATCTGCTGGGCGACGAGCAGTCGGGCCACATTCGCGAGGTCGGGGTCGAGCTGTACCAGCAGATGCTGGAGGACGCGGTGGCCGAGCTTCGCCAGAACGGTAGCGAGGGCGTGGTCGACCGGGGCTGGTCCCCGGCCATCAACGTGGGGGCGGCGGTGCTGATCCCCGAGGACTATGTCTCGGACCTCAACGTCCGGCTCAGCCTGTATCGCCGGCTGTCGGACGCCGAGAACAATCAGTCCCGCGAGGCCCTGGCCGCCGAGCTGATCGACCGGTTCGGCCCGCTGCCGGACGAGGCCAAGCAGCTGCTGCGGATCGTCGGGATCAAGGCCAACTGCAAGACGGCCTGTATCGAGCGGATCGACATCGGGCCCAAGGGCTGCGTCCTGACCCTGCGCGACAACCGCTTCCCCAATCCGGCCGGTCTGGTCGGGCTGATCCAGAAAAACCATGCGACCTGGAAGATCCGGCCGGACCAGAAGATCGTCGTCAAGGGCGACTGGCCGACCTCCGAGGACCGTCTGAAGGTCGCGGAGCGAATCACCACGGACCTGGCCCGGGTCGCCGGGGCGTGAGCCAGATCGTCGTCCGGCCCGCGACCGACGCGGACTGGCCGGCGATCTGGCCGATCGTCGAGGCCGTCGTGCGGGCGGGCGAAACCTATACCTGGCCCCGCGACCTGGCGGAAACCGATGCCCGCGGCCTGTGGATAATCCCGCCGCCGGGCTTAACCCTGGTGGCCGTCGACGGCGAGCAGGTGCTGGGCACCGCCAAGATCACGCCCAACCAGATGGGGCCGGGCGCGCATGTGGCCAACGCCAGCTGCATGGTCGACGCCGACGCCAGGGGCCGGGGTTTGGGCCGTCTGCTGGGCCAGACTGTGCTGGACCGGGCGCGCGACGCCGGCTTTCGGGCGATGCAGTTCAACGCCGTGGTCGAGACGAATGTCGCCGCAGTGACCCTGTGGGCCTCGCTGGGATTCGACATCCTCGCCACGGTGCCGGAGGCGTTCGATCATCCCACGCGAGGCCTGGTGGGCCTTCACATCATGTATCGCCGCCTCTGAGCGATCGGCCCTTTTCCACGTCGGAACGGCGCTCGCCATCCGCCGGCGTCAGGCCGTAGGGCGCGACCAGGCTCCAGAGGTGGTCGGGGATCATGGACTTCATCCGGCGCGGTTCCTCGCGTCGCAGGTGGATCACGGTCTCGGCCGCCTTCATCTCGACCCGGGTGCGGGCGAACTCCAGGCCGCGCGGGCCGGTGCGCGGCTGCAGCCAGCTGACGATCGGCCGGACCCAGTCGGGCATGCGACGCAGCGGCAGGCCGCCGGCTGCGCGTTCGACGTTGGCGATGAAGCCCGCCACGGCCGCCTTGCGTTTTCCCTTGTCTCCGGGAGCCGACAGCCGGACCTCATCCCCCAGCAGGTCCAGCAGAGCCTCTCCGCGCGCATTGCGGACCAGCAGCCACTGCTCTCCCTCGCCAGCCATATAGCCGACCGTGATGTCGGCCAGGGCATTGGTGTAGTCGACGCAGGTCCGGCAGGTGAGCGGGAAGAAGTCCGGGGCCAGCTGCGAGATCGGCAGGGACAGGAAGGGGATGGTCCTCACCCGTCCGTCGGTAAAGCGCAGCTCGACGTGATAGTCGGCGCGGAACTCCAGATAGGTGATGGTGTCGGGATGCTCCGACAGCAGGGCCAGGAATTCGTGGAACCGCTCGGTCGTGGTGTTGTCCGAACAGGGCGTGCCGATGACGTAGAGGGCGTCCAGCCCCAGATCGGCCTCCAGGCTGCGCAGGGCATAGATCTGGCAGGGGATGCCGATGACGGCGAGGCGACGATAGCCCTGGGCCCGGGCGTCCTCCAGCAGAGCCAACAGGGGCGCATAGCCCATCCGCATGCCCCGCACCTCGGCCATCGCCGAGGCCTCGGTCACCAGCACCGGCATGGGGCGCCACTTGTCGTCCGGGTCCGGGGCCATGGTCAGGACGGCATCGACGGTCCCGCTCTCCAGCAGTCGCTCGCCGATTCGGGTGGTGATGCCCGTCCACTGGGCGCCGGGGGCAGGGGCTTTCAGCGTCGCCCGCACCATGCGGCGAACCGGGCCGAAGAACAGCTCGTCCGGCGTCTGCGCAGGATCGCGCGGTCGCCCGTGGATGCGGGTCTCCAGCGCCGGATAGTCGGGCTTGATGAATTGGCAGGCCTTGCCGCAGAGGCTGGGGTCCTCCATCCGCGACACGCCGCAGTCGGTGCAGAGGTTACGTGGAACGGGCGGACGCACCGGCGGGGCCCAGATCGGCGCTGTGGGGTCGGCGGAGACAGGCAAGAGCAGCGTCCCGAAGCGTCGGCCTCAGAGAACCGAACCGCGAGAAACCCATGCTTGGAGTCAGCCGTCAACCACGCGCTCAGGCAGCGACCGACCGCGTCGCGAGCATTTGCGGACAATAGGAAACCGCGCTTAAGCGGCAAGCGACCGCGTCGCGAGCGTTAGCGAACTAAAAAGAGAGAGAGGGGGAGCGCGCCATCCCTTCTGCTTCAGAAGAGATGGCGCGAGTGACGGGACTCGAACCCGCGACCTCCGGCGTGACAGGCCGGCACTCTAACCAACTGAGCTACACCCGCGTTTCCCGCTGCGGCGTTTCCTCCGCAGCGAGGGGCGTCGTTTAGGCGGGGGCTCGCGGGTGTGTCAAGCGACGATCGAGAGCATATTCAAACTTCTTCATCGGACTGCGATCGCCGAACCGGACATCATCGGCGGCGGCTCGTAGTGCACCCCGACGCCCGGCCCCAGCGGCAGGTCCAGCGCCACCCAGGCCGCCACCATGATCAGCCCGGCCACCAGAAAGGCCCCGGCGTAGGGCAGCATGGTCGCCATCAGCGAGCCGAGACCGAAGCGCGGATCCCAGCGCTGGGCGAAGGCCAGGATCAGGGGGAAATAGCTCATCAGCGGCGTGGCGATGTTGGTGACCGAATCCCCCATCCGGTAGGCGGCGGTGGTCATCTCGGGGCTGATGCCCAGCAGCATGAACATCGGCACCACGATCGGGGCCAGGGCCGACCATTTGGCCGAGGCCGAGCCGATGAACAGATCGAAGACGCAGGAGACCAGCACCACCACGATCAGCAGCAGCGGGGCCGGCATGGCCAGTTCGCGCAGCGAGGCGGCCGCATTGACCGCCAGGATCGGCCCCAGTCCCGACCAGTTGAACATGGCGACGAAGTGGGCCGCGAAGAACACCAGGACGATGTAGGGGGCCAGAACGGATATGCCCTCGCCCATCATCCGCACCAGGTCGCGATGGCTGCGGATCGTGGCCGCGCCGACGCCATAGGCGGCCCCGGTGACGAAGAAGGTCACGGCGAAGAAGGCGGCGAGGGACCGATAGAGCGGATTGAACCGCTGTGCGGGCTCGGCCTCGGCATCGATGAAGGGCGAGGCGGGGAGGGTGGCGATGAGCGTCCACAAGGCGATCATGGCCAGCAGCGCCAGGCCGGCATAGGCCAGGCCCTTCTTCTGCGGTCCAGTCAGCGGCTGACGTTCCTCGAGCGCCGGCGGGGCCACCCCCTCGGCCGGCCGCCATACGCCCAGGCGGGGCTCGATCACCCGGTCGGTCAGGAACCAGACGATCGGGGTGAAGACGATCACCACGCCGACGATGAAGAACCAGTTGCCGGCGATGCTCACCTGATAGGTCGGGTCGATCAGGTGGGCGGCCGGTTCGGTGATGCCCAGGATCAGGGCGTCCGAGGCTCCCGGAAACAGATTGCCCGCATAGCCGCCCGACACGGCGGCGAAGCCCGCCGCCAGCCCCGCCAGGGGGTGGCGCCCCGCCGCCGCGAAGATGACGGCCGCCAGGGGGATGACCACGACATAGGAGGCGTCCGACGCGTGGTGCGACACCATGCCGACGATGACCACGACAGGCGTCAGGATCATCTTGGGCGCGTTCAGCAGCGCGCCGCGGATCGCCGTGGTGAACAGGCCCGTCCGCTCCGCGACCGCGGCCCCGTAGATGATGATGATCACGATCCCCAACGGCGGGAAGTCGGCCAGGGTCCGCGGCATGCCGATGATCAGGTTCGACAGGTTTTCCGACGACAGCAGGCTCTGGGCGACCAGGGTCTCGCCGGTCACCGGATTGACGGCCGACCAGCCGAGCGCGCACCCGATCATACTCAGTACGATCAAGCCCAGGATCAGCCAGAGGAACAGGAAGGCGGGATCGGGCAGGCGATTGCCGATGCGTTCGACAAGGCCGAGAAAGCCCCGGCCGGGGGGAAGGCTGTCGGGCGTCACGTCGCTCATGGGCTGGCGCGGTCCTTCGAAATGACGGAGCCGTGCATATGGCCAGAGGCCGGCCGGGGAGGGCAAGCTGAGCCGTCAATCCTTGCGAGCCATTCTCAATGAAAAGCCTTTCGTCGCATGGGTTTGAACCGCCGCGATCTTGGGTCTAGAAGACCCCGAATCCGCCGCCACTCCCCACCGCGGCAGGGACCTGTCCTGATGAATGCATTCCTTCTGCAATACCTGCCCATCGTGATCTTCCTCGGGATCGCGACCGTGCTGGGTCTCGGCTTCATGATCGCCGCCTGGGCCCTGGCCCCGTCCAACCCGGACAGCGAGAAGCTGTCGGCCTATGAGTGCGGCTTCAACGCCTTCGACGACGCGCGGATGAAGTTCGATGTCCGGTTCTATCTGGTCTCGATCCTGTTCATCATCTTCGATCTCGAGGTGGCGTTCCTGTTCCCCTGGGCCGTGTCGATCTTCGACCTGGCGCAGGGCACGATGGTGTTCGCCTTCTGGTCGATGATGGCCTTCCTGGGCGTGCTGACGGTCGGCTTCATCTACGAATGGAAGAAGGGCGCGCTGGAATGGCAGTGATCGCACCCCCGTCGACCGGTTCGACCGGCGGCCTGATCGGCGCCTCGTCGCCGCTGCCGACCGCCTATGGCCAGGGCGGTCGCTCGACCGTCGAGGGCTATGACCCCAAGATTCACGACAAGTTCTTCGAGGCCATCAACACCGAGGTCGCCGAGCAGGGCTTCCTGACCGCCTCAATGGACGACGTGATCAACTGGGCCCGCACCGGCTCCCTGATGTGGATGACGTTCGGGCTCGCCTGCTGCGCCGTGGAGATGATCCAGGCCTCGATGCCGCGCTATGACCTGGAGCGGTTCGGCATGGCCCCGCGCGCCAGCCCGCGCCAGTCGGACCTGATGATCGTCGCCGGCACCCTGACCAACAAGATGGCTCCGGCCCTGCGCAAGGTCTACGACCAGATGCCGGACCCGCGGTATGTCCTGTCCATGGGCAGCTGCGCCAACGGCGGCGGCTATTATCACTACAGCTACAGCGTTGTGCGCGGCTGCGACCGGATCGTGCCGGTCGACGTCTATGTGCCCGGCTGCCCGCCGACGGCCGAGGCCCTGATCTACGGCCTGCTGCAGCTGCAGAAGAAGATTCGTCGCACGGGGACGATCGAGCGATGAGCGAGTTCGCCCAACCCGCCTATGCGACCGGCCATCGCGCCGCCGTCGCCGCCAACACCGCCGTCCTGACCCCGCTGGGCCAGGAGATGGTGGCCGAGTTGCAGGTCGATGCGACCGTTTCCTATGGCGAGCTGACCCTGACCTGCCACCGCGACCGGATCGTTTCGGTCCTGACGGACCTGCGCGACCGCTTCGGCTTCCAGCAGCTGCTGGACGTCTGCGGCGTGGACTATCCCGACCGGGTCGAGCGGTTCGACGTCGTCTACCACCTGCTGTCCCTGACCCGGAACGCCCGGGTCCGGGTCAAGGTCACGACCGACGAGATCCAGCCGGTGCCCAGCGTCATCACCGTCTACCCGTCCGCCGAATGGTTCGAGCGCGAGGCCTTCGACATGTACGGCATGCTGTTTTCGGATCACCCGGACCTGCGCCGGCTGCTGACCGACTACGGTTTCCAGGGGCATCCGCTGCGCAAGGACTTCCCGATGACCGGCTATGTCGAGGTCCGCTACGACGAGCAGCAGAGACGGGTGGTCTATGAGCCCGTCAAACTGACGCAGGAGTTCCGCCAGTTCGACTTCCTGTCGCCCTGGGAAGGCGCGGAATATCCGACCGACGTCCTGCCCGGCGACGAGAAGGCCGCCCAGGCCATCGCGGTCGGCACGACCGCCCCTTCGGGAGGGAAAGCCTGATGGCCGACGGACACCCCATCGCCAAGGCCACGCCCACCCGGGCCGCGCTGGACGTCGTCAGCGACGACCTGGGGCACATCGCCTTCGACGACGGCCGCACCGCGCACGCGCGGGAAATGGACGACCGCAAGTTCACCATCAACTTCGGCCCGCAGCATCCGGCGGCGCACGGCGTGCTGCGGCTGGTGCTGGAGCTGGACGGCGAGATCGTCGAACGCGTCGACCCGCACATCGGCCTGCTGCACCGCGGCACCGAGAAGCTGATGGAGGCCCGCACCTATCTGCAGAACGTGCCCTATCTGGACCGCCTCGACTATGTCGCGCCGATGAACCAGGAGCATGCCTTCTGCCTGGCCATCGAGCGGCTGATGGAGATCGAGGTCCCGTACCGGGCCCAGCTGATCCGGGTGCTGTATTCGGAAATCGGCCGGATCCTGTCGCACATGCTGAACGTGACGACCCAGGCGCTGGACGTCGGGGCCCTGACCCCGCCGCTGTGGGGCTTCGAGCAGCGCGAGAAGCTGATGGTCTTCTACGAGCGGGCCAGCGGGGCCCGACTGCACGCCAACTATTTCCGACCCGGCGGCGTGCATCAGGACCTGCCGATGGCCCTGATCGACGACATCTGGACCTGGTGCCAGGAGTTCCCGGCCGCCCTGGCCCAGATCGAGGCCCTGGTCACCGAGAACCGAATCTTCAAGCAGCGCAACGTCGACATCGGCATCGTGTCCAAGGAGCAGGCCCTGCAGTGGGGCTTCTCCGGCGTGATGCTGCGCGGATCCGACATCGCCTGGGACCTGCGCAAGTCGCAGCCCTATGAGTGCTATGCCGAGCTGGATTTCGACGTGGTCGTCGGCAAGAACGGCGACTGCTGGGACCGCTATCTGGTCCGCGTCGAGGAGATGAAGCAGTCGGTGCACATCATGGAGCAGTGCATCCACAAGCTGCGCAACTGCCCCGGCGATCCGGTCATGGTCGAGAACAACAAGATCGTGCCCCCGACGCGCGGCGAGATGAAGCGGTCGATGGAAGCCCTGATCCATCACTTCAAGCTCTACACCGAAGGCTTCCACACCCCGGCCGGCGAAGTCTATGCCTGCGTCGAGGCGCCCAAGGGCGAGTTCGGCATCTATCTGGTCTCTGACGGCACCAACAAGCCGTACCGCGTCAAGATCTCGGCCCCGGGCTTCCGCCACCTGCAGGCCATGGACTGGATGAACCGCGGCCACATGCTGGCCGACGTCTCCGCCATCCTGGGCTCCCTCGACATCGTGTTCGGCGAGGTCGATCGGTGAGCGCCTTCCCCGTCGATCCGGTCTTCACGCCCCTGCAGGGGATCGCCTTCGCGGGCTTCCTGCTGTTCAGCCTCGCGCTTCAGTACGCCTTCTCGCCGCGTCGTCGGGCCATCATGGGCCGCGCGAAATTCGTTTTGGCCTCGGTCCTGATCGCCACGCCCGGCATCGCCGGCGTGACCCTGGTGCGGGGGGCCTATCGCGCCGGCTATCTGGAAGAGGGGCGGGGCTTTCTGGAAGCCAATCTGCGCTCCATCGTCTGGATGAGCGGCTTCATTTTTCTGAGCCAGATGGCCGTGCGGTTCCTGCCGCCGCTGTCGTGGCTGTCGCGTGATCTCGATCGGGCCGGCAAGGCCGTGTGGGGCGCGCGCCTGAACCGTTGGATGGGGAAAGCATGAGCGTTCGTCGTCTCGCCAAGGACCAGCCCGCCTCGTTCGCCTTCTCGGCCGAGACGATGGCCAAGGTCGACTGGTGGATCGCCAAATATCCGGCCGATCGCGCCCGTTCGGCCGTGATCCCGATGCTGTGGCTGGTCCAGAAACAGGAGGGCTGGGTTTCGGAGCCCGCCATCCGCGCCATCGCCGACCGTCTGGACATGGCTTATATCCGGGTGCTGGAGGTCGCGACCTTCTACACCATGTTCATGCTGGAGCCCGTCGGCTCGGACGCCCTGATCCAGGTCTGCGGCACCACGCCCTGCATGCTGCGCGGCTCGGGCGAGCTGATGAAGGTCTGCAAGAGCCGTATCGGCCCGAATCAGACCCTGTCGGCCGACGGCAAGTTCTACTGGGAAGAGGTCGAATGCCTCGGGGCCTGCGTCAACGCGCCCATGGCCATGATCAACGACTACTATTTCGAGGATCTGACCGCCGCCGACATGGACCAGATCATCGACGACTTCGCCGCCGGCAAGACGCCCGAGCGGGGCACGCGCGTCGATCGGGTCAATTCGGCCCCCGAGGGTGGGGCCCTGACCCTGACCGATCCCAAGCTGTATGACGGCTCGGCCGCCCAGCCGATCGCCAAACTGCCGAACACGGAGCCGGTGCCCGCGTGACCGCCGCCCCCGACCTCGAGACCGAAGCCGGCCGCGCCGCCTATCGCAAGGAGTTGCGGCAGGTGGCCCTGCCGCTGCGCTGGGGCGGGCTGGCCCTGATCATCCTGGCCGCGCTGTTCTGCGTCGCCGCCTCGCGCGGGCTTCTGGGCCTGTCCGAGGAAACGATCGTCGTCGGCTATGCGATGCTGGCGGCCGGCTGGGCCCTGGTCATCGCCACCACCTTCCTGCGCACCCGCCACCATCGCCGTCGCATGGCCGAGATCGACGCCATCCGACGGGAGGGCGCGTTTCAATGAGCGCCGCTGTTCCCGCCGCTGGCGAACCGTCGCGTGACTGTCGGACAGGCGGTGCAGTATCGTTGATCTCAAGGCGTTCGGGGGTCCGTCATGGCATCAAGGAAATCAGACGACCGAACCGCGCGGCGCAGCGTCGCCGGCGCCTTCCTGGCCAATCTGATGGGGGCCAGCGCCCTGCCGCTCGGCGCGCAGCCACAGCCGCCACAGCCCGCCGCTCCGTCACCCTCTCCGTCGCCCGCCCCGTCCCCTTCGCCTGTCTCACCCGGTTCCCCGAATGCGCCTGATCGTTCAGCATCTCCCCTCGGCGAGCGGACGCCTCCGCCCAGCGAGCGCTCGCCCGGCGATCGCCGCAGCGAACTGTCGCGCCCGCGGGGCAGCGGCACCGGCCGTCGCGGCCGGGGCGGGGGAGGCGGTCTGATGGTCGGTCTGCTGGAAGACAAGGATCGCATCTTCACCAACCTGTACGGTCTGCAGGACTGGGGTCTGGACGGGGCCAAGCAGCGCGGCTGCTGGAACGCCACGCCGGACATGCTGGCCATGGGCCGCGACTGGATCATCACCAACGTCAAGAACTCCGGCCTGCGCGGGCGCGGCGGCGCGGGCTTCGGCACCGGCCTGAAGTGGTCCTTCATGCCCAAGGAGGTAAAGGACCGGCCGCACTATCTGGTCGTCAACGCCGACGAGTCGGAGCCCGGCACCTGCAAGGACCGGGAGATCATGCGCCATGATCCCCACCTGCTGATCGAGGGCTGCCTGATCGCCTCCTTCGCCATGCAGGCCCACGCCTGCTATATCTATCTGCGCGGCGAATACGTGCTGGAACGCGAGCGGATGGAGGCGGCGGTCAAACAGGCCTATGAGGCCAATCTGATCGGCAAGAACAACGTCCATGGCTGGGATTTCGACGTCTATATCCACCACGGCGCCGGGGCCTATATCTGCGGCGAGGAGACCGCCCTGCTGGAGAGCCTGGAGGGCAAGAAGGGCCAGCCGCGGCTCAAGCCGCCGTTCCCCGCCGGCGCCGGCCTGTACGGCTGCCCGACCACGGTGAACAACGTCGAGTCGATCGCCGTCGTCGGCACGATCCTGCGGCGCGGGGCCCAGTGGTTCGCCGGCTTCGGCCGTCCGAACAACACGGGCACCAAGCTGATGAGCATCAGCGGCCACGTGAACCGGCCGTGCAACGTCGAAGAGGCCATGTCGATCCCGCTGCGCCAGCTGATCGAGGATCACTGCGGCGGCGTGCGCGGCGGCTGGGACAATCTGAAGGCCATCATCCCGGGCGGCGTGTCCGTGCCGCTGATCACCCGCGAGATGTCGGAAACCGCGCTGATGGATTTTGACAGCCTGCGCGAGATGAAGTCGGGCTTGGGCACGGCGGCGGTCATCGTCATGGACCAGTCGACCGACCTGGTGAAGGCGATCGCCCGCATCAGCTATTTCTACAAGCACGAGAGCTGCGGCCAGTGCACCCCGTGCCGCGAAGGCACCGGCTGGATGTGGCGGGTGCTGGAACGCATGGCCGTGGGCGAGGCGGATCCCGGCGAGATCGACATGCTGCTGGAAGTCTCCACCCAGATCGAGGGCCACACGATCTGCGCGCTGGGCGACGCGGCCGCCTGGCCGGTCCAGGGCCTGATCCGGCATTTCCGCCACGAGATCGAGGACCGCATCTCGCAGTACCGCAGCCGCCGCGCGAATTTCGCCGGCCATGCGATCGCGGCGGAATAGGCGATGCGGCGCGTGACGGGAATCCTGGCGACGATGGCCCTGGCGGCCAGCCTGTCCGCCTGCGCGACGGCCCAGCCTGCGGCTGCGTCAGCGGTCCAGGCCGCGCCGGTCGCTGCGGCCGATCCGTTCGCCGCCCAGCGGCCGACAGCGGCCGGCGTGGACGTCGTCCAGCCCGCCGCCTTCGCACCGGGCACCTGGATGAACAACTCCTACATCGACCACGTGACCCAGTTCGCGACCCTGCCGTCCGAGCCGGGCGGCATCGCCTTCGTCGGCGATAGCATCACCGAAGGGTTCCGCTGGAGCGAGGCCTTCCCCGGCCGAAACATCCGCAACTGGGGTATCGGCGGCGACACCAGCTTCGGGGTCCTGGCCCGTGCGCGGCAGGTCATCGCCACCCGCCCGGCCAAGATCTTCCTGCTGATCGGGACCAACGACCTGGCCAACTACGAGCAGACGCCGGATGCGGTCGCCGCCAACGTCGCTGCGGTCGTGGCGCTGTTTCGCGCCGAACTTCCCGAGGCCGAGCTCTACGTCCAGTCCGTGATGCCGCGCCAGCCGGACTTCCGCGCGCGGATCGAAGCCCTGAACGCCCAGCTCGCGACCATCGCCCAAACCCATGATGCCCGCTTCATCGATGTCTATACGCCGATGCTGGCCGGCGATCGGCTGGATCCGACGCTGACGGTCGACGACCTGCATCTGACCGGCCAGGGCTATCAGCGCTGGCTGTCGATCATCGGCGGCTGCGTGACGGGGCAGGGGCGTTGCGGATGAGGCGCGCCTTGATCCTCGCCTTGCCGGTCGTCCTGGTCGGGGCCTGCCAACGCGCGCCGGACGCGGCCCCGACGCCGTCGGAGCAGGTCGCGGCCACGGCCCCGGTCTCCGACGCCGTGGCCGAGTCGCCAGCCGTGCTGACGGCTGTCGACCTGCGGCGCGTCTGCCGCGCGGGTCTGGCCGCCATCCACGGCCAGCAGGTCGCGGCCATCGAACTGACGGGGCTGGAAGGTCAGGTCGTCAACGCCGAATGGCGCGCCCCCGTTGACGGCGGGCGGATGAAGGCCCAGTGCCGCGCCGGGGACGGTCTTGTGGTGTGGAAGCCGCTGGACCTCCCCGATCCCGCCTCCATCCGCTGGATGGACCGGGCCGACGACGCCGTGGTGCGCTACGTCATCCGCGGCGAAGAAATCGAGATCACCCAGACACTGCCGGATGGCACGACGCAGCAGGCGATGATGCCTGTCCGCGCTGAAGAAGAGGTAAGCTGATGCCCGTCGCCAAGGTCAACGGCGTCGAAGTCGAGTTCGAGGCCGGGATGACGGTGCTGCAGGTCGCCGAGCGCGCCGGGCACGAGATCCCGCGCTTCTGCTATCACGAGCGGCTGTCGATCGCCGGTAACTGCCGCATGTGCCTGGTCGAGGTGAAGCCCGGACCGCCCAAGCCGCAGGCCAGCTGCGCCCTGCCGGCCGCAGAGAACCAGGAAATCTTCACCGACACGCCGATGGTCAAGAAGGCCCGCGAGGGGGTGATGGAGTTCCTGCTCATCAACCACCCGCTCGACTGCCCGATCTGTGACCAGGGCGGCGAGTGCGACCTGCAGGACCAGGCCATGGGCTATGGCCGCGACGGCTCGCGCTATGCCGAGAACAAGCGCGCGGTCGAAGACAAATACATGGGTCCGACCATCAAGACCTTCATGACGCGGTGCATCCAGTGCACCCGCTGCGTGCGGTTCGTGTCGGAAGTAGCGGGCGTGCCGGACATCGGCATGATCAGCCGCGGCGAGGACGCCGAGATCACCACCTATCTGGAAGGCGCGGTGAACTCCGAACTGTCGGGCAACGTCAACGACCTGTGCCCGGTCGGGGCCCTGACCCACCGGCCGTGGCAGTACCACTACCGCCCGTGGGAGCTGAAGAAGACCGAGACCATCGACGTCATGGACGCCCTGGGCTCGAACATCTCGGCCCAGTCCAAGGGCACCGAGATCATGCGGATCCTGCCGCGCGTGCACGAGGGCATCAACGAGGAGTGGCTGTCGGACAAGAGCCGCTATGTCGTCGACGGCCTGCAGGCGCGCCGCCTGGACCGGCCCTATGTGCGCGAGAACGGCAAGCTGCGCGTCGCCTCCTGGGACGAGGCGCTGAATGTCGTGGCGTCCAAGCTGAAAGCGGCCTCGGCCGATCGTATCGGCGTCATCGCCGGCGATCTGCAGGACGCCGAATCGATGAAGGCGGCGCTGGACCTGTTTCGCGCCCTGGGTTCGGCCAACACCGACTGCCGCCAGGACGGTTCCGCCCTGGGCCATGGCCCGCGTGAAGGCTGGCTTTTCAATACGGGCCTGCAAGGGCTGGAAGAGGCGGATTCGATCCTTCTGGTCGGCGTCAATCCGCGCACCGAAGGCCCGCTGCTGAACCAGCGCATCCGCAAGAGCTGGCTGGCCGGCAAGACCCGCGTCGGCGTGATCGGCGAACAGGCCGACCTGACCTATGACTACGACTTGGTCGGGCGCGGCACCCGCACCCTGGCCAAGCTGCCCAAGGCGGCGGCCGAGGCCCTGTCGAACGCCGAGCGTCCGGCCTTCGTCGTCGGCACCGGGGCCCTGTCGGGACCGGACGGTGCCAAGGTCCTGAACACCCTGGGCAAGCTCGCGGCCAAGCTGGGCGTCGTCAAGGACGGCTGGAACGGCTTCAACGTGCTGCACTCGGCGGCGGCGCGCGTGGGGGGTCTGGATATGGGCTTCGTGCCCGCGTCCGGCGGCCTGTCGGCGCACGAGATGGTCCAGCCGGGCGCGCTGGACGTCCTGTTCCTGCTCGGGGCCGACGAGATCGACACCGGCCCCTCCAAGGCCTTCAAGATCTATCTGGGCAGCCACGGCGACCGCGGGGCCCACACGGCCGACGTCATCCTGCCGGGCGCCGCCTGGACCGAGAAGTCGGGCCTGTACGTCAACACCGAAGGCCGTGTGCAGATGGCCGAACGCGCCGTCTTCCCGAAGGGCGAAGCGAAAGAAGACTGGGCCATCCTGCGCGCCCTGTCCGAGCGGGTCGGTCATACCCTGCCGTACGACACGCTGGACCAGCTGCGCACGCGGCTGATGGGCGAGCATCCGACCTTCGGGCGCATCGACTATCTAGCCCCGGCGGCGTCGTTCGACGTGGCCGCTCTCGGCCAGAAGGGCGACCTGGGCGACGTCGCCCTGGTCGCCGCCGTGGTCGATCCGTATCTGAACAATCCGATCGCGCGCGCCAGCGCGACCCTGGCCGAGCTCAGCGCCCTGCGCATGGCACCGGCCCTGCTGGCGGCGGAGTAGAGCATGACCGAGAATTTCTGGACGAGCCCCGTCGGCTGGACCCTGATCACCACCGGCGGCATCCTGGTCGTCACGGTCGGGATCCTGCTGTCCCTGGCCTTCCTGCTGCTGGCGGATCGCAAGATCTGGGCGGCGGTCATGATGCGCAAGGGCCCCAACGTCGTGGGCCCGTTCGGCCTGCTGCAGTCGTTCGCCGACTTCTTCAAATTCGTGCTGAAGGAGATCGTCGTGCCGGCCGGGGCCGACAAGGCGGTGTTCCTGCTGGCCCCGCTGATCACCTTCGTCCTGGCCTTCATCGCCTGGGCGGCCATTCCGTTCGCCCCCGGCTGGGTGGTGTCGGACCTGAACGTCGGCATCCTCTACATCTTCGCGATCAGCTCGCTGGGTGTCTACGGCATCATCATGGGCGGCTGGGCCTCCAACTCGAAATACCCGTTCCTGGGGTCGCTGCGTTCCGCCGCGCAGATGGTGTCTTACGAGGTGTCGATCGGCCTGATCATCATCAACGTGATCCTGCTGGCCGGGACCATGAACCTGACCGGGATCGTGACCCAGCAGGAGGGCTGGATCTGGAACTGGTTCGTCTTCGGCGGCGGGGCCGACACCTGGCCTCTGGTCGTGGTGATGATTCCGGTCGCGGTGATGTTCTTCATCTCGGCCCTGGCCGAGACCAACCGCCCGCCGTTCGACCTGCCCGAGGCCGAGTCCGAGCTGGTGGCCGGCTATCAGGTCGAATATTCGTCCACGCCCTACCTGCTGTTCATGATCGGCGAATACGCCAACATCGTCTTCATGTGCGCCATGACCAGCCTGCTGTTCTTCGGCGGCTGGAACCCCGGCTTCCCGATCGACTTCGCCGCCGACTGGCCGCCCTTCCTGGTCAACCTGCTGCTGTTCCTGGTCCTGGCCGTGAAGATCGTAATCGTCTTCTTCATGTTCGCCATGGTGAAGGGGTTCGTGCCCCGGTACCGCTACGACCAGCTGATGCGGCTGGGCTGGAAGATCTTCCTGCCGACCTCGCTGGTGGCCGTGGTGATCGTGTCCGCCTGGCGGGTCTTCGTGGTCGGGGCATGATCCGCATGATCGCCCTGTCCATCACCGCCGTCGGCCTGAGCGGTTGCCTGCCGCCCGCCTATGAGGCCGAGCCCGCCTCGGTCTATCAGTGGCAACGCCGCCAGGAAGCCGTCGAGCGACAGGAGGCCGAACGCGTTCGCCTGTGCGCCATCATGAGTACCGACACGGATCGCTATCGCCGCGACTGCCGTCGTCCCGGAGACCCCGTCCGATGATTACCCGTATCGCCCAGGCCGCGAAGGGCGCGATGCTGATCGACATGGTGGGGGCCTTCGCCCTGACCCTGCGCGAATTCTTCCGCCCCAAGCACACCATCAACTATCCGTTCGAGCGCAATCCGCAGTCGCCGCGCTTCCGCGGTGAGCACGCCCTGCGCCGTTATGCCAACGGCGAGGAACGCTGCATCGCCTGCAAGCTGTGCGAGGCCATCTGCCCGGCCCAGGCCATCACGATCGAATCGGAACCGCGCAGCGACGGCAGCCGCCGCACGACCCGTTACGACATCGACATGGTCAAATGCATCTATTGCGGCCTGTGCCAGGAGGCCTGCCCGGTCGACGCCATCGTCGAGGGACCGAACATGGAGTTCACCGTCGAGACGCGCGAGGAACTGCTCTACGACAAGGCGCGCCTGCTGGACAACGGCGACCGCTGGGAACGCCAGATCGCCAAGAACCTGGAGCTGGACGCGCCGTATCGGTGACGGGAGCGCGGACCGTCAGGTCCGCATGTGTGAGCTTGTGCGGACCTGAAGGTCCGCGATCCATTTGGTCGCTTCATTTTGGGGCGAACGGTGTCTAAGAGGTGCGGCGATTGCGCCGCACCAATTCGGAAAGGGCGAAAGCCTCCCATGCTGCAAGGCATAGCCTTCTATCTGCTCTCGGCCGTGGCCGTGGCGTCCGGCCTGCTGGTCGTGACCGCGCGCAACCCCGTGCACTCGGTGCTGTGGTTGATCCTGGCCTTCTTCTCCTCCGCCGGACTGTTCGTCCTGCTGGGGGCGGAGTTCCTGGCGATGCTGCTGGTGGTCGTCTACGTCGGCGCCGTGGCGGTGCTGTTCCTGTTCGTCGTCATGATGCTGGACGTCGACTTCGTCCGCCTGCGCGAGGGCTACGCCACCTACCTGCCCCTGGCGGCCATCGTCGCCGGCGTGCTGCTGGCCGAGATGATCATGATCTCGATCGTGGTCGTGCAGGGCGGGGCGGCCTCGGATGCCCTGGCCCCGGCCGTCGCCACCGCCGACGCGTCCAACGTCGAGACCATCGGGCGGGTGCTCTACACGGACTACATCTACTTCTTCCAGGCGGCGGGCATCGTGCTGCTGATCGCCATGATCGGGGCCATCGTCCTAACCCTGCGCAAGAAGCCTTCGGTCCGTCGCCAGGACCCGGGCGAACAGACCAACCGCGACCGCAAGACCTCGGTCGAGATCAAGGGCGTCGTCACCGGCGTCGGCGTTTCGGGCGAGGAGCTGCGCTGATGGACGTCGGTCTGCAACACTATCTGGCGGTCGCCGCCATGCTGTTCACCATCGGGGTCTTCGGCATCTTCGTGAACCGCAAGAACGTCATCGTCATCCTGATGTCGGTCGAGCTGATCCTGCTGGCGGTGAACATCAATTTCGTGGCCTTTTCCGCCTATCTGAACGACGTCCAGGGGCAGATCATGGCCATGTTCGTCCTGACGGTGGCGGCGGCGGAGGCCGCGGTCGGCCTCGCCATCCTGGTGACCTTCTTCCGCAATCGCGGGGATATCGCCGTGGATGATGCCAGCGTGATGAAGGGCTGATCGGCGTGTCTCTCGAACTGCTCGTCACCCTGGGCGTCTTCGCGCCCCTGCTCGGCGCGGCGATCGCCGGCTTCTTCGGCCGCCGCATCGGCGACATCCCTTCGCAGACCGTCACGACCGGCCTGCTGTTCTTCTCCTGCGCCGTAGCCTGGACGGTCTTCGGCCAGTGGACCTGGGGCCATCTGGAGCCCTTCACCGTCTCGGTCGCCCCCTTCATCAATGTCGGCGACTTCCAGTCGGCCTGGGCGATCCGCATCGACGCCCTGTCGGCGGTGATGCTGGTGGTGGTGACCAGCGTCTCCTCGCTCGTGCATCTGTATTCCTGGGGCTATATGGCCGAGGACGACAGCCGGCCGCGCTTCTTCGCCTATCTGTCGCTGTTCACCTTCGCCATGCTGGCGCTGGTCACCGCCGCCGACTTCATGCAGCTGTTCTTCGGCTGGGAAGGGGTGGGCCTGGCCTCCTATCTGCTGATCGGCTTCTGGTACAAGAAGCCCACCGCCAGCGCCGCCGCCATCAAGGCCTTCGTGGTCAACCGGGTCGGCGATTTCGGCTTCGCGCTCGGCATCATCACGGTCTTCTGGATGTTCGGCACGATCCAGTTCGCCGAGCTGTTCCCGCTGATCGCGGCGCAACAGGGGCAGGGCTGGGAGTTCCTGGGCTACACCTGGTCGGCGCTCGATCTGGCAGGGGTGCTGCTGTTCATCGGGGCCATGGGCAAGTCGGCCCAGTTCTTCCTGCACACCTGGCTGCCCGACGCCATGGAGGGCCCGACCCCGGTCTCGGCCCTGATCCACGCCGCGACCATGGTCACCGCCGGCGTGTACATGGTGTGCCTGCTCAGCCCGATCTATGAGTACGCGCCGACGGCGTCGCTGCTGATCGCCATCGTCGGCGCGGTCACGGCCCTGTTCGCGGCGACGGTCGGTCTGATGCAGAACGACATCAAGCGGGTCATCGCCTATTCGACCTGTTCGCAGCTGGGCTACATGTTCTTCGCGGCGGGCGTCGGCGTGTACGAATCCGCCATGTTCCACCTGTTTACGCACGCCTTTTTCAAGGCCCTGCTGTTCCTGGGAGCCGGCTCGGTGATCCACGGCATGCATCACGAGCAGGACATGCGGAAGATGGGCGGGCTGTGGAAGCTGCTGCCCGTCACCTATGCCGTGATGATGATCGGCACGATCGCCATCACCGGCCTGGGCATCCCGGAAATCGGCGGCTTCGCCGGCTTCTATTCCAAGGATTCGATCATCGAGAGCGCCTATGCGGCGGCCACGACCGGCCATTCCGCGGCGGGGTATTTCGCCTTCTTCGTCGGCATCTTCGCGGCGGGCCTGACCAGCTACTATTCGTGGCGGTTGATCTTCATGACCTTCCACAACAAGCCCGCCTGGAAGGACGACGCCCACGCCCACGCCCACGCCCACGGGCACGACGACCATGCCACCCATCCGGCCCAGCTCGAGACCCATTCCGAGCCGCTCGACGATGGAAACCATGGCGCGCACAAGCATGACGATCATGGCCATCATGGCCCGTTGAAGCCACATGAGAGCCCCTGGATCATGCTGGTGCCGCTGATCCTGCTGTCGGTCGGCGCGGTCGCCGCCGGCTTCGTCTTCGCCCCAAGCTTCATCGGTCACCACGAGGCCGAGTTCTGGCGCGGCGCCATCTTCAACGGGCCCGACAACCACGTCCTGCACGACAGCCACGAAGTGCCCACCTGGGTGAAGTGGTCGCCGCTGCTGGTCACCCTGCTGGGAGCCGCCATCGCCGCCTACTACTACGTGCTGCGCGAGGGCCTGGCGAAGCGGATGGCCGACCGGGAAGGGCCGCTGTGGACCTTCCTGTACAACAAGTGGTTCTTCGACGAGATCTACGGCTTCGTCTTCGTCAAGGGGGCCAAGGCGCTGGGTGACTTCTTCTGGAAGGTCTGCGACGTGCGGATCATCGACGGGCTGGGGCCGAACGGCGCCGCCTGGGGGTCGCTGAAATCGGCCGGCTGGCTGTCCAAATTCCAGTCCGGCTATGTCTATTACTATGCGTTCGTGATGCTGATCGGCGTGGCCGGTCTGCTCGCCTTCGCCATCTACGCCTGGGGCGCATAAGATGGGTGCGATCCCCAATATCCTGAGTGTGGTCACCTTCCTGCCGCTGGTGGGGGCGCTGCTGATCCTGATCGGCCGCTTCATTGATCCGGGCGCGCGCGACGGCATCGCCCGCTGGGGCGCGCTGGTCACGACGCTGGTGACCCTGGCGGTCTCGACCGTGCTGGTGCTGGACTTCGACAGCGCCAACCCGGCCTATCAGTTCGTCGAGAACTACGTGTGGTTCGCGGGCGCCAGCTATCATCTGGGCGTGGACGGGGTGTCGATCCTGTTCGTCCTGCTGACGGCCTTCCTGATGCCGATCTGCATCCTGGCCAGCTGGAAATCGATCGAGACGCGCGTCGTCGATTACATGATCGCCTTCCTGGTGCTGGAGACCCTGGTCATCGGGGTGTTCACCTCGCTGGACCTGTTCCTGTTCTACATCTTCTTCGAAGGCACCCTGGTGCCGATGTTCATCATCATCGGGGTGTGGGGCGGGGCCAACCGGATCTACGCGGCGTACAAGTTCTTCCTCTACACCCTGCTGGGGTCCGTCCTGATGCTGCTGGCCATGCTGTGGATGGCCAACAAGGCCGGCACCACCAGCATTCCGGAGCTGAAACAGTTCGCCTTCTCGGCCCAGGCCCAGTCGGTGCTGTGGCTGGCCTTCTTCGCCTCCTTCGCGGTCAAGATGCCAATGTGGCCGGTCCACACCTGGCTGCCGGACGCCCACGTCCAGGCCCCGACGGCGGGGTCGGTCATCCTGGCCGGCATCCTGCTGAAACTGGGCGGCTACGGCTTCATCCTGTTCAACGTGCCGATGTTCCCGGACGCCTCGGTCCTGTACCGGCCGCTGGTCTTCACCCTGTCGGTGATCGCCATCGCCTACACCTCGCTGGTCGCCTTCCGCCAGACCGACATCAAGAAGCTGATCGCCTATTCGTCGGTGGCCCACATGGGCTTCGTCACCATGGGCATCTTCGCCGGCAACGCCCAGGGCCTTCAGGGCGCCGTTTTCCAGATGCTGAGCCACGGCCTGATCTCGGGCGCGCTCTTCCTGTGCGTCGGCGTCGTCTATGACCGGATGCACACCCGCGAGATCGCCTTCTACGGCGGCCTGACCAGCCGGATGCCCTGGTACGCCGCCATCTTCCTGATGTTCACCATGGCCAACGTCGGCCTGCCGGGCACCTCGGGCTTCATCGGCGAGATGCTAACCATGACCGGCGTCTACCAGGCCTCGACCTGGGCCGCCTTCGTGGCCGCCACCGGCGTCATCCTGTCCGCCGTCTATGCCCTGACCCTGTACCGCAACGTCATGTTCGGCGAGATCGTCAACCCGGCCCTGGCCACGATCAAGGACATCGACCGACGCGAGCTGCTGATCTTCGTGCCCCTGATCGTCGGCACCATCTGGCTGGGCGTCCAGCCGGGTCTGGTGCTGGACTACACTTCTGCTTCCGTCGACGGCGTGATCAACGCCTGGCGCCTCGCGACCGGCGGGTGAGACCCTGATGCCTGATCTGTCCCATGCCCTGACCCTGGCCGCCTCCGAGCTGACGCTCGCGATCGGGGCCCTCGTGCTGCTGCTGCTCGGCGCCTTCATCGGCGAGAAGTCGGCGCGGCTGGTGTCCATCCTGTCGGTGGCCCTGCTGGTGGCCGCCGCCGCCGTCGCCGCGACCGGCCCCCTGGGCACCGCCTTCAACGGGGCCTATGTCGCCGATCCCCTGGGCATCTATGCCAAGGTCGCCATCTACCTGGCCTCGGCCGTGGCCGTGGTGCTGGGCGGGGGCTGGATGCAGCGCGCCGGCATCGCCCGGTTCGAATTCCCGATCCTGATCGTCCTGGCCGCCGTCGGCATGGGCATGATGGTGTCGTCGGGCGACCTGATCTCCCTCTACGTCGGGGTCGAGCTGCACTCCCTGGCCCTCTACATCCTCGCCGCCTATCACCGCGACGACCTGAAGGCGTCCGAGGCCGGGCTCAAATATTTCGTCCTGGGCGCCCTGTCGTCCGGCCTGCTGCTGTACGGCTCCAGCCTGATCTACGGCTTTTCCGGCTCGATGCGGTTCGACGACATCGTCGCCTATGCCACCGCCAACCCCGGCCCGGGCCTGATCTTCGGCCTGGTCTTCCTGATCTGCGGCCTGGCGTTCAAGGTCTCGGCCGCGCCGTTCCACATGTGGACGCCGGACGTCTATGAGGGCGCGCCCACGCCGGTCGTGGCTTTCTTCACCACGGCCCCGAAGATGGCCGCCATGGTGCTGTTCGCCCGCGTCCTGTCCGAGGGCTTCCTCGGTGCCCACGACCAGTGGGCCCAGGTGCTGATCCTGATCGCCCTGGCCAGTTTCGTGGTCGGCGCCTGGGGCGGTCTGGCGCAGAAGGACATCCAGCGCCTGCTGGCCTATTCGTCGATCGCCAACATCGGCTACGCCATCCTGGGCATCGCCGCGGGCACCGAACAGGGCCTGCAGGCCATGGTGCTGTTCATGACCCTGTACATGATCGACACCATGGGCTTCTTCGCCATCCTGCTGTCACTGAGCCGCAACGGCCGGCCGATCCGCAAGATCGCTGATCTGGCCGGGCTGAAGACCGACCGGCCGGTGACGGCCATCGCCATCACCGTGCTGTCGCTGTCGGTCCTGGGCATGCCGCCGTTCTCGGGCTTCTGGGGCAAATACTACGTCTTCGGCGCGGCGGCCTCGGCCGGCTACTGGATGGTGGCGGCGGCGGGCCTGGTGGCCTCGGTCGTGGCGGCCTTCTACTATCTGCGCATCATCAAGCTGATGTGGTTCGACGCGGCCCCCGAGGGCACGGTGGCGACCGACAAGGCCCCGGTGGAGAGCCAGTGGATCGGCTGGGCCTGCGCGGCCTTCTCCTTCCCGCTGGTCATCGTCGGCCTGACCTGGCTGGAGCCGCTGACCCGCATGGCGGCGACGGGTTTCGGAGCCCAGTAGGGCGGTGACGCCCCCCATCGACCTGATCGATGACATCGATTCGACGAACGCCGAGGCCCGCCGACGGGCCGAGGCTGGAGAGACCGAGTCCCAGTGGATCGTGGCCCGCCGCCAGTCCGCAGGGCGCGGTCGTCGGGGCCGGGACTGGACCAGCGACACGGGCAACCTGTTCGGCACCCTTCTGACCCTGACGCGTAAGCCTCCGGCGGAGGCGGCGCAGGCGACGTTCGTCGCGGCACTCGCTGTGGCCGACCTGCTGGACGCCTTCGCCACGCCCGGTGCGGTCTCGATCAAATGGCCCAACGACGTGCTGATCGCGGGTGCCAAGGCCTCGGGCATCCTGATCGAGTCCGGCGTCCATGCGAACGGCGCCCTTTGGCTCGCGATCGGCATCGGGGTCAACCTGGCCCATGCGCCCGATGGGACCGAGCGGCCCGCGACCAGCCTCGCCGCCCATCTTCGGTCCGGCATCGCCTATCCGCCGTCCATCGACGCCGCCGCAACCGTGCTGGCCGAGGCATTCGACCTCTGGCAACACCGCTGGGAGCAGTTCGGTTTCCAACCTGTCCTCGACGCCTGGACCGCCCGCACGAAAGGCCTCGACGGCCCCTGCGTCGCCCGCCTCGGGCATGAGACGGTCACCGGCGTCGCCGACGGCGTGGCCCCGGATGGGGCGTTGAGACTGCGCACGGCGGATGGATCGTTGCGGCTGATCTCCGCAGGCGACGTCTTCTTTGGCGAGGAGGCTTGACGCCTTGCGCTGAACGGCGGCGGGGCGCATCTTACGTTTTGCTGATCGATCGAACCGGGTATGGTCATGTCTGTCACCACAACTCTGTCGTCCAAGTTCCAGATTTCCGTTCCCAAGGCCGTTCGCGACGAACTCGGCTGGAAGCCAGGCCAGAAGCTGGTTTTCGTTCCGAAGGGCAAAGGCGTGGTCCTGGTGCCCGTGCCGGAGTTGAAGGAGCTGTTCGGCCTCGCCAAAGGCGCGGACACGACCGACTATCGAGACCGCAACGACCGCGACTGATGCGGCTTGTCGATACGTCAGCCTGGATCGAATTTCTTGCAGGTACGCCGACAGGCGCTAGCCTGGCTCCGGCCATGCCTGGGGTCGAAGACTGGCTGGTTCCCACGATGGTCCAGCTCGAACTGACCAAATGGCTGATGCGATATCAGGCAGACCTTCTCGATCCGACGCTCGCGCTCAGCCGGACTTGCATCGTCGTTCCGCTGACGATGCGGATCGCGGTGACCGCTGGAGAGATTTGCGTCACCCACAAGCTGGCCACGGCCGACGCGGTCATCTATGCCACCGCTCAGGAATACGGCGCGGACCTGCTGACCTGCGACGCCCACTTCCGCGACCTGCCGGGCGTTATCCTGGTCGAGAAGAATTGACCTGATGCACGGATCCGACACCTGATGCTGCTCGCCATCGAACAGGGCAACACCAATACGCTGTTCGCGGTGCATGACGGCGAGAGCTGGATCGCCCAGTGGCGCACGGCGACCGAGGCCAGCCGCACGGCGGACGAATACGCCGTCTGGCTGACGCAGCTGCTGTCGATGCGCAGGATCGACCTGGCCTCGCTGACCGGCTGCATCATCTCCAGCGTCGTGCCGCAGTCGATCTTCAACCTGAAGAACCTGTCGCGCCGCTATCTGAGCGTCGAACCCCTGGTGATCGGGGACAATGTCCAGATCGGCATTCCGGTGCGGATCGCCAAGCCCAGCGAGGCGGGGGCCGACCGGCTGGTCAACGCCATCGGGGCGCATCTGCTCTATCCCGGCGACCTGATCGTCATCGACAGCGGCACCGCCACCACCTTCGACGTCGTCGCCGCCGACGGGGCCTTCGAAGGCGGGGCCATCGCCCCCGGAATCAACCTCAGCCTCCAGGCGCTGCACGAGGCGGCGGCCATGCTGCCGCGCATCGCCATTCAGCGGCCTGACAGGGTGATCGGCAAGGACACCGTGTCCAATATGCAGTCCGGGGTCTTCTGGGGCTATGTCAGCCTGATCGAGGGCATGGTCTCGCGAATCAAGGCTGAGTGGGGGGCACCCATGACCGTCGTCGGCACCGGAGGCGTGGCCTCCCTGTTCGAAGGCGCCACCGAAAGCATCGACCGGTTCGATCCGGACCTGACCATCCGCGGCCTTCTCGAAATCTGGCGCCGCAATACCCATCTGACGGACACATGACAAACATCAAAGCCAACGACGAACTCGTCTTCCTGCCGCTCGGTGGCTCGGGCGAGGTCGGTATGAACCTCAACTGCTACGGCTACGGCCCCGAAGACGATCGTCAGTGGATGATCGTCGACGTCGGCGTGACCTTCGGCGACCAGTCGACGCCCGGCGTCGACATCATCGTGCCGGATCCGTCCTTCCTGGAGGGCGAAAATATCCGCGGCATCGTGCTGACCCATGCGCACGAGGACCATATCGGGGCGCTGGGCTGGCTGTGGAGCCGGATCAAGGCCCCGCTGTACGCGACCCCCTTCACCGCCTTCCTGATCCGCGAGAAGCTGCGCGACGCGGGCATTCTGAAGGACGTCAAGATCATCGAGGTGCCGCTGGGCGGCCATGTCGATCTGGGGCCGTTCCAGGTCGACTTCATCACCATGACCCATTCGATCGCCGAGCCGAACGGGCTGAAGATCGCCACGCCCCTGGGCACGGTGTTCCACACCGGCGACTGGAAGCTGGATCCCAACCCCGTCATCGGCAAGCCGACCGACATCGCCGCCATCGAGACGATGGGCGACGAGGGCCTGCTGGCCATGGTCTGCGATTCGACCAACGTCTTCGTCGAGGGCGAGGCGGGCTCGGAGCTGGAGGCCCAGGAAGGCCTGATCGCACTGATCGGCAGCCTGAAGAAGGGCAAGATCGCGGTCGGCTGTTTCGCCTCCAACGTCGCCCGCATGGTCAGCGTCATCAAGGCGGCGGACAAGGCCGGACGCCGCGTCGCCCTGGCCGGGCGTTCGATGCACCGGATCACCGCCGCCGCCAAACACGTCGGCCTGTTCAACGAAAGTCGCGCCATCCTGTCGGAAGACGAGGCCCGTCACTGGCCGGCGGACGAGATCCTGTATCTGTGCACCGGCAGCCAGGGCGAGGACCGCGCGGCCCTGTCGCGCATCGCCGACGGATCGCACCCCTTCATCAAGCTGGGCGCGGGCGACCACTGCCTGTTCTCGTCGCGGGTCATCCCGGGCAATGAACTGGCCATTGCCGACCTGCAGGACCGGCTCGCCGACCGGGGCGTGCGTCTCTACACCGAGAAGGACCACCCGGGCATCCATGTCTCGGGCCACCCGTGCCGCGACGAGATCCGCAAGATGTACGGCTGGGCCCGGCCGCGCGTCGCCATTCCGACCCATGGCATGCGCCGCCACCTGATGGAGCACGCCGCCCTGGCCCGCGAACTCGGGACGCCGGAGACCCTGACCCCCCGCAACGGCGACCTGGTGCGTCTGGCCCCGGGCGCGGCCGCCATCATCGACGAGGTGCCGAACGGCCGCCTCTATGTCGACGGCGGCATGGTGGTGACCGAGAAGGGCGAGGCCCTGCGCGAGCGTCGCCACGCCTCGACCAACGGCGTGCTGGTGGTCAGCTTCGCCATGGACAAGCGCGGCAAGATCGTCAGCGACATCGACGTGCGCGGCATCGGCCTGCCGGGCGACGAGGTCACCAGCCTGGGCGATTCGCTGGACGACCTGGCCGAGCGCGTCGAACAGGCGGTCAACAGTCTGAAGGGCGAGGCCCGCGACGACGACATGGTGGTCGAGGCCGCCGTCGGGCGCGTGCTGAAGAAGGCGTCGCAGCAGATCTGGGATCGGCGTCCGATCGTCGAGACCGTGATCCTGCGGCTGTAGGGTCGTGGCGGGCCCGGTTTCGGACAGGGTTCGGGACCGGGCGCGGCGGCTGCGCGAACGCGTGCGCCACGCCCGCCACCCCCTCAGCGGCTGGCGCAAATGGGCGGTGATCGCGGGGCAGGGGGTGGGGGGGTTGGTCGTCCTGTTCGCCGTGGTCAATCTGGCGCTGAGCCTGTCGACCTTCCGTGGCGAGGACCCGGCGGCGCGCACCGCGCATGAGCTGGGCGTGCTGTGGTTCAGCGTCCCGGCCGGGCGTCCGACCTCGGAGGAGGCCTTCGAGGTGATCTACGGCGGCGAGCTCGGACCCGACCCCACCCCGGCTGCGATCCGCGGGCATTTCGAGGACGCGCTGGAGGGGGGCACCTTCCTGTTGGATCAGGTCATGGTCGACCGGATCCAGGCGGTGAACGGGCGGATCGACGGCCGGGTCCTGCCGCCCGGCGTCTATGTCGGGGCCCATGCCCTGGGGCCGGACGAGGCCCCGCTGGTCTGGGTGACCAAATGGATGGCGCAGTATCTGCTGTTCCCGCGCCACGCCTATATCCTGGTGGTGCCGGAGGAGGGGGAGGCGCTGGTCTTCTCGGCCAGCCAGGAGGGCAAGTTTCCCGGCGACACGGACGCCCCGGACCGGCTGTCGGCGCGGCTGACGCCCTATGACGACGCCGCCTATGACTTCCCCAGCTCGGGCGAGGCGCTGCACGAGATGACCCTGGTCAGTCGTGACCCCGAGGTGGTCGCGGCGGCGCCGGCCGCGCTGGACGCGGCGCGGCAGAGGCTGGAGGCGCTGGACCAGCCCTATGGCCTTCTGGCCCCCAACTCGAACACCGTGGTGGGCTGTATCCTCGACGACGCCGACCTGATGGCGGCCGAGGTGCGACGATCGATCCTGCTGGCCCTGCGGGCGCCGGGACTGGGCGCGGCTTGCCCGGGGGCGGTCGAGGGGTCATAGGCTGCGCATGATCGGAAGACTGAACCATGTCGGCATCGCCACGCCGTCCATCGAGACCAGCGTCGCCCTGTACCGCGATCTGCTCGGGGCCACCGCGGCCGGCGCGCCGTTCGACCTGCCGGCCCAGGGGGTGCGGGTCTGTTTCATCGACCTGCCCAACAGCCAGATCGAACTGATCGAGCCGCTGGGCGACGACAGCCCGATCCACGGCTTCCTGGCCAAGAACCCCAGGGGCGGGCAGCACCACGTCTGTTTCGAGGTCGAGGACATCCTGGCCGCGCGCGACGCGCTACGGGCCAAGGGCGCGACCCTGCTGGGCACCGGCGAGCCCCGCCTCGGGGCCCACGGCACGCCGATCCTGTTTCTGCATCCCAAGGACATGGGCGGAGTCCTGGTCGAGCTGATGGAAACCCCCAAGGAGACCCACTGATGCCCATCGGTCCCGTGACCATGTTCGCCATCTATGTCGTGGTCTGGTGGGTGGTGCTGTTCGGCATCCTGCCGCTGGGCACCTCGGCCGAAACCCACGAGCCGCCGACCGATGGCAGCCAGTGGGGGGCGCCCAAGACGCCGAACCTGAAGAAGAAATTCTTCACCACCACCTGGGTCGCCCTGATCGTCTGGGCCTTTGTGATGTTCCTGGTCTTCATCGGCTGGATGCCGCTGCCGGACCTGGCGCCGCCGGGCGTCTGAGCGCCTAGCTTTTGCCCCGTGGTCCCGGCTAAAGCTGGTCGCCCCGAAGCTTTACGATCCGAGACGCTCATGCGCCTGTCGCGCTATTTCCTGCCCACGCTCAAAGAAGCGCCCTCGGACGCCCAGATCATCTCGCATCAGCTGATGCTGCGCGCCGGCATGATCAAGCAGGAGGCCGCGGGCATCTATGCCTGGCTGCCGCTGGGCCTGCGCGTGCTCAACCGGATCGAGCAGATCGTGCGCGAGGAGCAGGAGCGGGCCGGGGCCGTCGAGGTGCTGATGCCGACCCTGCAATTGGCGGACCTGTGGCGGGAATCGGGGCGGTACGACGCCTATGGCCCCGAGATGCTGCGCATCACCGACCGGCACGAGCGCGAGCTGCTGTACGGCCCCACCAATGAGGAGATGATCACCGACATCTTCCGCAGTTTCGTCAAGAGCTACAAGGCGCTGCCGCTGAACCTGTTTCACATCCAGTGGAAATTCCGCGACGAGCGCCGGCCCCGGTTCGGGGTGATGCGCGGGCGCGAGTTCCTGATGAAGGACGCCTACAGCTTCGACATCGACGAGGCGGCGGCGCGGCGGGCCTATAACCGGATGTTCGTGGCCTATCTGAACACCTTTGCCCGGATGGGGCTGAAGGCGGTGCCGATGCGGGCGGACACCGGTCCGATCGGCGGCGATCTGAGCCACGAATTCATCGTCCTGGCCGAGACCGGCGAGAGCCAGGTGTTCTGCGATCGCCAGCTGGTCGAAATGCCCGCGCCCGGCGCGGACGTGGACTGGAACGACCTGCAGTCAATCGTTGATCAGCGGACGTCGCTCTATGCCGCGACCGAGGAAATGCACGACGCCGCCCAATTCGACAGCCAGACGGCCGAGGCCGACCGGCTGACCGCGCGCGGCATCGAGGTCGGCCACATCTTCTATTTCGGCACCAAATACTCTGCCCCGATGAAGGCCAAGGTGGCGGGGCCCGACGGGCAGGACACCGAGGTGCACATGGGCAGCTATGGCGTCGGGGTGTCACGTTTGCTGGGGGCCATCATCGAGGCCAGTCATGACGACGCCGGCATCATCTGGCCCGACTCTGTCGCGCCGTTCGACGTCGTGGTCATCAACCTGCGCGCCAACGACCCGGCCGTCTGCGAGGCCTGCGAGGCGGCGGTCGAGGCCCTGGAGGCGGCGGGCAAGTCGGTCCTGTACGACGACACCGACGAGCGGCCGGGCGGCAAGTTCGCCACCGCCGACCTGATCGGCATCCCGTGGCAGCTGGTCATCGGTCCCAAGGGCGTGGCCGAGGGCGTGGTCGAGCTGAAACGCCGGGCCTCGGGCGAGAAGTCGACCCTGCCGCTGGACCAGGCGATGGAGCGTATCGGTTGACCACGACGCCGCTGGGGGCCCCGCCCAAGCCCGCCGGGGCCTTCTCCGCCTGGGAGATCGGCCTGGCGCTCCGCTACCTGCGCGCCAAGCGCAAGGAGGGCGGGGTGGCGACCATCGCCATCATCAGCTTCATCGGCATCATGCTGGCCGTCGCCGTGCTGATCAGCGTGATGAGCATCATGGCCGGGTTCCGCAACGAACTGCTGGGCCGGATGCTGAGCTTCAACGGGCATATGTATGTGCAGGGCCAGGTCCTGACCGCGCCCGATCGCGACGCGGTAGTGGATCGGCTGCGCGGCGTGCCCGGCGTGGTCAGCGTCAGCCCCCTGACCGAATCCCAGGCCCTGATTCGGGCCGGTGGCCAGACGACCGGAGCCTTCGTGCGCGGGCTGCGTCCGGCCGACATCGACACCATGTCCTATGTCTCGTCCAGCATGTCGGCCGAGGCCCGGGCCAGCTTCGGCCGAGGGGCCTATGGCGGCGACAACATCCTGATCGGCCAGGCCCTGGCGGACCAGCTGGGGCTGCGCGTCGGGGATCCGATCCAGATCTATTCGCCGTCCGGGGCCGACTCGGCCTTCGGCAATTTGGGCGGGCTGGAGAAGACCTATATCGTCGGCGGCACCTACACCTCGGGCGCGGCGGACTACGACCGGGCCTTCATCTTCATGCCCCTGGAACAGGCCCAGCTGTTCTTCGGCAAGGAGGGCGTCTGGGACGTCATCGAGATGAAGGTCGACGATCCCGACCGGGTCCAGGACTATCTCGAGCCCGTCGCCACAGCCGCCGGACCGGGGGCCTTCGTCCAGGACTGGCGCGACCGTCTGGCCGCCTTCTGGGGTGCCCTGCGGGTGGAGCGGGTCGCCATGTCGATAATTTTGGGACTGGTCGTGGCCATCGCCGCCATGAACATCATCTCCGGCATCGTCATGCTGGTGAAGAACAAGGGGCGCGACATCGCCATCCTGCGCACCATCGGGGCCAGCCCGGCCGCGATCCTGCGCATCTTCTTCATGGCCGGGGCGACCATCGGCGTGGCCGGCACCCTGGCGGGCCTGACCCTGGGCCTGCTGTTCTGCCTGAACATCGGCCCGATCCAGCATTTCCTCGAGGCCATCACCGGGGTCCAGCTGTTCAACGCCGACGTCTATATGCTGGACGCCATCCCGGCCGAGGTCGATCCCGTCGACGTCTTCTGGGTCGCCGTCTGGTCCCTGGTCATGAGCTGCGTCGCCAGCCTGCCGCCGTCGTGGTCGGCGTCCCGCATCGATCCGGTCGAGGCCCTGCGTTATGAGTAGCCCCGTCCTGAGCCTGCGCGGCGTCACCCGCACCTATACGACCGGGCAGGGCGGTCTGACGGTCCTGAAAGGCGTCGATCTCGACATCTTCCCGGGCGAACTGGTCGGGCTGATCGGCCCGTCGGGGTCGGGCAAGTCGTCGCTGTTGCACGCCGCCGGCCTGCTGGAGCGCCCGACGTCCGGCGAGGTCCGGATCGACGGAGAGGACGTCGGCAATCTGGACGAGCGGGCGCGCACGCGACTGCGCCTGTCGCGGATCGGCTTCGTCTATCAGTTCCACCATCTGCTGCCGGAGTTCGACGCGCGCGACAACGTCGCCCTGCCGATGCGAATCGCCGGCTATCCCGAGGCCGAGGCCCGAGCCCGGGCCGAGACGGCCCTCGGGTCGCTGGGTCTGGCCGAGCGCACCCTGCACCAGCCGGCGCAGATGTCGGGCGGCGAGCAGCAGCGCGTGGCCCTGGCCCGGGCCCTGGCCAACAGCCCCCGCCTGTTGCTGGCCGACGAGCCGACCGGCAATCTGGACCCGACCACCAGCCAGACGGTGTTCGAGGCGCTGCAGAAACTGGTCAAGGACACCGGGGTCGCGGCTCTGATCGCCACCCACAACATGGAGCTGGCGGGCCATATGGACCGGGTCTTCGCCCTGAAGGACGGCCATCTGGAGGAACGACCCGCCGAGGGGCGGGCATACTGACGTACGGAAGGGAGCGCCCTGTGGACGATCTGGAACACGCGCATGACCTGCGCCATCGGTCGGACGCGGCGCGCCTGGCGGGCCGCGCGGTCGAGGCGCTGTCGCTGGCGACCGAAGCCGTCGGCATCTATGCCGGACAGTCCACCCATCGGCTCGATCTGGCCAATGCATTGCGGCTGAAGGCCCTGGCGCTCGACGATCTGGACCAACCGGGGGAGGCCACGCTGGACTGGACCGAGGCGCGGGGCCTCTACGCCGAACTCGGCATCGCCGCCGGTGTGACGGAATGCGACGCCCGATTGGCACGGTGACGCTTCCCGTCGCGCGCGCTTGGTCCTAAGACCGGCGCATGACCTCCGAAGACGTCCTCAACGAATTCCGCGCCGCCCACGCCCTGCGCGAGGGCCATTTCGTCCTGTCCTCCGGCCTGCACAGCCCGGTCTTCCTGCAGAAGAACCTGGTGTTCATGGACGGGGCCCGCTGCGCGCGTCTGTGCCAGGCCCTGGCGGAGAAGATCGTCGCGACCGTGGGACCGGTTGACGTCGCCATCTCGCCCGCCGTCGGGGGCATCATCCCCGGCTATGAGACGGCGAAACACCTCAAGGTGCGGTCGATGTACGTCGAGCGCGAGGACGGGGCGTTCAAACTGCGGCGCGGCTTCCACATCGCGCCGGGCGAGAAGGTCGTCATGGTCGAGGACATCGTCACCACGGGCCTGTCCAGTCGCGAATGCATCGCCGCCATCCGCGAGGCGGGCGGCGATGTCGTGGCGGCCGCCTGTATCGTCGATCGCTCCGGCGGCCGGGCCGACGTCGGCGTGCCGCTGATCGCCCTGGCCACCCTGGATGTGCCGGCCTATCCGGCCGATTCCCTGCCGCCCGAGCTGGCGGCCCTGCCGGTCGAGGATCCGGGCAGCCGGCGGCTGGCAAAATGATCTCGTCCCGCATCCGGCTGGGGGTCAATATCGACCACGTGGCCACCGTGCGGAACGCGCGGGGCGGTCTGTCGCCAGACCCGGTGCGGGCCGCGCGAGAGGCGCTGGCGGCCGGGGCCGACGGCATCACCGCCCATCTGCGCGAGGATCGCCGCCATATCTCCGACGCCGATCTGGACGGGCTGTCGGCCCTGTTGCGGGAACAGGCCCAGCCGCTGAATCTGGAGATGGCGGTGACGCAGGAGATGCTGGACATCGCCCTGGTCCATCGTCCGCACGCCGTCTGTCTGGTGCCCGAGAAGCGCGAGGAGCGCACCACCGAGGGCGGTCTGGACGTCGCCGGCGGCCACAACTGGATCACGCCCGTGGTGGCGCGGCTGAACGACGCCGGATCGCGCGTCTCCCTCTTCATCGGGGCCGACCCCGCCCAGATCGACGCCGCCCATCGCAGCGGCGCCGCCGTGGTCGAACTGCACACCGGGGCCTATTGCGACGCCGTACGCGAGGGTGATGCCGAGCGCGCCGCAAGCGAACTGACGGCCCTGCGGGCGGGGGCCGCCCGGGCCAGCGGCCTGGGGCTGGAAGTCCACGCCGGGCACGGCATCGACTACGACACCGTCGCGGCGATCGCGGCCATCCCCGAGGTGATGGAGCTGAACATCGGCCATTTCCTGATCGGCGAGGCCATCTTCGTCGGCCTGGGTCCGGCCATCGCGCGGATGCGGGGATTGATGGACGCGGCCCGGGGGCTGGAGACGGCGGCGTGATCCTGGGGGTGGGGGCCGATCTGACCGACATCCGGCGCATCCAGGCCTCGCTGGACCGGTTCGGCGACCGGTTCCGCAACCGCTGCTTCACCGAGACCGAGCGCGTGCGGTCCGAGCGCAAGCCGGATGCGGCCTGGAGCTACGCCAAGCGGTTCGCCGCCAAGGAGGCCTGCGCCAAGGCCCTGGGCACCGGCATGCGTCGCGACGTCTACTGGAAGGACATGGGGGTGGTGAACCTGCGATCGGGCCAGCCGACCCTGGCCCTGACCGGCCCGGCCGCCGACCATCTGGCCCGACTGACACCGCCGGGCCACACCGCGCGCATTCATCTGACGCTTTCGGACGAGCACCCCTATGCACTCGCCTTCGTGGTGATCGAAGCCTTGCCGATGGCGTAATCGGGATATACCCGTGCGACGAAGAGACCGCAGCCAGCGGCCGGGGACAGGCTTCCACACGATGAGCAACGAGCAGGCCAGCGCGACGACGCCCGCACAGCACCCCCCGCTGGGGGACTACGACCCGTCGGCAGAGCCCTTCGTCTGGTCCGATCCCGATCTGGACCAGCCGACCGAGATCGACGGTCAGGCGGTCGAGGTCGAGCGCGACGCCATGCCGGACGCCTCGATCGAGCCGACCGCGGCGGCGGCGTCGCCCGCGCTCGCCGAACCCTCCGCACCGACGGCCACGGCCTCCGGCTCGGGCTCTGCGACTCCGCCGCCGATCTGGAGCGACAAGGGCGACGCGCCGTTCGACGACCGCAAGGAAACGATCCCCCCCGGGGCCCGCGTCTCGGCCAAGGATGACGACGACGATGGCGGTTCCGCCGCGTCGGAGACCCTGGAGATCGTCAAGACCATCGTCGTGGCGCTGGCCATCGCCTTCGTCCTGCGGGTCCTGCTGTTCCAGCCCTTCACCATTCCCTCGGCCTCGATGGAGCCCAACCTCTACGAGGGCGACTACATCGTCGTGTCGAAGTGGGCCTATGGCTATTCCAAATTCTCGTCCGGCCTCCCGATCAACCTGCCGCTGGGCGAGGATCGCGTGCTGGGCCGCGCACCGGCGCGGGGCGACATCGTGGTGTTCAAACTGCCGCGCGACGACAAGACCGACTATATCAAACGCGTGATCGGCCTGCCGGGCGATCAGGTGCAGATGATCAACAACAGGCTGCACATCAACGGCGTCGCGGTTAAGGACGTGGTCGTCGGGGCCTCGGAAGTGGTCGACGTCTTCGGCCCGCGTCCGGTCACCAAGGTCCGCGAGACCCTGCCCAACGGCCGCACCTTCGAGACCCAGGACTTCGGTCCCGGGGGCGATCTGGACGACACCGGCGTCTATGAGGTCCCGCTCGGCCACTATTTCATGATGGGCGACAACCGCGACAACTCGATCGACAGCCGGGTCCAGGCCTCGGCCGGCGTCGGCTTGGTGCCGGACGAGAACCTGGTCGGCAAGGCCGAGATCATCATGTTCTCATGGGAGCCCGGAGCCTCCCTGTGGAACCCGATCAGCTGGTTCGCGAACATCCGTCTCGACCGGTTCTTCAAGATTCTCGACTGATGGCGAACGTGAGGGCAGAGGCGGTGACCGCTCTGGTCGAACGCCTCGGCCACGATTTTCGGGACCCCACCCTGCTGGAGCGGGCCCTGACCCATTCCAGCGTGGGGGAGGGGGCCGACAAGGCCGCCGGCAAGCCCGCGCGCCACAACGAGCGGCTGGAGTTCCTGGGGGACCGGGTGCTGGGCCTGCTGGTGGCCCAGCGGCTGCATCAGGACTTCCCGGCCGCCGACGAGGGCGAACTGTCGTCGCGCCTGCACGCCCTGGTCGACAAGCACGCCTGCGGCAGGGTCGGCGAGCGACTGAAGGTCGGCGACGCCCTGCGGCTGTCGCCCGGCGAGTCCAAGACCGGCGGTCGGCGCAAGGAGGGCGTGGTCGCCGATGCCATGGAGGCCCTGCTGGCCGCCGTCTTCCTGGATGCCGGGCTGGACGCGGCGCGGGCCGTGTTCGATCGGGCCTGGGCTGAGGAACTGGCCTCGCCCCCGCCGCGGGCCCTGAACAACCCCAAGTCCGCGCTGCAGGAATGGGCCCAGGGGCACGGCCGACCCCTGCCCACCTACCGCGTCGTGGCCCAGACAGGCTCCGACCATGCCCCGACCTTCACGGTCGAGGTTTCCATCGAGGGCGTCGAACCCTTGACCGCGCCGGGACGTTCGCGTCAGGACGCGGAAAAGAAGGCCGCGACGGCCATGCTCCAACGTGAAGGCGTGATTTGACCGAACCCACCAACCCCCGCGCGGGCTTCGCCGCGATCATCGGCGCGCCGAACGCCGGCAAGTCGACGCTGGTCAACCGGCTGACGGGGTCCAAGGTCTCGATCGTGACCCAGAAGGTGCAGACCACGCGGTTCCCCGTGCGCGGCATCGCCATGGAGGGCGAGAGCCAGATCGTGCTGGTCGACACGCCCGGCATCTTCACCCCGCGCCGCCGGCTGGACCGCGCCATGGTCGCCTCGGCCTGGGGCGGGGCCAACGATGCGGACGTGGTCGTGCACCTGATCGACGCCGCCTCCCACATCGCCTCGGAAGGCAAGTCGGGCGAGGCCGCGGATCGCCGCTCGGCCGAGGACACCGAGACCATCATCGCCAATCTGAAGTCGACCGGGACCCAGGTGATCCTGGCGCTGAACAAGATCGACGGCATGCGCCGCGACACCCTGCTGGCCCTGTCCCACGCCCTGTTCGAGACCGGCGTCTATTCCGAGGTCTATATGATCTCGGCCCTGTCGGGCGACGGGGTCGACGACCTGAAGCAGCGCCTGGCCCGGTCGATGCCCGAGGGGCACTGGCTGTACCCCGAGGACCAGTCCGCCGACGTGCCGATCCGGGTGCTGGCGGCCGAGATCACGCGCGAGAAGGTCTATCTGCGGGTGCACGAGGAACTGCCCTATTCGGCGGCGGTGGAGACCACCGCCTTCGACGAGAAGGCCGACGGCTCGGCCCGCATCGAACAGACCATCTATGTCGAACGCGAGAGCCAGCGCCCGATCGTGCTGGGCAAGGGCGGCCAGACGCTGAAATGGATCGGCCAGAAGTCGCGCGAGGAGTTGACCGAGCTGCTCGACCGGCCGGTGCACCTGTTCCTGACCGTCAAGGTCGATCCGAAATGGCAGGACAGCCGCGCCCTCTATGCCCAGTTCGGCCTGGACTTCGACGTCTAGGCCCTTTCGCGCAGAGTTGATCGCGATTTGACCCGGAAGGGATGACGAATCGCGCGGAGTCGCTACCAAGGCCCATGTTTCATGTACCGCGTAACTCGGGGGGGCATCCCCGACTGACCCTCGGCCTGATCGCCGCCGTCGTCCTGATCGGCGGGGCCGGTCTGGCCGCCGGCCTGACCACCCGGGCCCTGCCCACCGCGTCGTCGCGCGAGGCCCCTTTGCCACCGCGCCCGACGGTCGAGGTGGTCGAGGCCCTGCCGCAGCTCGCCACCCGCCTGCGCCGCGAGGCCGACGCCGGCCGCTTCATGGGAGCGGTCCTGGTCGCGCGCGGCGATCAGGTCCTGTTCCGCCAGGCCTACGGCCCCGCCGACGTCGCCACCGGCGACCCGACCCGGATCGACTCGCGCTTCCGCCTCGCCTCGGTATCGAAACAGTTCACCGCCGCCGCGATCCTGAAGCTGCAGGACGACGGCAAGCTCACCATCGGTGATCCGGTCTGCCAATGGATCCAGCCCTGTCCGGCGGCCTGGCAATCTCTCCGTCTCAGCCATCTGCTGTCGCACACCTCGGGTATTCCCGATCTGATGGCGCGCCCGGCCTGGGGCAGTCGTCGCGTGACCCCGGCGACGCTCGACCAGCTGACCGAGGACTCCAAGGCCTTCCGCTTGGCCTTCGCGCCCGGCAGCAAGCTCCGCTACAACAACGCCGGCTTCAACCTGGCGGCCGCCGTGGTCGAGAAGGCCAGCGGCATGGCGTTCGGGGACTATCTGCAGACGGCTTTCTTCAAGCCGCTCGGCATGGCCGACACCGGGCTGGAGACCGACGCCAGTCAGGACATCATCACCGGCCACGCCAACTTCCCTGCAGGCCTGACGGCGCAGCGCCAGCCGAACGTCTCGATCGTGGTGGGGGCGGGGGCCTTGTACTCGACGTTGGACGACATGCTGGTGTGGGAGCGCGCCCTGCACGGGGGACAGGTCCTGACCCCCTACAGCTATGCCCAGATGGTCGCGGATCACTCGCCGGTGGATCAGCCCAACGAGCGGGGCGGGCGGCCGCATCGGCTGTGGGGGTACGGGCTGATGTCCAACCGTCTGGGCCAGCGGGTCTCGCCCGCCTTCGAGGACCTGCAGATCTACCACACCGGCAGCTGGTCGGGGTTCCGCAACCTGGTGACCTGGCAGCCGGATGCCCGCGTGGCGGTCATCGTGCTGTCGAACAACTACCACCAGCAGCAGCAGGTCCTGCTGATCTCTCAGCAGGCCATGGCTGAGGCGCTCGGGAAGGATTTTCCGACCGGGCTCGAACGCTAGCTAGCCCCCGGTCGGGTCGTCAGGCTTCCGAGGCTCTCTCGTGCGCCGGTTTCCAGTCGGGGCCCGCGACGACATTGACCATCCAGGGCACGCCGAAGCGGTCCGTCAGGCCCCCGAAACCGGGCGACCAGAAGCTTTCGGCGAAGGGCATGCGGACCTCGCCGCCGTCGGCCAGGGCCTCGAACAGACGTCGCCCCTCGTCCACGTCCGCTGCATGCAAGGTCACGTCGAACCCGTCTTTGGGCCTGTGCATGTCGGGGGTGTAGTCGGGGTGCATGTCGGACCCCATCAGGGCCTGATCGCCGACCTCCAGCCAGCAGTGCATCAGCCAGTCCCGGATCTGATCCGGCACCGGCATTTCGGGCGGGGCCTCGCCATAGGTAAGGGTGGTCGTGATGCGGCCGCCGAGGGCCCGGGCATAGAAATCGAACGCCTCGCGGCAGGTGCCGGGAAAGCTGAGGCTGGTCACGATCTTCATCTTCGGTCTCCCTTTCAAAATGTCCGGTTTTGCAGCCAGCCGTCGAGCCGGCCGAAGGTCGAGGTCCAGCCGTGGGTATGCCCCTCCAGGCTGCGTTCGGATTTCAGGCCCTCGTGGACGAAGACCATGCGGGTCCGACCGTCGGGGAGGGCGTGCAGGTCGATGGTGACCAGGGTGTCGGCCGGCGGGCCGTCCTCGTGGCTCTCGTCCCATCGGAAGGTGAAGACCAGCCGCTGGGGGGCGACCACCTCGCGGTACATGCCCCCCTGCCACAGCACCTCGTCGGTCGTGGCCGAGCCCAGACAGGCGCGCCACAGGCCGCCGACCCGCAGGTCGTTGGTGCCGGACAGCATCGGCCACTCGACCGGGCCGATCCACTGGACGCGCATCTCCGGCCGGGTCAAGGCCATCCAGACCAGCTCCCTCGGCGCATCGAAGATGCGCTCCATCTCCAGCCGATGCGGCAGGAGCGTCGGCAGGTCGGGCAGGCGGGCTTCGGTCATCGACATCGGCGCGCTCACAGCGTCTTGAGCAGATCGGCCAGCTGATCGGCGGCGGCGTTCCAGCCGGCCTCGAAGCCCATCTGCTCGTGCTGTTTCATCGTTTCGGCGTTCCAGTGCCGGGCCACGGCGACATAGTCGGTGCCGCCGTCGGCGGTCGGCGTCAGGGTAACCTCGGCGACCATGAAGGGGACCCCGGTCGGTCGCCAGTCAGGGGTGAAGGCGTCGGTCGTCACCAGCCTGCGGTTCGGCTCGATGGCCAGGATGATGCCCGAATTCGGCATGACCTCGCCGTCGGGGCCGTTCATCACGGTGTTGAAGACGCCGCCCGGACGAGGGTCGATGACGGCCTCCGAGACGAACCAGGGCTTGGGGCAGAACCACCGTTTCAGGAGATCGGGCGTGATCCACGCCTGCCAGACCTTTTCCGGGGGCGCGTCGAAATGGCGCTTCAGCGTCAGGTCGAAGCCGTTCGCCTCACCGGGCGTATGGCAGGGGTTGTCAGTTTCGTGGGCCATTGGGGTCTCCCTTCTGGATTTTCTTCAAATAGGTCTCGAGACGGTCGAAGCTGGAATCCCAGTACCGGCGGTAGTGTTCGAGCCAGTCCGCGACGCCCTTCAGCGCCATCGGCTCCAGCCGGGCGGGCCGCCATTGGGCCTCGCGACCGCGCGAGATCAGACCGGCCTTCTCCAGCACTTTCAGATGCTTCGACACGGCAGGCAGGCTCATGTCGAACGGCGCGGCCAGATCGTTCACGCTGGCCTCGCCCTCGGCCAGCCGCGCCAGGATCGCCCGACGGGTCGGGTCGGCCAGGGCGGCGAACTTGGCGGAGAGAGGGTCGGGTTGCATCGGGCCGCTTCGTGTTGAACTGATCGGTTAAATGCCAGCCCTCCGACGTGCTGTCAACCCTGCGGTTAAATACAAAGCCGGAACGTGGCTCGCGCTCGGTCGTTTGGCTGGACCAACCCGTCGGAGACCCCCATGCGCGCCGTCGTCCTGAACTGCACCCTCAAGCCGTCCCCCGAAACCTCCTCCACCGAGGCTCTCGCCCAGGTCCTGGTTGAGGAGCTGGAGCAGGGCGGCGCCCAGGTGGAGACCATTCGGCTGGTCGACCTCAACATTCGCCCGGGCGTCGAGAACGACATGGGCGAGGGCGACGAGTGGCCGGCGGTGAACGCCAAGCTGAAGGCGGCCAACATCGTGATCATCGCCACCCCCATCTGGCTAGGCCAGCAGTCCAGCGTCTGCATGCGCGCGCTGGAGCGGATGGACGCCTGGTTCGGCGACACCGACGACAGCGGCCGGCCCGTCGCCTTCGGCAAGGTCGCCGGCGTGGTCGTCACCGGCAACGAGGACGGGGCCCACCACATCGTCGGAACCGTGTGTCAGGGCCTGATCGACATGGGCTTCACCATCCCGGGGCAGAGCTGGACCTACTGGCACCTCGGCCCGGGACCGGGGCCGGACTATACCGAGACCGATCAGGGGCACGACTATTCCGACCGCGTCGGCCGCAACGCCGCCCGGAATCTGCTGGCCCTGGCCAAGGCTATCACGCCGGAGACCTATCCAGTGCCCGAGAGCGGCGAATAGCGAGCCGTCGGGGCCCCGACGGAAGGGAGATGGCGGTCGTCCGGGTGACGCGATAGACCCACGAGTGGGCCCGGTCGCCAGGGTGGCCGTGCCCGTCGCACCGGAGCCTGTCCGGGGCGACCACCAAGGGGAGGGATGCATGTTCGCTGCAATCATGATGGCCGCGTCGCTGCAGGCGGCCGCGACGCCGGAGAGCGAAATCGCCGCCGTGCTCGATCGGCTGAACGCCGCCTCGGCGGCCGCCGATACCGAGGCCTATTTCGCCCTCTACACCCCCGAGGCCCGGTTCGTCGGCACCGACGCCGGGGAGCACTGGACCGTCGAGCAACTGCGCGCCTTCGCCAAGCCGTATTTCGACACGGGCCAGGGCTGGTCCTATCCGGCCACGGCCCGGACCATCACCCTCGCCCCGATCGACTGCCGCTGCATCGCCTGGTTCGAAGAAAAGCTGACCAACGAGACCTATGGGCGCACGCGCGGGTCCGGCGTCATGCGCCTGACGGACGGCGGCTGGAAGATCGAGCAGTACGTCCTCAGCCTCGCGGTGCCGAACGATCTGGCCAGTCCGCTCGCGCGCATCATCGCGACGTATGAGGCCAAGGCCGAGGCGGTCGCTGCGGTCCCCACGCCCTGATGGAGTTCCACGAGGAAGCCTTCGTTCTGTCGGCGCGATCCCACGGCGACACCGGCGTCGTCGTCGACCTTCTGACCGAGACCCACGGCCGGCATGCCGCCTATGTGGCCGGCGGGGCGTCGCGCCGGATGAAGCCCTTCCTCCAGGCCGGGGCCCGGGTCATCGCCGACTACCGCGCGCGCACCTCCGACCATCTGGGCTCGGCCCGGCTGGAGCCGGTGGGGGAGGGGCCCAGCGCCCTCTTCGACGACGGCCTGGCGCTGGCCGGCCTGGCCGCCGCCGCCGCCGTGGCCCAGGGAGCCCTGCCGGAGCGCGAGCCGCATCCCGGGGCCTTTCTGGCCTTCGATGCGCTGATGGCCGCCTTCGTCCTGCCGGAGGTCTGGCCGGCGATCTTCATCCGCTTCGAGGCAGGCCTGCTCGATGATCTGGGGTTCGGTCTCGACCTGTCCCGCTGCGCCGTGAGCGGGACGATGGACGACCTGGTCTGGGTCAGCCCCCGAACCGGGCGCGCCGTCAGCGCCGGCGCCGGCGCCCCCTATGCCGACAAACTGCTGAAGCTCCCGCCCTTCATGCTGGGGGCCCAGGCCGGTCTGGCCCCCGGGGACGTGGGCGATGGCCTGGCGCTGACCGGCCACTTCCTCGAGCAGTTCGTCTTTCATCCCCAGAACCGGCCGATCCCGCCGGCGCGCGTCTGGATGGTCGATCAGTTGCGCGAACATAATCGGCTTTAGACCCCGGCGGCCAAGCGTAGTCGTACGTCGCCCCGCGCCTTCCCACGGTCAAGCCTCTAGACTCGGGGCCCAAACCAGCCGATTCGCACATCCATGACCGTTCACACCCCTCCGCCGGAAGGCGGCCGTATCGTCGACGAGCCGATGGGCGAGGCGCTGTCGCGCCGCTACCTGGCCTATGCCCTGTCGACGATCACCAACCGGGCCCTGCCGGACGTGCGCGACGGGTTCAAGCCGGTGCACCGGCGCATCCTGTACGCCATGCATCAGATGCGGTTGAACCCCCAGGCCGCGGCGCGCAAATGCGCCAAGGTCGTGGGCGAGGTCATGGGCGGCTATCACCCGCACGGCGACGCCTCGATCTATGACGCCCTGGTGCGCCTGGCCCAGGACTTCGCCCAGCGCTATCCCTTGGTCGACGGCCAGGGCAATTTCGGCAACATCGACGGCGATAACGCCGCCGCCATGCGCTACACCGAGTGCAAGCTGACGGCGGCCTCGGTGCTGCTGATGGACGGAATCGATCAGGATTCCGTGGACTTCCGCCCAACCTATGACGATCAGGATGAGGAACCGGTCGTCCTGCCGGCCGGGTTTCCCAACCTGCTGGCCAATGGCTCGTCGGGCATCGCCGTCGGCATGGCGACTTCGATTCCGCCGCACAACGTCGGGGAGCTGATCGACGCCTGCCTGCTGCTGCTGGACCGACCCGAGGCGACGACGGCGGAGCTGGCCGAGATCGTCCCGGGGCCCGACTTCCCGACGGGCGGCGTCACGGTCGAGGGCCATGCCTCCATCCTCGACGCCTATGAGACGGGCCGGGGCGGGGTGCGGCTGCGCGCCCGGTGGGAGCGGGAGCCGCTGGAGCGCGGCGGCTACCAGATCGTCATCACCGAGGTCCCCTATCAGGTCCAGAAGGGCAAGCTGATCGAGGCCCTGGCCGAACTGATCGAACAGAAGAAGGCGCCCCTGCTGGGCGACGTCCGCGACGAGTCGGCGGAAGACATCCGCATCGTCATCGACCCCAAGACCCGCAACATCGACGCCGACAGTCTGATGGAAAGCCTGTTCCGGCTGTCGGACCTGGAGGTGCGCTTCCCCGTCAACATGAACGTGCTGGACGCCACCGGCACGCCGCGCGTCATGGGGCTGAAGGCCTGCCTGCAGGCCTTCCTGGATCACCGGCGCGAGGTGCTGAACCGGCGCTCGCAGTGGCGGATCGAGCGGGTCGAGAAGCGACTGCATCTGCTGGAAGGCCTGCGCATCGTCTTCCTCAACCTCGACGAGGTGATCCGGATCGTCCGCGAGGAGGAACAGCCCAAGGCCGTCCTGATCGCCCGCTTCGGCCTGTCCGAGGTCCAGGCCGACTTCATCCTCGACACCCGCCTGCGTCAGCTGGCGCGGATCGAGGAAATCACCATCGAGAACGAATACAAGGCCCTGTCCGACGAACTCGCGGCGCTGCAGGCGCTGTCGTCCTCGCCGGCCAAACAGTGGAAGAAGATCGGCCAGGAGCTCGCGGCGACGCGCAAGGTGATGATCTCCCCGCGCCGGACCACCATCGCCGAGGCTGTCGACGCCTCTACCTTCATGCCCGCCGAGGCCTTCATCCCGCGCGAGGCCATCACGGTCGTGCTGTCGGAGCGCGGCTGGATCCGCGCGGTCAAGGGCAAGGTCGAGGATCCGTCGGAACTGAAGTTCAAGGAGGGGGACGCCCTCGGCTTCCTGGTGCCCGCCTTCACGACCGACAAGCTTCTGGTCGCGGCCTCGGACGGCCGCATCTTCACCGTCGGGGCCGACAAGCTGGCCTCCGGTCGCGGCCATGGCGAGCCGCTGCGCCTGATGGTCGAGCTGGAAGAAAGCGCCGGCATCGTCGCCGTCCTGGCCCATCAGCCGGGCGCGAAACTGCTGATCGCGTCCAAGGCCGGCTATGGATTCATCGCGCCGGAAGACGATCTGCTGGCCCAGAAGCGGAGCGGCAAACAGGTGCTGAACGGCGAGCTCCTCGCCGTCCTCCGGGTCACCGGCGACCATGTCGTCACCATCGGCGAGAACCTGAAGACCCTGATCTTCAAGGCCGACGAACTGCCCGAGATGGGCCGCGGCAAGGGCGTCAAGCTGCAGGCGTTCAAACAGGGCGGTCTGACCGACATCGCCCTGTTCGACGGGGCGCATGGGCCGGAATGGGTCGACGGGGGCGGACGACGCCGCAACTGGCCCGACTGGAAGGACTGGCTGGGCCGTCGGGCCGGGGCGGGGCGAATGGGGCCGAGGGGCCTGCGCAAGTTCCGCTGAGCCTGGCCGCGTTCGCGAGGCCCGTGCGCGATTCGCGGCACGCATCTTACGGTGAAGCTAGGGTTTGTTAGGCATTTTCCGTTACCAAGGCTCAACAGTATCCACGCTCAGAAGGAGCGTTCGTCGTGTTCGAACGGATGAAGCCTTACTCCCTGTCCGCCTTCCTGCTGCTGCTGGTCGTCTATCTGGGCGTGCAGGCCCTGACCGGGGAGCGCGGCCTGCTGAGCGGCTCGGCGCGTGACGCGCGCCTGGTGCAGCGCGAGACCCAGCTGGCGGCCCTGACCGAACAGCGCGCGGACCTCGAGGTCCGCGTCCGATATCTTCGCACGGGCAGTCTGTCGCGCGATCTGCTGGAAGAGCGCGCCAGCGCCGTGCTGGGCTTTTCCGATCCCCGCGACTATGTGATCCGCGTCGCTGCGGCCCCGGCCCGGCCTGCGTCCATCACGCCCTCCTGAACTCTTGTTACAGGCGGCCCGGCGTGCTTTGCCTTTCAGGAACGAAGGCTGCTACAGCCGCTTTCCGTAACGAGAAGAAGCCCCGGCGGCGCGTATCGCCCAGGGGCTCATACCCGGGAGATGCCGGATGGCGAGAGCCGCCCAAAAGACCACGGATTCCAAAGCTCCGGCCAAGGTTCCCAACGCCCCGACCGCGACCAAGGACGAGCTGCTCGCCTACTATCGCGAGATGGTTCTGATCCGCCGCTTCGAGGAGCGGGCGGGCCAGCTGTACGGCATGGGTCTGATCGGCGGCTTCTGCCACCTGTACATCGGCCAGGAGGCCGTGGCGGTCGGCGTTCAGGCCAGCGTCAAACAGGGCCACGACAAGATCATCACCGGCTACCGCGACCACGGCCACATGCTGGCCGCCGGCATGGACCCGAAAGAGGTCATGGCCGAGCTGACCGGGCGCTCGGGCGGATCGTCCAAGGGCAAGGGCGGGTCGATGCACATGTTCGACGTGCCGACTGGCTTCTACGGCGGCCACGGCATCGTCGGGGCCCAGGTGGCACTCGGCACCGGCCTGGCCTTCGCCGGCAAGTACCGGGGCGACGATTCGGTCGCCTTCATCTATTTCGGCGATGGCGCGGCCAATCAGGGCCAGGTCTATGAGAGCTTCAACATGGCCCAGCTTTGGAAGCTGCCGGCCATCTACATCATCGAGAACAACCAGTACGCCATGGGGACCAGCATCGAGCGCTCATCCTCCACGACCGACCTGGCCCAGCGCGGGGCCAGTTTCGGCATCCCCGGCGAACTGGTCGACGGCATGGACGTCCTGGCGGTCAAGGACGCGGTCGAACGCGCCGTCAAACGGGCCCGCGAGGGCGGCGGCCCCTTCATCCTCGAAGTGAAGACCTATCGCTATCGCGGTCACTCCATGAGCGATCCCGCCAAATACCGCACCAAGGAAGAGGTCGACGAGGTCAAGAAGACCCGCGACCCGATCGACCACGTCAAGATGCTGCTCGAACAGGCCAAGGCCACCGAGGACGAGCTCAAGGCCATCGACGCCGAGATCAAGCAGATCGTCGCCGAGGCCGTCCAGTTCGCCCAGGAAAGCCCGGAGCCGGATCCGTCCGAGCTCTATACCGACGTCTATCTCGAGACCCCGCAAGTGGAGACCCCCGTCTTGGAGAACGCCCAGTGACCGACATCCTGATGCCGGCGCTGTCGCCCACGATGGAAGAGGGCAATCTGACCAAATGGCACGTCAAGGCGGGCGACGTGGTCAAGGCGGGCGACGTGATCGCCGAGATCGAGACCGACAAGGCGACGATGGAGGTCGAGGCTGTCGATGAGGGCGAGATCGCCGAGATCCTGGTGGCCGAGGGCTCCGAGGGCGTGAAGGTCAACACCCCCATCGCGCGCCTGGCGGGCGAGGCGGGGGCCTCCGCCGCCCCGGCGACCCCGGCGACCCAGGCCGCCTCGGTCGCGGCCCCGGTCGCCAAGCCTGACGCCGCCGAGTCCGAGTCCGGCGAGCCCGAGAAGGCCCCGGCCCAGACCGGCACCCCGACCCCGAAACCGGCGCTCCGCGACCCCGAGATCCCGGCCGACGCCAAACTGGTCAAGACGACCGTGCGCGACGCCCTGCGCGACGCCATGGCCGAGGAAATGCGCCGCGACGAGGCCGTCTTCCTGATCGGCGAGGAGGTTGCCCAGTACCAGGGGGCCTATAAGGTCAGCCGCGAACTGCTGCAGGAGTTCGGCGACCGCCGCGTGGTCGACACCCCGATCACCGAGCACGGCTTCGCCGGCCTGGGCGTCGGCGCCGCCATGGCGGGTCTGAAGCCGATCGTCGAGTTCATGACCTTCAACTTCGCCATGCAGGCGATCGACCACATCATCAACTCCGCCGCCAAGACCCTGTACATGTCGGGCGGCCAGATCCGGGCCCCCATCGTGTTCCGCGGTCCGAACGGCGCCGCCAGCCGGGTCGGCGCCCAGCACAGCCAGGACTATTCCGCCTGGTACGCCCAGGTGCCCGGCCTGAAGGTCGTCGCTCCCTATGACGCCGCCGACGCCAAGGGCCTGCTGAAGTCCGCGATCCGCGACCCGAACCCCGTCGTCTTCCTCGAGCACGAGATGATGTACGGCATCGAGTTCGACGTGCCCGAGGTCGAGGACTATCTGGTCCCCATCGGCAAGGCCAAGGTCCGCCGCGAGGGCACCGACGTGACCATCACCGCCCATGCCCGCATGGTCGGCTTCGCCCTGCAGGCCGCCGACCAGCTGGAGGCCGAGGGCATCTCGGTCGAGGTCATCGACCTGCGCACCCTGCGCCCGCTGGATCACGAGACCATCGTCGAGAGCGTCAAGAAGACCAGCCGCCTGGTCTCGGCCGAGGAAGGCTGGGGCCCCATGGGCGTCGGGGCCGAGGTCGTAGCCCGGGTCATCGAACACGCCTTCGACTATCTGGACGCCCCGCCGCTGCGGGTGCACCAGGAGGACGTGCCGCTGCCGTATGCCGCCAATCTCGAGATCCTGTCGCTGCCCGGCGTCGACAAGATCGTCAAGGCGGTCAAGGCGGTGATGGCATGAGCCACCCCTATGCCCTGCCCGAACCCGACGGTATCGCGACCGCGGCCACCGACGGCTCTGTGCTGGAACTGACCCGCGTCTGGATCGGACCGAACGGGCCCTCCATTTTGTGTCGTCCGGCCTATGAGGATCCGCGCGCCATGGGCGAGATGCTGGCCGAGCTGTGCTGGCATTTCGCCCACGCCTATGAGCAGCGCGGCGGCGTCACCCATCGCGACGCGCTGGAGGCCCTGAAGGCCGGCTGGAGCCAGGGTCAAGCCAATGGCGAGGCCGCGGCACTCAAGAGGGCTGCCCAATGACCGACATCCTGATGCCCGCCCTGTCGCCCACGATGGAGGAGGGCGTGCTGGCCAAATGGCACGTCAAGGTCGGCGACGTGGTCAAGGCGGGCGACGTGATCGCCGAGATCGAGACCGACAAGGCGACCATGGAGGTCGAGGCCGTCGACGAGGGCCAGATCACCGACATCCTGGTCGCCGAGGGCTCCGAGGGGGTGAAGGTCAACACCCCCATCGCCCGTCTGGCGGAGGAGGGCGGCTCGGCCGCCCCCGCGCCCAGGGCGGCGGAACCGGCGAAGGCCGCCGCGCCGGCCAAGACCGAGGCCCCCAAGGCCGAGCCCGCGCCCGCGGGTCATGAGAGCGGCGACGCCGTCGCCACGCCGGACGGGATCAAGTCGGCCGTCGCCCTGCTGCCGAACGCCGCCGCGACCCCGGCGAAGGCGTCCGGTGAGGCCCGCATCTTCTCCTCGCCCCTGGCGCGTCGTCTGGCCAAGGCCGCCGGCCTGGATCTGGCCACGCTCAAGGGCACCGGTCCGCACGGCCGCATCGTCAAGGCCGACGTCGAGGCCGCCGGCAAGGGCGGCGCGAAGCCGGCTGCCGCGCCGGCGACGGCCCCGTCCTCCGGCATCGAGGCCCGCAAGGTCCAGTCGCTGGCCGACATGGGCATCCCGGACGGCAGCTACGACCTCATCCCGCTGGACGGCATGCGCAAGGCGATCGCGCGCCGCATGGTCGGTGCGATCCAGAACGTGCCGCATTTCCCGCTGTTCATCGACGTCGAGATCGACGCCCTGCTGGCCGCCCGCGCCCGGGTCAACGCCCTGCTGGAGCCCAAGGGCATCAAGGTCTCGGTCAACGACTTCGTCATCAAGGCCGCCGCCATGGCCCTGAAGGCCGTGCCGGAGGCCAATGCCAGCTATTCGCCCGAGGGCATCGCCATGCACCACAACGCCGACGTGGCGATGGCGGTGGCGATCGACGGCGGCCTGATCACCCCGATCGTGTTCAAGGCCGAGACCAAGTCGCTGTCGCAGATCGCGGTCGAGGCCAAGGATCTGGCCAAGCGCGCCCGCGACAAGAAGCTGAAGCCCGAGGAGTTCCAGGGCGGCACCTTCAGCGTCTCCAACCTGGGCATGTTCGGCATCAAATCCTTCAGCTCGATCATCAACGAGCCCCAGGGCGCGATCATGAGCGTCGGGGCCGGCGAGCAGCGGGCCGTGGTCAAGAACGGCCAGCTGGCCGTGGCCACGGTGATGACGGTGACCCTGACCTGCGATCACCGCGTGGTCGACGGGGCGACCGGGGCGCGGTTCCTGCAGGCCTTCAAGCCGCTGATCGAAGACCCCGTCACCATGCTGGCCTGAGGCGGACGCCATGACCTCGGTCTATGACTTCGCCGCCACCGGCATCGACGGGACCGAGGTGCCGCTGGAGCGGTTCCGGGGCCAGGCCCTGCTGATCGTCAACACCGCCTCAAAATGCGGCTTCACGGGCCAGTATGCGGGGCTGGAGGCGCTGCATCGCCAGTTCGCCGACCAGCCGTTCGAGGTGCTGGGCTTTCCCTGCAACCAGTTCGGCGGCCAGGAGCCCGGCAAGGCGTCGGAGATCGCCTACTTCTGCAGCGCCACCTATGACGTCGACTTCCCCCTGTTCGACAAGGTCGAGGTCAACGGCCCCGACCGGCACCCCCTCTATGCCTGGCTGACCGAGCAGAAGAAGGGGTTCCTGGGCAGCCGGGACATCAAGTGGAACTTCACCAAATTCCTGACCGACCGGGAGGGCAGGGTGGTCGCCCGCTACGCCCCCCAGGTCGAACCCGCGGCCATCGTGCCCGATATCGAGAAGCTGATCTGACATGGCCGACACCCTGGATCTCGTCGTCATCGGTTCCGGCCCGGGCGGCTACGTCGCCGCCATCCGCGCCAGCCAGCTGGGGCTGAAGGTCGCCATCGTCGAGCGCGAACTGCTGGGCGGGATCTGCCTGAACTGGGGCTGTATCCCGACCAAGGCCCTGCTGAAGTCGGGCGAGAAGTTCGAGGCCCTGTCGCACCTCAAAGAGTATGGGCTGTCGGGGGAGGGGTTCGCCTTCGACTTCCCGGCCATCATCGCCCGTTCGCGCGGCGTGGCCAAACAGCTGAATCAGGGCGTCGGATTCCTGATGAAGAAGAACAAGATCGAGGTCATCGAAGGCACGGCGAAGCTCGAGAAGGCCGGTGCCGCCCCAAAGGTGGTCATCGCCCTGAAGGCCGGCGGATCGCGCACGGTCGAGGCCAAGGCAGTCATGCTGGCGGTCGGGGCGCGGGCGCGGGCCCTGCCGCAGATCGGTCTGGAGGCCGACGGCGACCGGATCTGGGCGTATCGCGAGGCCATGGCCCCGAAATTCCTGCCCAAGTCCATGATCGTGATCGGCTCGGGGGCCATCGGCATCGAGTTCGGCAGCTTCTATCGCGCCCTGGGCGTCGAAGTCACCGTGGTCGAGGCCCTCCCGCGCATTCTTCCCGTCGAGGATGAGGAGGTCTCCACCGCTGCGCGGAAATCGTTCGAGAAACGCGGCTTCAAGTTCCGCGTCGGGGCCAAGGTGACCAAGGTCAGCAAGAGCGCCACAGGCGTCCAGGTCGCCATCGAGGCCGACGGCAAGGCCGAGACCCTGGAGGCCGAGGTCTGCATCTCGGCGGTCGGCATCACCGCCAATACCGACGGCATCGGTCTGGAGGCCCTGGGGGTCGAGCTGGACCGCGGCCACATCAAGATCGACGGCCACTGCCAGACCAATGTGAAGGGCCTGTATGCCATCGGCGACTGCGCCGGCGCGCCCTGGCTGGCGCACAAGGCCTCGCACGAGGGCATCCATGCGGCGGAATACATCGCCGGATTCAAGACGCCGAAGATGAACAGCCCGATCGCCGGCTGCACCTATTCCCAGCCCCAGATCGCCTCGGTCGGGGTCACGGAGGCGGGGGCCAAGGCCGACGGGCGCGCGGTCAAGGTCGGCCGCTTCCCCTTCAAGGTGAACGGCAAGGCCATCGCCTCGGGCGACACCGACGGCTTCGTCAAGACCATTTTCGACGCCGAGACCGGGGCTTTGATCGGAGCGCACATGATCGGCGCCGAGGTCACCGAGATGATCCAGGGCTATGTCACCGCCATCACGATGGAGGCGACGGAGGAGGAGATGCACGGCATCGTCTATCCGCACCCGACCATGTCCGAAGCCATGCACGAAGCCTCGCTGGACGCCTACGGACGGGTGATCCACATCTGAGGCGAACGGCTCAGCGCTTCTTGCCGAGCTCGGCGGCGATGTCCTTGACCATGCGGCCGGCCTTGCGGTGGGCGGCGGTGAGCTGGTCGCGGGTCACGCCCCAGCGCTTCATCCAGTATTCGACGGCCTGACGCTCGGAGAGGTCCAGACGGTCCTTGTCGATGAAGCCGCGTTTGTCCTTGAGACCGGCCATGGGTGCATTTCCTTTTATCGCCTAAGATATATTATGCGAAATCGTAGAGGGGTTAGATTGAGGCCGTCGCGTTCCAGCCGTCATGCGCGATCTCCACATGGGCCGGAACAAGCGCGCGCAAGGCGTTGTAATCCAGGTCGATATGCAGGTTCGTCAGCACCGCCTTGCCGACATCGGCGGCGGCGATCCATTCCAGCGCCTGGTCCACATGGGCGTGCGTCGGATGGCGCGTCCAGCGCAAGGCGTCGAGGATCCACAGCTCCGAACCGGCCACGGCGCGCAGCGCCGCTTCGTCCAGGGCGTCGACGTCGCTGGAATAGCTAACGCCGCCCAGCCGGTATCCGACCGACCGGATCGGCCCGTGCCCCTGGTCGAAAGTCACGACCGGGACCGCGCCCCCCGGTCCCTCAATCGCCCAGCGAACGCCGTGATCGGGGATATCCTGCGCCTCGAGAATGGCCGGATAGCCCTGTTTGGTCTCGAAGATATAGTCGAAGCGCTGGGTCAGGGCGGCCCGGGTCGCGGCGTCCATCCAGGCGGGGATGCGCTGACGCCGTCGCAGGGCGAAGACGCGCAGATCGTCGATGCCGTGGGTCTGGTCCGCATGGTCGTGGGTGATCAGGACGGCGTCGACTCGCGTCGCCTTGGCCGCCAGCATCTGCTGACGCAGGTCCGGCGAGGTGTCGATCAGCACAGCGGTCTCGCCCTCGGGCCCTCGCCGCCGCGCCAGCATCGAACAGCGGCCGCGCAGATTCTTCGGCTCGCCCGGGTCGCAGACGCCCCAGTCGCCGTCGCCGCGCGGCACCCCGCCGGACGATCCGGACCCCAGGATGGTGATCTCCAGCGTCCCGCTCATCCGACCGGCCTCGGAATCCGGTCGAAAAGGGCGAAGAAGGCGTCGGTCGTCCGCGCCTCGGCCGCCTCCAGCGACCAGCCCCGGATGTCGGCCAGGGCCTGGAGCACATGGCCGACATAGGCGGGCTCGTTGCGGCGGCCACGATGCGGCACGGGGGCCAGATAGGGGCAGTCGGTCTCGACGATGATCCGGTCCGCCGGCATGGCGCGGATGACGGCGCGCACATCCTCGGCCGCCTTGAAGGTGGCGATCCCGGAGATCGAGAACCAGGCCCCCATTTTCGTCGCCTGTTCAGCCAGTTCCGCGCCGCTGGTGTAGCAGTGCATGAGGAATTTGAACGGCCCTTCCCCCTGCTCTTCCCGCAGTATCGCGGCCATCCGGTCGTCAGCCTCGCGCGTATGGACCACCAGCGGCAGGCCGGTCCGGCGCGCCGCCGCGACATGGGTGCGGAACACCGCCTCCTGCTGGTCGCGGGGGCTGAGATCGTAGTGGAAGTCCAGGCCGCATTCGCCGATCCCGACCACGCGGGGTCGCCCGGCCCGCTCGATCAGGTCGGCGGCGGTCATGTCCAGATGGTGCCGCGCCTCGTGCGGATGGGCCCCCACGCTGCACCAGATGTCCGGATGGGCCACGGCTAGGGCATGGGTCGCCTCGAAGGTCGACAGAGAATCCGAGATCTCGACCATCATCCCGACCCCAGCGGCGCGGGCCCGGTCGATGACCGCCTCGCGGTCCTCATCGAACTGGGCGGCGTGCAGGTTGACGTGGCTGTCGATCAGCACGGCGGTCTCATCGGGCGGACGCAGCCTTGACCCGCGCCAGGTCCGCCAGGGCCCCGGACAGCACGTCGGCGCGATCCAGATTGATGGCGGCGGTCCGGTCCGGCAGGTCGCTGAGCCGGGTCCACAGATCGGCCCAGGCCGCGCCGTCGGAGGCGCCCAGCGATCGCGCCTTCACCGCCGCGCTCAGCCGGTCCATCAGGGCCTCGAACCGCGCCGGTCCTTCGCCACCCCGGAAGGTGTCGGACATGGCCATCTGCTCGGCCCGGTCCAGGCCGGGTTCCTCGACCCATCGGCGGGCCAGAAGGTCGAGGGCGAGGTTGGCCTCGGACGCCAGGGCCAGAGCGGCCCCGGGCGAGCCCCGCGCCATGCCCGCGATCCGAAGGGCCTCGTCCGGCTCCAGATCCGTCTGCCGCCCGATCAGGGTGGCGACAGCCTGATCGGTCCAGGGCGCGAAGGTCAGGCGGCGGCATCGCGACCGGATGGTGGCCAGCAGCCGACCCGGCGCGTGGGTGACCAGCAACAGTACGCCCCGCTCCGGCGGCTCCTCAAGAATCTTCAGCAAGGCATTGGCCGCATTGGGATTCAGGTCGTCGGCGGAATCGATGATGGCGACCCGGTAGTCGGCCTGGGACGGGCTCTTGGAGAAGAACTCCGGCAGGTCGCGGGCCTGGTCGACCGAGATCGATTTCTTGACCTTGCCGCCTTCGGACAGGCGTTCCAGCACCAGCAGATCCGGATGGGACTGGGCGGCGATCAGCTGGCTGACGGGATCGTTGGGCGATGCGCCCAGCGGGCCCCGCGTGTCGTCGGGCCGGGCCCCCAGCAGGCGCCGGGCCGCGCGATAGGCGAAGGTCGCCTTGCCCAGCCCTTCCGGCCCGCACAGCAGCCAGGCGTGATGCAGCCGGCCGCGATCGAACGCGTCGAGAAAGGCCCGCTCGGCCGCCGGCGCTGGAACCAGGTCGTAGCGATCCTTGGGCGCGGTCGTCACGGCAGCAGCGCCTCGACGGCGACCCAGACCCGGGCCTCGACGGCTTCGATCGGGCCCGCCGCGTCGATCAGCCGGCACCGGTCGGGATGGCCCTCGGCGATCGCGCGGAATCCCGCCCGCAGCGCGTCGTGGAAGGCCAGCCCCTTGGACTCGAACCGGGTCTCGCCCCCCGCCCGGCTTAGCGCCCTGGCCAGGCCGATGTCCGCCGGCAGATCGAACACCAGGGTCAGGTCGGGCTGGTCCTCGCCGACCACGTGCCGATCGAGCGCCTCGACGAAATCGGCCGCCGCGCCCCCGGCGGCCCCCTGATAGGCCCGGCTCGAATCGGCGAACCGGTCGCAAACGACCCACTGGCCGGCCGCGAGGGCGGGCCGGATGGTCCGTTCCAGATGGTCGGAGCGCGCCGCGAACATCAGCAGCAATTCGGTCCGCGCGGACCAGCGGTCGGAGGTTCCCGAGACGACCAGGGCCCGTATGGCCTCGCCCCCGGGCGAGCCGCCCGGCTCGCGGGTGCGCACCACGTCGATCCCGGCCGCCTTCAGGCGATCGACCAGCCGGCCGACCTGGGTCGACTTGCCGGTCCCCTCCCCGCCTTCGAATGTGATGAACCGACCGCGTGCCACGGCCGCACCATGACGAACCCGGCCGCCCGGGCCAAGGGCGCTGTCGCCCTATCGCGCCGATATCAACAGGGCGTCGGCGAATCCGCGCGCCAAGACGCCCTGCCGAGCCTGTTCCGCCGCATTGGCGTCCGGCCACGGCCCCAGCAGGACGCGGAACATGGAGTTGTCGGTCGCGGCCTGGACCCGCGCCGCCTGCCCCAGCCGACCGGCCGTCGCCCGCGCCTCGGTCTGGGCGGGATAGGCGGCGACCTCGATCCAGTAGTCGGCCGCCGCGGGCGCGGGGGCGCGCGGGACCGGCGCGACGGGCGCCGGCCGTTCGGCCTGGGCATACTGAAGCACCGTTCCGCCGCCCAGCCGGGGCGCGCGGCCGAGGTAGCGCACCCGCACCTCGCCGACGCCCCGCTGGATCAGATCCAGGGCCTCGGCCGCGCCGCGCGACAGATCGATGATCCGGTCGTCGGAGAACGGGCCGCGGTCGTTGATGCGAACGACCACGCGGCGCCCATTGGCCATGTTGGTGACCTCCACCAGACCGGGCAGCGGCAGGGTCTTGTGCGCCGCGGTCAGGGCCCGCATGTCGAAGCGCTCGCCCGTCGCGGTGGGCCGCCCGTCGAACTGGGCCCCATACCAGGACGCCATTCCGACCGCGTCATAGGTGGGCTGCTCCTCGGGCCGGTACCAGCGCCCGCGGACCTGATAGGGCCGCATGGTGCCGGACACGATCGGGGCCGGATCGGTCACGACCGGCAGGGCTCCGCGCCCCGGGCGGCCGGGCGCGCCGGAGCTGGCGCAGGCTGCGACCAGCGACACCGCGCCGGCGATCAGACACAGCCGCACGATTCGGCAGAGAGAAGGACGGGCGATCATGGCGGCAGGATCGGCGAGACGATTTCCGTTTTGGTTAACGCCGCTTCCGCTGCTAAGCGTCCGTCCGCACGGACAGGTGGCCGAGGGGTTTAAGGCAGCGGTCTTGAAAACCGCCGTAGGTGAAAGCCTACCGTGGGTTCGAATCCCACCCTGTCCGCCAGCCGCGTCGATTGGATTGCTGACCTCACCTCCGCCTACTCATCGAGACTGGGAACGCGGCATGGGATCGACCGGGACGTCGCCGGTCCTTCCCCACTGGCGACGGCGCGTCGGCCCTCGCGACCCGCCCCCTCGGGACGGCACCCAACATCCTTCGATAGCGAGCCTTCCACCGAGCGCCGCGAAACCGCCTTGACACCGGTGTCAGCCACCGTCTTACTGGCATGGCCGGCAAACGGCGAATTCTGCTCAGGCCCCACAGAGGGTCAGGCAAACTTGGGAGGAGATGAGACATGACCACGTTCCGCGTGCGCGCCCTGCAGTGCGTTTCGGCCACGGCCCTGCTGGTGGGCACCCTGTCCGCCGGACCCGGCTGGGCTCAGTCCGCCCCGGCGTCCGCGCCGCAGGACGACGCCAGCGAGGTGGACGAGGTCGTCGTCACCGGCATTCGTGGCGCGCTGCGCAGCGCCCTGGCCACCAAGCGCACCGCCAACGTCATGGTCGATGCGATCAATGCCGAGGACATCGCCGACTTCCCCGACGCCAACCTGGCCGAATCGCTGCAGCGCCTGCCGGGCGTCTCGATCGATCGGGACAACGGCGAAGGACGCACCATCACCGTCCGCGGCCTGGGCAGCGACTTCACCCGGGTCCGCCTGAACGGCGTGGAAGCCCTCTCGACCGCCGGCGCCTCCATCGCCGGTGACAGCCCCAACCGCAGCCGCGGCTTCGACTTCAATACGTTCGCGTCCGAGCTGTTCAACTCGCTGAAGGTGCAGAAGACCGCCTCGGCCGAGACCGAAGAGGGGTCGCTGGGCGCCACGGTCGATCTGCAGACCGGCCGCCCGCTCGACTATTCCGACCGTCGCTTCGCCTTCTCGGCCCAGGACGCCTATTACGAGAACGGCGAGACCCACAATCCGCGCGTCGCGGCCCTGGCGTCGAACCGCTGGACCGTCGACGGCCTGGGCGACTTCGGCCTCCTGGCCTCGGCCGCCTTCAATACGCGCGACCAGACGATCGACAGCTATCAGCGCCAGGCCGGCCAGTCGGACTATACCTATCGCCAGGCCACCTTCGCCGGCACGCCGAACCTCGCGGCCGGCCGGGAGATCCAGACCCGCCAGGGCTTCGCCGCGCCGACCAACACGAACTGCAACGGCACGCTGCCGGGCATCGTTGGCGTCATCCCGGGCGTCAACATCACCAACACCTCCTACTGCGACGCGCTTCGGGGCTCGAACGCGGCCGCCTATGCGCTGATCAACAGCCCGATCGGCTCGACGCTGCGAAACAACGCCGCGACCGGCACGGCGGCGGGAACCACGATCGCGCCCGGTTCCCTGGTCCGCATCCCTGCGCTTCCGACCCTGAACCAGCAGGACCTGCATCAGGAGCGCACCGGCCTGACCTTCTCGGCCCAGTGGCGGCCGACCGAGCGCACGACGCTCAGCTTCGACGGCGTCTATTCCCAGCTGGACCAGATCTCGACCAACTATCAGATCGTCCCGGTCGGGCTGAACCGGAACAACACCCAGGGCACGGCCAACCAGGCCACCTTCCAGCTGTCGAATGCGACGGGCGTGGGGACACCGGCCCAGCGGCGGGCGCTGTATGCCTCCTGCAACGCCCGCGCCGAGACCGCCATCGTGGCGGGCATCGACTGCGGCCAGCAGATCTACGGCAACACGCCTGTCCCCCTGGCCGCCGGTGCGTCGGGCTTCAGCTTCAACCCGAACAATCTCGAGCCGTTCGACTATTACAACAACCGGGCCTCGGTCGGTTACGTGCTCGAACCGAACGGCCTGGCCGTGCGCAACGCCCTGATCGGGCGGCCTTCGGTCCGCCTGATCGACGCGGCCCTGAGCCCGACCGGGGCCAACGCCGACTATCTGGTCGTCGGCAATGTCGACATGCGCTCCGCCGCGGACGAGGCCCGCTACACCACCTTCTTCCAGCAGGGCACGCTGAACCTGCAGCACGAATTCAGCGACACGCTGCGGATGCAGGCCGTCTATGGCGAAAGCCGCTCGGTCAACAAGTCGCAAGGCTCGCTGGTCGAGTTCACGCGCCTGAACTCGGGCTCGGGGACGGCGGGCGACGGCTATTTCGTCTATGACGCGCGCGGCGGCGGCGACATGCCGTCGCTGGATTTCGGCTTCGACGTGGCCAATCCGGCCAACTGGGACGTGGTCAAGGGTTTCTCCGCCATCCGCTATTTCGAGCGGACCGTCGACAACCACTACGAAGGCGGCAATGTCGACTTCGCCTGGGACGCCAGCGAGTACCTGACGCTCAAGGCGGGCTACCAGCGCAAGCGCTACACCTTCTTCACCACCGCCCTGCAGCGGGAGTCGGCGCGCGAAACCCTGAACCCCAGCCTGCGCGAAGCCGGGACCACGATCGATCAGGTCGGGACCCTGCGCAGCTTCGGCCAGGGGCTGGAGCTGCCGGAAGGGACGCCGACCAGCTTCTACGCGCCGGACCTGGACGCCTTCCGCGACCTGTTCGATTTCGAGTGCAACTGCGTCAACAAGTGGAACGACTGGCGCATCTCGGAGAAGTTCAACTTTGCCCAGACGTTCGAGATCACCGAAACGGACGAGGCCTATTTCCTGCAGGCGGACTTCAATGTCCCCGTCTTCGGTCGCGACCTGCGCGGCAACATCGGCGTGCGCCAGGCCAACACGGTCGTGGACTCCAACGGCTTCACCAACCGGGGTCGCGCGATCAGCGCTGGCAATGACTACGACAACACCCTGCCGTCGATGAACCTGGCCTATGAGATCACCGACGACGTGATCATCCGCCTGGGCGTGGCCAAGGTCATGGCGCGTCCGCTGCTCGGCAACCTGGCTCCCAGCGTCACGGCCTTCTCGGTTCCGAACGGACTGGGCGCCACGAGCGGCGGGTCCATCACCATCGGCAACCCGCAGCTGTCGCCCTTCACCGCCACCAACTATGATCTGAGCGTGGAATGGTATTTCCAGCCCGACGCCCTGTTCTCGGTCGCGATCTTCGACAAGGAGGTCGAGTCCTTCCCGCAGACCCTGGTCGGCGAAGGCACCCTGTCTTCGATCCTGGACAGTTCCGCGATCGCCGAGCTGCGGGCCGAGTTCGAGGCCCTGGCGGCGGACACCACCCTGACCGCCGCGGCGCGGGCCCAGGCGCAGAACCAGGTCGACTACATCAATGCCGACAAGCCGTTCGGCATCCGCCAGTTCCGCGATGCGCCGGGTGGCTACATCCGCGGCGTGGAGGTCAACTATCAGCAGAACCTGACCTTCCTGCCCTGGTATTTCGAGAACCTGGGCGTCCAGGCCAACTACACCCACCTGGAATCCGAGCTGAACTACATCCTGACGCCGGCTCCGCTGGTCACGGGCGTGGGCCCGTTCACCGGGGCCTCGCCGGACGCGTTCAACGTGACCGTCTTCTATGAGGTGCCGAAATTCTCGGCGCGGGTCTCGGCCGCCTACCGCGCCGACTATGTGACCCAGTATCCGATCGCCTCGGGCACCACCGATCCGGGCTTCTCGGACTCGCCCCTGGTCAACGACTTCCTGGGCAGCGAGAAGACGCTGAACGTGGACGCCTCGGTCACCTACAAACTGACCGAGATCGTCACCCTGACGGCCGAGGCCCTGAACCTGACGAACCAGACGACCAACCGCTGGGGGTACGCCGACGACCGGGTGACCACCAACTACGGCTCGACCGGACGCCAGTTCTTCGTCGGCGCCCGCGCCGTCTTCTAGGCCGATCCGACGGCTCGAGGAGCCGGCGCATCTCACCGATGCTCCGGCCTCTTCCCGGCCGGCCCCTGTATCCAGTCAAGGACATCCCCATGAAACTGACACGACGCGGCGCTTTCGGACTGGCGGCGTTGGGCGTGACGGTCCCGCCGGCCGCCAGCGTCGCCCAGACGGCACCCGCCTGCACCGGGCGCGCCACGGGCGACTGGAGCGCCATGACGTGGGGCACCGGGATCGAAGGCCAGCGTCGGGCCGATCTCGGCGACGGTAGCTATCTGAACCCGATCATGGCGGGCGACCGGCCCGACCCGTCGATCCTGAAGGACGGCGACACCTACTACATGACCTTCTCGTCGTTCGAGTCGGTCCCGGGCATCGTCATCTGGCGCTCGGTGGATCTGGTCAACTGGACGCCGGTCGTGGCCGCCCTGACCCAGAACATCGGCTCGGTCTGGGCCCCGGAGCTGTGCAAGCACGACGGGCGCTATTTCGTCTACATCCCGGCCCGGTTTCCCGAATACCGCTCCAGCTACGTCATCCATGCCGATCGGATCGAGGGGCCCTGGAGCGCGCCCATCGACCTGAAGCTGCCCGATCACATCGACCCCGGCCATGTCGTGGGCGAGGACGGCAAACGCTATCTGTTCCTCAGCGGCGGCGACATGATCCAGCTGGCCGACGACGGGTTGTCTACCGTGGGCGCGGTGCGCCACGTTTACGACCCCTGGCGCTATCCGGCCGACTGGGACGTCGAGGGGTTCTCGCCCGAGGGCCCCAAGGTCATGCGGCGCGGCGACTGGTTCTACATGATCACCGCCGTCGGCGGCACCGCCGGTCCCCCCACCGGCCACATGGTCATCGTGGCCCGCGCGAAGTCCGTCTTCGGCCCCTGGGAGGATCATCCGCGCAACCCCATCGTCCGCACCACCGACCGCCGCGAGAAATGGTGGTCGCGCGGCCATGCGACCTTCATCGAGGGCCCGACCGGAGATTGGTGGACGGTCTACCACGGCTATGAGAACGCCTTCTGGACCCTGGGCCGCCAGACGCTGCTGGACCGCATCGTCTGGGGTGCCGACGACTGGCCCCAGGCCGCGGGCGGCGATCTGTCAGAACCGGCCGCTAAGCCCGCCGAAATCGCGGACCAGCCGCACGGCATGGCCCTGTCGGACGACTTCAGCACCGACAAGTTCGGCATCCAGTGGAGCTTCTACAATCCGGACGCCAGCGACAGCGGCCGGTTCCGGCGCCGCGACGGCGTGCTGCACATGGCCGCCAAGGGCACCTCGCCTAAGGACTGCTCGCCCCTGACTTTCGTCCAGGGCGAACACGCCTATTGCTTCGAGGTCGAAGTCGAGATCGACGAAGGCACCACGGCCGGCGTCCTGCTGTTCTACGACAACGCCCTTTATGCCGGCCTGGGTTTCGATGGCTCCCGCTTCGTCACCCACCAGTACGGACTGGAGCGCGGCCGGCCAGGCCATCCCCATGGGCGGCGCATGCATCTGCGCCTGACCAACGACAACCACATCGTCACCTTCCACCACTCGGCGGACGGCCAGACCTGGACCAAGTTCGACCGCCAGATGGAGGTCTCGGGCTATCATCACAATGTGCGCGGCGGCTTCATGATGCTGCGGCCCGGCCTCTACTCGGCAGGCACCGGCGAGGCCCGCTTCCGAAACCTGCGCTACACCGCCCTGCCCGCTTCGAGGACGCCCGCATGACCCGCCTGAGATCGCTTGTGCTGGGCGCAGCGCTTTCGCTGCTCGCCTCGTGTGCCCTGGCCCAGACGGAGTGGAACAGCCGGATCCTGAAGCAGGACACCGGCTGGTACGCCACGCCGGAGGCCTCGGCCATCGCCGACAGCGTGATCCTGTATCAGTCGGCCGAGGGGGGGTTTCCCAAGAACACCGACCTCGCCGCGCCGCCGACCGGGCCGCTGGACGCCGATGTGGCCAACACCATCGACAACGACGGCACCACCCTGCCCATGCAGTTCCTGGCCCGGGTGATCGAGGCGCGGGGCGAGACCGAGACGGCGGCCTATCGCGCGGCCTTCCTGAAGGCGCTCGACTATCTGCTGGCCTCCCAGTCGCCCAATGGGGGCTTCCCGCAGTTCTATCCCCGGCGCGGGGGCTACTACGACCGCATCACCTACAATGACGACGCCATGGCGCGTGTGCTGACCCTGCTGCGCACGATCTCAAGCGACGGTGCGCATTACGCCTTCGTCGATCCCGCGCGGAAGGCCCGGGCCGCCGAGGCCGTAGCGCGCGGAACCGAGCTGATCCTGAAGACCCAGATCGTCCAGAACGGTGCTCCGACCGTCTGGTGCGCCCAGCATGACGAGGTCACCCTGGCCCCCGCCTGGGCCCGCCGGTTCGAACCGCCGTCGCTGTCGGGCAACGAGAGCGCCGGCCTGGTCCGCTTCCTGATGGCCATTCCCGATCCCGATCCCGAGGTCGTAGCCGCGATCGAAGGCGCCGTGGCCTGGTATCGGCAGACCGCCATTCCCCATCTGAGGATCGACAACGCGCCCGGGGCGGACGGCCTGCCGGACCGGCGCGTCGTGGCGGATCCCGCCGCGGGCCCCCTGTGGGCGCGCTTCTATGAGCTGGAGACCAACCGTCCCATCTTCATGGGCCGGGACTCCGTCGTGCGGTATGACTTCGCCGAGATCGAACGCGAGCGCCGGGTCGGCTACAACTACTACGGCGACTGGGGTGCCCGGCTGATCGCGGTCGACTACCCCGCCTGGCGCGCCCGCGTCGGCCGGAGCTGACGCGCAGACGGTGCCTCAGCCGCGCGTCCGGGTCCGCAGGCGCGCGAGGAACGGCCCGGAGGTGATGAACAGGGTGCGGCCGTCCTCCCCGCCGAATTTGCAGTTGGCGGCGGCCGTGCCGGTGTCGATCCGGCCCAAGGATCGACCCTCGGGCGTCAGCACATGGACGCCGCCCGAGCCCGTCGCGAACAGGTGACCCTCGGCGTCGACGGCCAGTCCGTCGGGCAGGCCCGGGGCCGAAGCGCCGACCGTGGCGGTGAAGTCCCGCAGAACCCGACCGCCAGAGACCTGCCCGTCCGCGCCGAGGTCATAGGCCATGATGACGGCGCGGGCCGGGTCGGACTGGGCGACGTAGAGGGTCCGCTGATCGGGCGACAGGGCCACGCCGTTGGGGAAGGTCAGGTCGTCGACGAGCAGGGTCACCGTGCCGTCGGGGTCCAGCCGATAGACGCCGTTGTGCGGCTGCTCCTTCAGCGGCGACTCGTTCATGTCCTTCAGGCCATAGGGCGGATCGGTGAAGAAGATCGCGCCGCTGCGGGCCTGCACCAGGTCGTTGGGCGAGTTGAACCGCTTGCCGCCGTAGCGGGTCGCCAGCAGGGTCTTGGCGCGCGTGGCCAGATCGACCCGGGCGATGGCGCGATTGCCATGGTCGGCCATCAGGATCGATCCCGCCGGCCCCGCGATCAGGCCGTTCGAGCCGGGCTCGCGAAAGCCCGAGGGGTCCGGTCCGTCATAGCCCGAGGGGGCCAGGAACACCGCGGCACCGTCGGCCTCCGACCACCGATGGATGCGGTTCTGGGGCACGTCGCTGAACAGCAGATAGCCGCCGTCGGCGATCCACACCGGCCCCTCGGACCAGGTGAAACCCTCGGCCAGTTTCTCGATCCGGGCATCGGGCGCGATCAGGCGATCCAGGGCCGGGTCGTCGCGCACGATGCGGCCGACGGAGGGGTAGACCTGGGCGGCGACGGGCATGGGCACGCTCTGGCAGGCGCCGATGGACAGGGCGGCGGCCCCGGTGATGACGGTGCGGCGGGACAGGGTCAAGCGACGGGCTCCTCGGAGGACGGGGTGGCGATGGCGGCGGCGGGGATGTCGCTGACACCCTCGGAGGTGATGGTGAAGGCGGCGCGCGCCCGAATGTCGGCGGAGGAGGCCCCGACCATGACCTGGATCTCGCCGGTCTGGATACGCCATCCGTCGGGGTCCCAGAAGGCGACCTGCGCGGGGGTCAGGGTGAACCGCACCCGCTTGGCCTCGCCCGGGACGAAGGCCACGCGGCGGAAGCCACGCAGCTCCTGCACCGGGCGGGACACGGCGGCGACCGGATCCCGGACATAGAGCTGGACCACCTCGTCGGCGGCGACGTCGGACACATTGCGCACCGTGACGCTGACCTCGACCGAGCCGTCGGCGGCGACCTCGGTCGTGCTTAGCCGCAGGTCCGAGTAATCGAAGCTGGCGTAGCTGAGGCCGTGGCCGAAGGCGAACAGCGGGGTGATCGGCTGGTCCCGGTAGCGGGCGGTGTCGCGCACCAGGTCTTCGGCCGCCGGGCGTCCGGTCGGCAGGTGGGCATAGGTCAGGGGCGCGGCCCCGCTGGCGCGAGGGAAGCTGATCGGCAGGCGGCCGCCGGGCGAGACGCGGCCGGTCAGGACGTCGGCGATGGCCGGGCCGGACTCGACGCCTAGAAACCAGGTCTCGAGGATGGCCGGCGCACGCTCCGCCAGTTCGGGGATCGCCAGCGGCCGGCCGTTCATCAGCAGGACCACGACCGGCTTGCCGGTGTCGAGCACGGCGGCGGCCAGGGCGTCCTGCGCGGCGCTGAGGCCGATGTCGGTATAGGAGCGGGCCTCGCCCGAGCGGTCGAAATGCTCGCCGACCACCAGCAGGACCAGGTCGGATGCGCGAACCACGGCGACGGCCTCGGCCAGGGCATCGGCGTCGGAGATCTCGACCACCGCCTGGGCCCCCTCCCCCGAGGCGGTCACGGCGATGGCCTGGGCCGCCTCGGGCCGATAGCCCTGGGCATAGGTCAGGGTCGCCTGCGGCAGGGCCTCGCGCAGGGCGGGCAACAGCGGCCGGACGTCCTCGACCTTGCCCTGGGCGCGCCAGCTGCCCAACGAGGAGTTGGCGTCCTCGGCCAGGGCCCCGATCACGGCGATGCGGCGCACAGAAGCGGCCAGGGGCAGCAGGCCGCCGTCGTTCTTCAGCAGCACGATCGAGCGCCGCGCCGCCTCGCGGGCGACGGCGCGGTGTTCGGGGGTCAGCATGGCCGCGGCCTCGCGCGCCGGGTCGGTGCGGCCATAGGGGGCGTCGAACAGGCCGAGACGCTCCTTGGCCGTCAGCACGGCAATCACCGCCTGATCCAGCATCGGCAGCAGGGCCGAATCGGCCTCGACGGCCCCCTTCAACTGGGCTGAATACAGATTGCCGGCCATGTCCATATCGACCCCGCCGCGCAGGGCCAGGGCCCCGGCCGCCTGCGGCGTGGCGGCGATGCCGTGGTTCAGCAGTTCGGGGATGGCGTTCCAGTCGCTGACGATCAGGCCGTCATAGCCCCACCGGTCCCGCAGCACGCCGCGCACCAGGGCCGGATGAGCGGTCAGGGGCACGCCGCCGATGTCGTTGAAGGCGGTCATCATCGATCCCGCCCCGGCCTTGGCCGCCGCGTGGAAGGGCGGCAGGTAGACCTCGTGCAGGGTGCGGTCGGTGATGTCGGCGCTGTCGTAGTCGCGCCCGCCCTCGGCCGCGCCATAGCCGACGAAATGCTTGGCGGTGGCCAGGATCGAGGTGGGATCGGCCAGCGACGTTCCCTGATAGCCGCGCACCTGGGCCGTCGCCAGGACGGAGCCGAGATAGGGGTCCTCCCCCGCCCCCTCGACGACCCGGCCCCAGCGGGGGTCCCGGGCGATGTCGACCATGGGCGAGAAGGTCCAGTTCAGCCCGGCGGCGGTGGCCTCGACCGCCGCGACCCGCGCGGTCTGCTCCATCAGCGCCGGATCCCAGCTCGCGGCCAGGGCCAGGGGGACCGGAAACAAGGTCTTGTAGCCATGCACCACGTCCATGCCGAACAGCAGGGGCACACCCAGGCGGGACTCCTCGACCGCCATTCGCTGCAGCTCGCGGAGCTGGGCGGCACCCGCCACGTGCAGGAAGGAGCCGATCTCGCCCCGGCGGACCCGGTCCAGGGCGGCGGCGTCCAGACGCGAGTTCAGCGCCCGCTGGCGTCCCCCGGGGATCTGGTTCAGCTGGCCGATCTTTTCGTCCAGCGTCATGCGGCCGAGCAGGTCGCGGACACGCGGTGACGGCCCGGCGGGCGTCTGGGCCCCTGCGGAACCGGCCATCGACAGACACAGTCCGACCACGGCGGCGACCAGGGCGACACGGGGGCGTCTCAGCATGGCGAAATCTCTGACAGCGTTGTCAACGGGGGTCGGTTACCCCTAAGCCAAGCCCGGGCCGTCGCAAAGCCGGGATCGCCGGCGGTGGCCATCGCGCAGGAAGTTAGGGAGAACGGGATGACACAGGACCTGGGCGCGGCGACGCTGCGGCGGATCACGGCGCGGCTGATGCCGCTGTTCTGTCTGATGTATCTGATCGCCTATATCGACCGGCAGAACGTCTCCTACGCCAAGCTGCAGATGGCCGACGCCCTGGGCATGAGCGAGGCGGTCTATGGCCTGGGGGCCGGGCTGTTCTTCATCGGCTATTTCCTGTTCGAAGCCCCCGCCAACCTGGTGCTGGCCAAGGTCGGGGCCCGGGTCTGGTTCACCCGGATCATGGCCACCTGGGGCCTGATCACCATTGGCCTGGGCTTCACCAGCAGTCCGGCCATGTTCTACATCCTCCGCTTTTTGCTCGGCGCGGCGGAGGCGGGCTTCTTTCCCGGCGTCCTCTATGTCCTGACCCTGTGGTACCCCCAGGCCCATCGCGGGCGGATGATCGGCGCCTTCATGATCGCGAGCGCCGTGGCCAATGCGGTCGGGGCCCTGATCGGCGGGGCCCTGCTGGATTTGGACGGGCTGATGGGTCTGGCGGGCTGGCAGTGGGTCTTCATCGCCACCGGCATCCCGGCCGTGCTGCTGGCCCCCTATGTGCTGTGGCGGCTGCCGAACGGGCCGGACACGGCCCCCTGGCTGGCGGCGGACCAGAAGGCCTGGATCGCCCGCACGCTGCAGGCGGAGGCGGACGCCAGCCCCGATCCGGGTCACACCTCGGCCTGGCGCGCGATCCTGGACCGCCGGGTCCTGCTGCTGGCCCTGATGTACGTCGGGTTTCCCCTAGCCGCCTATGGGCTCAGCTACTGGCTGCCGACCGTGGTGCGGGGCTTCGGCGTGTCCAACACCGTCAACGGCATGCTGAACGTGATCCCCTGGGTCCTGGTGGGGTTGGCCCTGTGGTGGCTGCCGCGCCATGCGGCGCGGGTCGGGCACAGCGCCTGGCATATCGCGGGTCCCGCCCTGATCGGGGCGGCCTGTCTGGTGTTGAGCGTGATCGCCTCGGACCCGGTGGCCCAGTTCGCCCTGCTGTGCATCGCCGCCCCGGCCATCTTCGCGGCCCAGCCGGTGTTCTGGAGCCTGCCGCCGACCTTCCTGCGCGGGGCCGGGGCGGCGGCGGGGATCGCGGCGATCAACTCGATCGGCAACCTGGGCGGCTTCGTCGCCCAGACGGTCGTGCCCGCGATCAAACAGGCCACGGGCAGCGACATCCTGCCGATGCTGTTCCCGGCCCTGTGCCTGACGATCGCGGCGGGCCTCGTCTTCGTCGTCCTGCCCCAGCTGACGCGGGGGGCGGGTAGCGGCGAGGGTTCGAGACGCGCAAGCTGAGCTCGGCCTTCAGCGTTGCGCGGAGAAAATCGCGAGACAGGACCCGAAGACGGATGCGGGTCCGGGGATGCCCTGCGTTAGACCCTGAGGGCGAGCCATCGTCGCAGGGCAGCGCGCCCCGGCGAGGCTGACATCAAGGGGTTATGACTGTGTGGCATTCGGCGCGGGTGAGCGAGATTTCCGACGCAGATCTGTCCCTGACCGCGCCGGCCCTCACGGCCTCGGCCGGGTCCGAGGCCTTCGATGCCCTGTCTCGACGTCTGCGCCCCGCGCTGATGCGGTATTTCCAGCGGCGGACGGAGTCGGCGGCTGACGCGGAGGAGCTGGTCCAAGAACTCTTTCTGCGGCTGCTGCGGCGCGCCGACCTGTTCGCGCTGCAGAATCTAGACGGCTATGTGTTCGAGGCCGCCGCCAACCTGGCGCGCGACCGGGCGCGGCGGCAACAGGCGCGCGGCGGGCGCCACATCGATATCGACGACATCGAGCCCGCGGCCGACGAGCCCTCGCCCGAGCGCGTCGTGGACGGCCGCAAACGTCTGGATCTGATGCTGTCCGCCCTCGACCGCCTGCCGCCGCGCGCCCGGACCATCGTCATCCTGCGCCGGTTCGAGAGCCTGACCTACGGCCAGATCGCGGACCGCCTGGGGATCTCGGTCAGCGCCGTGGAAAAGCACATGGTCCGGTCCATGTCCGCCCTGCGGGCCGCGCTCGCGCAGATCGCCGACACCTGATGCCCGAGGAGCGCCCTTCCCTGACCCAGACCGCCCTGAACGACAACGACGACGATAGCGACGCGGCCGATCTGTGGTTCGCGCGGATGAACAGCGGCGACCCGGTATCGCCGGACCTGGAGGCGGCGTTCGACGCTTGGATTCAGGCCGATCCGGACCATGCCCGCGCCTATCGCGACTGCCAGATGGCCTGGATGGAACTGGGTCTGGGCAGTTGCGCGCCCCCGGTGCTGGCGATGCGCGCGCGCGCCCTGCGGACGGCGGCGGGCCCCAGCCGTCGCCGGCTTCTGTTCGGCCTCGGGGGAGCCGCCGTGGCGACGGGGATCGGCGGGGCCGTGTGGCTCGGCGCCGCCCCTTCCCCCGCCCGCGCCCTGATCGTCACGACCTCGGGCCAGCGCCTGACCGCGCCCCTGCCCGACGGGTCACGGGTCACCCTGGCGCCGCTCTCGCGCGTGCGTCTCGACTTCGACGATCGGCGCCGAGGCCTTCGTCTCGAGGCCGGACAGGCCTTTTTCGAGGTCGCCCACGACGCGGCGCGGCCCTTCGTGGTCGAGGCCGGCGACCGCCGCGTGACGGCCACGGGAACGCGGTTCCAGGTCACGCTGGCGGGGGGCCGCACAGACGCGGAGGTCGTGCTGGAACAGGGCGAGGTGATCGTCGCCTCGCGCGACGCCGCCTTCGGGGTCCCGCGCCGCCTGGCCCCCGGCCAGCGGTTGTCGGCCGCGAAACGGGCGCGCGTCGAACCGGTCGACGTCGAGACCGCGACCGCATGGCGCGTGGGTCGCCTGGTGGTGCGAAACCGTCCGCTGAGCGAGGTGGTGGCGGACTTCAACCGATACTCCGGCGACCGGCTGATCCTGGGCAGCCCGGACCTCGGGCCGATCCGTATTTCCGGGTCGTTCCGTTACGACGGCGCGCGCGAGTTCGCCCTGGCGCTGGAGGGCAGTTTCGGCCTCAGGGTGAAGGGGGTTGAGCCCGGCGTCTGGCGCATCGATTTCCCTGACGGAGTGACTACGGTTCCGTGAAATTTCCGAGACGGGATGGGGATCGTCATCGTCGCCCGCGTTCCTGAGAGCGAACCGGCCGGGACCGGGCACATCGATTTCAGGGGCATATCATGATCGTTTCTAAACCGCGCCGCGGCGCCATCCGACGCGGCCTGTTCGCCTGCTGCGCCGTCGCGGCCCTGGCCGCGGGCGCACCGGCGCTGGCGCAGTCGACTGCCCAGCCCGTCGCCTTCTCCATCGAACGCCAGGCGCTGGAGACGGCGCTGACCCGCTTTGCCGGCGCGGCCGACGTCCAGGTCCTGTTCTCGCCGGATCTGGTCCGCGACAAGCGCGCCAACGCCGTCACCGGCCTGTTGTCGCCCGTCGAGGCCCTGCGCCAGCTGCTCCAGGGTTCGGGTCTGACCGCGACCCAGGTCGGCGAGCGCACCTTCTCGCTCTCGGCGGCGAACGCCAGGGCCGGTGAAGCCGTCGCGGTCGACGACGTGATCGTGACCGCCCAGAAGCGCGAAGAGCGGATTCAGGACGTGCCGCTGGCGGTGACCGTGGTCGATGGCGAGGACGCCGCGCGCCGGGGCATTTCCAGCGTCGTCGGCCTGGTTGACGAGGTTCCGGGCGTCTCCATCAACTACGCCTTCGGCGGCACCAACTATGGCCTGATCAGCATCCGCGGCATCGGGGGTGCCGACGACTACAAGCCCAACGGCAACCCGTCCGTCGCCCTGCACGTCGACGGCGTCTACCAGACCTCCAACGCCTATCTGGGCCTGCCCCTGTTCGACCTGGAGCGGGTCGAGATCCTGAAGGGACCGCAGGGGACCCTCTACGGCCGCAACACCACGGCCGGCGTGATCAATGCGATCACCCAAGGGCCGACCGAGCAGCACGAGGGCACGGCGCGGGTCGAATACGGCAGCTATGACTACACCGCCTTCGAAACCGCCTTCGGCGGCCCGGTGTCGGACCGCGTCGGCGTGCGGGTGGCCATCCTGGCGGAACAGGGCGGCGGCTTCATGGACGGCGCCGGGGCCGGCGATCTGGCCGGTTTCCGCCTGTCGGTCGGGGGGGTGGTCCAGAACCAGATGCCGCCGATCCTCGACCCGGGTCGTCGCGAAGGGTTCGGCGACAAGAACCTGATCGCCGGTCGGGGGACGGTCGCGATGGCGCTGGGGTCCGAGACCGATCTGACGCTCAAGCTGTTCGGCAGCCGCGACCGCGGCGAGACGCGCCAGTACGACCGGATCTCTGCCGCGCTGGACACCAATGTCGCCAACGCCGGGGAAAACGATGACCCGTTCGAGTTCTACTCCGCCGAATATCCGACCCAGGACATCGACATCTACGGCGCCTCCGCCACGCTGGAGCACGCGCTCGGCGACAATCTGAACCTGACCGTCGTGGCGGGGGCCCAGGGCACGACCCGCGCCGTCCAGGGTAATGGCGACGGCTCGCCCTATCCGGCCTCCCGCTTCGACGCCGACGAGAAACTGAGCCAGGCCTCGCTCGAGATCCGGCTGGGCGACGACACCGGCGGGCGCTTCGACTGGATCGTCGGGGCCTTCGCCGTGTCCGACGAGATCGATTTCGACACCCGCTGGACCAGCTATACGGCGCGCACGATCTACGACAACCTGCACGAACAGACCCGCGACAGCCTCGCCGCCTTCGGCCAGGTCGACGTCCGCGTCACCGATCGGCTGCAGCTGTCCGGCGGCCTGCGCTATACCCGCGACGAGGCGACCTTCAGCGGCCGCAACGACGACCTGAACCCGTGGCGCATCTCGACCTTCACCACGACCTTCGCCACGACCAACCCCTTCATCTGGGATCGCGCGTTCGAGGACGACAACGTGTCGGGCCGCATCACCGCCAAATACGACGTCACCTCCGACCTGAACGTCTTCGTTTCGGCGGGAACCGGCTATCGCGCGGGCGGCTTCGACGGCACCTCGATCTTCACCCAGGCCGAGACCCTGCCGTTCGAGTCCGAAACGGTCACGTCCTATGAGGCCGGTCTGCGGTGGACGACCGGGCGGTTCCGGCTCTCGCTCGACGCCTTCGCCTACGACTTCGAGGAACTGCAGGCCACCACCCGCCTCGCCAACGACACCAACGGCCGGGCCAATGTGGGCGAGGCCGAGACCTCGGGCATCGATGTCGCGATCAACGCCGTGGTGTTCGAGACCCCGACCCAGACCCTGGACGTCGATCTGTCGGCGGCCTTCCTCGAATCCGAGATCATCTCGTTCAGCTCGGCCCGCGTGGCCGACGTTCTGGCCACGGTGGGCGACCCCCTGCCCGGCGCCCCGGACGTCACGGCCACCCTGTCGATCAACCACGGCCTGACCTTCGCCAACGGCTGGGCCCTGCGCTCGCGCCTGGGCGTCTCGCACCATGGCGAGGAGTCCAACCGCCTGAACGCCATCCCCGGCAATACGGCCGAGGCCTATACGCTGGTGAACGCCCGGTTGGACCTGGCGACCCCGGGGGACTGGTCGGTCTATGCCTATGGGCGCAACATCACCGACGAGGTCTATTTCCCCGAGTTGAACGGGGCCTCGCGCCTGGTCGGTGCGCCCGCGACCTACGGCGTCGGACTGCGCTACGACTTCTGACGACCCTCGCGCCGCCGCCCGGCCCGGCGGCGGCGCGACCCTTTCCGTCCGGGCATCCAAGTGAGGCCGTCATGCCGGTGAATCGCCGAACCGTCCTCGCCACCGCCTTGGCGAGCGCGACGCCCGGCCTGGCCCTGGCCCAGTCCAACCTCGACTGGGTCGGCATCAAGCGGCTGATGCAGGGCCCCGTCCTGGGGTGGTGCGCGTCCGAACGCGCCGTGGTCTGGACCCGGGCGAGCGGGCCCTGGCCCGTCTGTATCGAGTACGACCGGGACCCCCTGTTTTCCGCTCCGCGGCGGACCGCCGCCATGCCGGCCGATCCGGCCCAGGACCATGTCCAGGTCCACACCCTGTCCGATCTGGAACCGGGCGCGACCTATGCCTATCGCGTCATCGTCGACGGCAAGCCCAATCCGGACGACGCGGGGCTCGAGCCCTGGCGGCTGACCACCCCGTCCGTCGCGGCCGCGCGCTTCCGCCTGGCCTTCGGGTCGTGCGCGCGCCGGGCCCGCTATCCGGTCCAGCCGATCTGGGGGGCCATCGAGACGGCGCGACCCGATCTGTTCGTCTGGGCGGGCGACGCGGTCTATGCCGACAGTCTGGAGCCCGAGATCCTCGCCGAGGAATACCGGCGGCAGCGCGACCTGCCCGAGATCCGTCGCTTCATGGCGACCACGCCGCAGTTCTGCATCTGGGACGACCACGACTACGGCCTCAACGACCAGGACCGTCGGCATCCGGGCAAGGCCGCAGCGCTGGAGACCTTCAAACGCTACTGGCCCAATCCCGCCGCCGGCCTGCCCGACACGCCCGGAGCCTTCTTTCGCTGGTCCCAGGGCGGAATCGATTTCTTCTTCCTCGACGTCCGCTATCACCGCGACCCCAACGAGGCCCCGAACGTGGCGGGCAAGACGATGCTCGGCACCGCGCAGCGTGACTGGCTGCTGCAGGGACTGAAGGCCAGCCAGGCGCCGTTCAAGGTGCTGATCTCCGGCTCGGGGTGGAACGACGGCAAGGTCGAGGGCGCGGATTCCTGGGCCTCGTTCACCCACGAACGGGACGCCGTCTTCGCCGAGGTCATGCAGGCCGGGGTGACCGGCGTCGTGCTTCTGTCCGGCGACACCCATTTCGGCGAGATGAACTGCCTGCCCTGGTCGCAGCGCGGCGGCTACGATCTCTACGAGTTCGTCAGTTCGCCCCTGGCCCAGGACACGGTCGATCTGTACCTGACCGGCCGGCCCGTGATGCGGGTGCGCCAGGCCTTCTCGGCGGACGTCAATTTCGGCGTCGTCGACTTCGATCTGACCGCGGCCGATCCGACCATCCGGTTCGAACTGCGCGACGAAGCCGGCCAGGCGACCTGGCCTGCCGTCCTGCTCCGGGCCTCGGAATTGCGCCCCGGCGTGACCTCGTGGCCGACGAAGCTGGATAACCTGTCCGCGAGACGATGGGCCGCAAGCCAGGCCGGCGCGGGCTACTACTGAAGCGGCGGTGTCGCGGCGGAAGGTCCGCGGCGCGGCCCGCCCTTGCGCCGACTCGACATGCGCAACGCCATTGTCAAAACACGCTGTGGAGATCCGCCAGCCCCGAGGCGAGGATCAGGGCCAGGGCGTCGTGCGACGCAGCCAGCGGACGGGTGAACCGCAGGGTGTCGCAATCGGCCAGACGCGCGCGCCGCACGGCTTCGTCCAACAGGGCTTCGGCGATGGGTCGGGGCTGGGTGAGATCGAAGGCCACGAGGCGGGCGATCTCCAGCACCGGAAGCCGGTCCGGAACGGCCAAGATCCGGTAGAGGATCAGGCCGCAGGGCCGACCCGCGTCCTTTCGGGCGATGAGCGCGCTGCCGTGTCCCGCATTCGTCGCATCGGCCCCGAGATCGCGGCGCCACTCCGCTTCGTCGAAGCGCGCGTAGCCGAGCCTGGCCAGAACGAGGGCGTCGTCCAGCTCATCGCATCGCAGCGGGGTCACGATGAAGGCCATCCGGCCATGGGCGTTTGAACCGGCACCGCGCCTTGATCTGGCGCAATCGTTTGTTTCGAAACCGCGAAAGGCCTAGCTTGCGACCATTGTCAGGATGACCCGATGCTCGAGCTCAAGGCCCTGCCCGCCGGATGTGCCGACCGCCGTCCCAGCAACGCCTGCGACGCCTGCGGGGCGCGACCCCTGAGCGTGTGCGCCAGCATCGATCCTGCCGATCTCACCCGCCTCGACTCTCTGGCGGAGCACGTGGTCCTGAAGGCGGGAGCCACCCTGACCCGCGCCGAAGACCCGGCGCTGCATGTGTTCAACATCACCTCGGGGTCGGTCAGGGTCTACAAGCTGCTCGCCGACGGGCGTCGCCAGATCGTCGGCTTCCTGTTCACGGGCGATTTCCTGGGGCTGGCGACGGGGGACGCCTACGTCTTTTCGGCCGAGGCGATCGAGCCGGTCACGGCCTGTCGCTTCCGCAAAAGCGACTACCGGACCCTGATCCGCGAGACGCCCGCGCTCGAGACGGCGCTGCTGGATCGCGCCAACCACGAACTGGCGGCGGCCCAGAACCAGATGCTGCTGCTGGGTCGCAAGACCGCACTCGAGCGCGTCGCCACCTTCCTGATCGACCTCCCCAGCCATGATCCGGCGCGGCGGGGCCCGGAGGGCGTCGTTCATCTGCCCATGACGCGGGCCGAGATCGCCGACTATCTGGGTCTGACCATCGAGACGGTCAGCCGGATCCTCACGCGGCTCAAGACCCAGGGGGTGATCCGCCTCCTGTCCCTGACCGAACTGCGGGTCGAGCGCCCCGAGGTCCTGCGGGCCCTGGCCGAGGGCGAGGCCTGAGCCCGCGGTTTGACCGAGGTCAAAGACGTCGGCGAGGTCCGTCCCTAGTCGGATCGAGACGTGGATAAGGCCGATCGGCGTCTCGGAGCCCGCCATGTCCCTCGTCGCCCTCGCCTGCGCGGAAACGCGCAAGACCCTGCGCACGGCCGCTCTGATCGCCCGCTACGACGCCAACCTGCCGCGCTACACCAGCTATCCGACCGCCGCCCATTTCACGCCCCAGGTCGGGGCCGCCGACTGGGCCGACTGGCTGGGCCGGGTGCCGGCCGAGGAGGCCGTGTCGCTCTATGCCCACATCCCGTTCTTCCGGACCCTGTGCTGGTACTGCGCCTGCAACACCCGGGCGGTGAATCGGGCCGAGACGATCCGCAGAGTGAGCCAGCGCCCGATGGCCGACCGGACGCCCCTGCTCGAGGGCGGCGCGGTCACGCCGAACGCAAAGCGCCGCCCCTGGAATACAGGGGCGGCGCTTTGTCGGTGATTTGGGTGCGGGAGCCCGCACTGGCCATCATAGTATGTTGCGGACGGTGGAAGTTCCGGCGTGAGAACGGCTTCGGTCAGGTGAGACGCAGTGCTTCGCGACTTCGCCGGACGATGGCCGTTAGAGGTCGAGCGCCTGACATCGCCCTATACCTCGGAACTCGGCAAGTCAGGACACACCATGGCTCGTCTCGAATGGTACCGCCGCCTCTTTCGCCGAAATCACGACGCCAGGGCGAGAGACACCTCCATCCGTCGGTCGATCTGAACGAGGGTGGCTGCGAAAGCCTGACCCATCCTGGATCGAAGGTCTTCGAGTTCACTCGCCTCGATCCGACGACCAGTCCTCAGGCGCGTTTCCATGGCTTCCGCGAGAGCCGCAAGGCCGGTAGCACCCACGATCCGGCTGCCACTCTTGATGGTGTGTGCGGGAAGAATCCCGTCGGCGATGTTCCCCATCGAGAGCGCTCTCTGCAGAGCCTCGAGATGGCCTGCGGTATCGGTTCGGTAGATGGCGATCAAGGTGCCGAAAGCGCGCACGGTTCTGCGCGTCTCATCGAAGGCCTCAGGATCGAACAGGGCGATCGGCTGGCGCGTCGCGGCCGATGCTGCCGATGCCGCCAGTGCCGCCGCCACGGTCGACACCGGGCCGCCCTCATTGCCCGCCGCCGGGCTCGGCCGGACCCCCTCCGGGCCGGATGGCACAGTCCGGACTTTCAACGCTGCGGCTCGGGCCGGGGCGATCTGCCCAGGCCTCTCCACCGGCTGTCTTTGCCTCTCCATAGGTTCAGGGGGAGACGGGATCGCGTCGATGGCCAAGCCCGGTTTTGGTGCCAGCCCCGGGAGCTTGTTGAGCACCGCCACGAGATCGCGCTTGCTGATGGGCTTGGCCAGGAAGTCGTCCATTCCCGCGGCCAGGCACGTCTCCCGATCGCCCTTCATCGCATTCGCCGTCAGGGCGATGATGGGCACATCGCGCAGACGGCCAGCCCCCATCAGGGACTTCAGGGTTCGCGTGGCCTCATAACCGTCCATCACCGGCATCCGACAGTCCATCAGGATGACATCGAAATTCCCCCCGTCGGCCGCGGCGATGGCCTTGCGGCCGTCCCTGGCCGTGGCGACCTCGAACCCGAGATCCTGGAGCAGTTCCGAGGCGACGATCAGGTTGACGTCATTGTCATCCACCAGCAGTAGCCGGCGGCCCGTGAACATAGGGGCGCTCGCCACCGGGGCGGGGGGTACCGCGACCGGCAAGGCCGATACAGGGCGCGCGGCGCTCAGATCCATTGCCGCCTGGCCCAGGGCTTCAGGCAGGAAGGGTTTGATCAGCACGCGGTCGAACGAGGGATAGGACCGGTGGGTCTGGCGGTCCGCCAGGAGGATGGACCAGGCCGATCCCTCGCCGGTCAGGGCTGCCCGGACCGACAGCCAGCCCTCGCGGGCCTCATGAATGTCGTTGGCTTCGTCGATGACGATACCGGCCAGAGGGGGGGCGACCCCGCTCTGCAGAGCCTCGGCCAGGGCGTCGAAGGAGGCATAATGCACCACGGCGAAGGCGGCGCGCTCCAGCGCGGACCCGGCGATCCGCCTGACCGTGGCGGACGCGCCGACCAATCCGACCGTGCCCTGCTGGACGACGGCGGGCGCGCCCCTGTCGCAGCGCGCGATCCGGACGGTGGCCACGAAGGTCGACCCCCGGCCGAGTTCGCTCTCACAGCTCACGCCCCCGCCCATCAGGCCGCAAAGCTGCTGGCAGATCGACAGCCCGAGGCCGGTGCCGCCGTGCGTCCGGGTGATGGAGTCGTTGGCCTGGACGAACCGTTCAAACAGCCGCTTCTGCTCTTCGGGCCCGATGCCCAGGCCCGTGTCCGTGACCGCGATCCGCAGCGTCGCCGAGCCGGAGGCATCGGACTCGCAGCGGGCCCCGATGGTCACCTCGCCGTTTTCGGTGAATTTGATGGCGTTCGAGACCAGGTTGCCGATGACCTGGCGCAGACGCGTCGGATCGACCAGGCCAAACCGAGGGACCGACCCGTCGAGGTCCAGCATCAGGGTGTTGCCCCTCTGGCCCGCCTGCCCGTTGTAGAAGGTGCCGATGTCCTGCAGCAGTTGCGGGATGTCGGTCTCGACCGGATCGACGGCCATCATGCCGTCCTCGAGCTTGGAGACGTCGAGGATGTCGTTGAGGATCGCCAGCAGGGACGATCCCGAGGCGGCGATCTGCCCGGTATAGAGGGCCTGCTGTTCGGTCAGGTCGGTCCGCGACATGAGCTCGGCCATGCCCAGGACTCCGTTCAGCGGCGTACGGATCTCGTGGCTCATATTGGCCAGGAAGGTACTCTTCGCCTCATTGGCCCGTTCAGCCTGGTCTACGGCGTTGCGAAGCCGTGCGGCCTGCTCGACGCGTCGTCTTTGCGAGCGAAGGACCACCATGGCCAACAGGAGGAAGACCGCCAGCAGTCCGGCGGTCACCATGATCAGCGGCCCCGTCTGTTTCGAGGTATGGGAAAAGGCGAACACGGGCGAATAGTCGCGCGCGAAGCGGACGGCGATCTGCCTGTCGCGCGCCGGTACGAGTCGGTCGGACCAGGTCGGGCGCGAGTTGGCGCGCCATGCGATGGGCATGCCGTCGCTCTCGGCGGTGATGGACGACAGGGCGGCGCTGTGGGTTTCGGCGCTGAGCTCACGCGCCAGAAGGGCCAGGGAAAGCCGACCATAGTAGATTCTGACCGCCTGATCCGCCTGGGCGGCGGGCCCGGTCTGGGCGAAGACCAGGTCGAGGGGGTCGGCTGAAGGGAAGAGAAGCGGGTAGCGCGAGGCCGGGAAGACCGCGATCAGGCCTGGGCTGCGGAGCAGGTCGCGGGCGATCTGCTCGCGATCGGACGCTGCCGGTCCGATCGCGCCCCGACCCGCCATGAAAGACCGGCCGACCGTCGAGCGGGTTTCGAAATAGCCGAGGTCCGTCAGGTAGGGACTGGTGCGGCTCGCCGTCTTCAGCTTCTCGGCCACCCTGTCTTCCGCGCCGGCTTCACTGAACGCGACCAGATCCTTGACCCGGACCAGGACCACGCTGGAGGCCGCCTCGCCCTGGGCCGCCAGGACTTCGGCTTCGTGATCGAAAGCTTCGCCGCTGGTCGCGATCGTCCTGAACCAGAGCCAGCCCACGAGGGCCGCGATGAGCACGAAGGCGGTCGCGAAGGCGAAGTCGATCGATGCAAGACGAAAGAAGCGCAGAAAGTTCGATCTATTCATCACCAGGTCTCCGTTTTCTCGTGTCGCATCAGACCGGCCACGGCATTGCCGGCGGCGTTGTAGGCCAGGGTGTCGAAGAGCACCGCCGCCCGGGCCACTCCCCGGCCGCCCTTGCTTCGGGCGGTCGACGGGTCTGCGCCGATCCGGGTGCGCCAGGCGAAACCCGGGCCGGGATCCTTGACCAGATAGTGGATCCCTTCGGCCTTGCGGGTCCCGCTCGCCTCGACCGTCCCGCTGACGCCGGAAGCCCGGCGCTGGAGCTCCGCCTGGAACGCCCCGCGGGCCGTGAGCTCCTCCTTGGCGGTCCGGCCGATCTGATACAGACCGTGCTCGATGGCGTTGCCGATCAGGGCATTCAGCCCCTGGAAGGCGCGCTCGGGGTCGGGTGCCATGCTGGCCAGAAGGCTGGCGACGCCCTCGACCTCGTCCGGCCGGTCGAGGGTGAACTGGGCCACCTGCAGATTGGCGAAGGCGGTCTGGTGTGTGCGCAGCGTCTGGCGGATGCGCTTCTGGCTGTCGTGTTCCTGCATCGCCGCACCGATGACCCGGTCCAGCAGGGCGTCGTCCACCGGCTTGGGCAGGTAGTAGAAGGCGCCCGCCGCCAGACCCTCGGCCTGGTCGCTCGGTGCGGAGGCGCCGGTCAGGAGAATGACCGGGAGCAGCCGCGTCGCCACCTCCCGCTTCAGCCGGCGGGTCAGGGCCAGGCCGTCCATGATGGGCATCATCCGATCGGCCAGCACGACATCGGCCCGATCGGGTCGCTCGCGGATCATCGCATAGGCCTCGGCCCCGTTCTGCGCCGTCTCGACCGAATGGCCGAGACGCTCGAGAACGTCCGTCATCATCATCAGGACGAGCCGGTCGTCATCGACCAGCAGGACGCGCCGCGCGCCGATCGACCCGGTGGAGGGGGAGACCATCGCTAGCGCTCCGAAAAGCTGGAATCGAGACCGCGACGGACCGGGCTCAGGAGATAGTCCAGAACGGTCTTGCGGCCTGTGATCAGATCGACCCTCAGCTCCATGCCGGGCAGCAGCCGGGCCCCCGACCGTCGCGGAAGGGTATTGGACTCCAGGGCCACGCGCGCGCGATAGAAGCGCAGTCCCTGGTCGTTGACGAAGGAAGACGGGGAGATGAACTCCAGCCTGCCCCTGGCCCAGCCGTACCGGGTGAAGTCGAAGGCCGTGACCTTGACCCGCGCCTCTTGCCCGACCTTCAGATAGCTGACCTGATCGGCCGGGATCTCCACCTCCGCGAAGAGCGGGGACGTCACCGGCACGATCGTGGCGAGCCGCCCCCCAGCGGGGATGACCTCTCCAAGCGAGTCCGGGATGATGTCCTTGACGATGCCGTCCACCGGGCTGCGCAGGACAAGATTGGCGTTGCGCTCGGTCGCCTTGGCCAGATCCCCCTCGGCTTCCGCCAGCCCCTCCCTCAGGACGCGGATCTGTTCGCCCAGCTCGAGATCCGATCTCGCGCTGAACGAGCCCATCGCGCGGCGGCTTTCCGTGAGGCGAGCGCGGGAGCCGTCGAGTTGCCGCGACAGAACCTGGACACGCCCCTCGGCCGCCACCCGCGCCCGCTCCTTCTCCGCCACCGTGATCCCGGCGACCAGGCCCTGGTCGGCCAGCCGCCGATACCGGTCGTACTCCTGCCGGACGAGCTCGAGATCACGGCGCGCGGTGGACAGTTCGATCGCGGCCGATGCCGTCGCCTCGGCCACCTGCGCGGACTGGGCCGCCAACTGGGCGCGTTCGAGGTCCAGCGCCTGGCCGCGCACAACGGCATTGGCCGCGCTCATCGCCGCCGCCCCGACGGCCTGCGGACCGGTGACCGGCCGCGACCCGGACCGCAAGGCCTCCAGCGCGTCGATCTGGGCCTGGATGTCCGCCGCCCTGCTGCGGGCCACCTCGAGGTCCTGCGGCGTGGCCCCGTCGGCAAGGCTCACGACTGCCTGTCCCGCCTTAACGATCTCGCCTTCCCGGACCATGATGGCGGCGACCCGCCCGCCCTCGAGATGCTGGAGCGCGCGTTCGCGAAGGGTGGGCACCAGCACGCCGGTGCCGCGGGACACTTCGCTGACCTGAGCCACGGCGCTCCAGCCCACGGCAAAGACAACGGCCATGGAACCGATCAGGGTGGCCCGCCGCACCAACCTCTGGGGGTAGGTTTCGGTGACGTTCAACGGACGCACGAGGCTGCGTGTCGCCTCGCTGTTGACGCGCAGCGACGGCACGCTGTGGACGGCGGTTTTCATCATGCGACACTCTCGAACAGTTGAGCAGGCGTGCTGACGCGCGGAACCTGCCCGTAGCGAAGCGCGACGATCCGGTCGGCGAGGCCGAGGAAATCGGACCGGTGCGAGACGAACAGGACGGTTCGCCGCCCCCTGGCCGCCCGGAGAATGCGCTTGAGATCGTCGCCCAGTCCGCCGTTCAGCAGGGCGTTGGGCATCTCGTCGATCAGCCACACTCGGCTGTCGATGAGCAGCGCTTGGGCGATGGCGAACCGGAAGCGAAACTCCGCGCCCTGGGTGCTGGCCGGCGGGATCCGCGCATCGAGGATGTCGGCGGCCCAGCCGATGCCGGTCAGCGCGAGCGCCTTGTGCAGTTGCGCCTCGCTGGCCAGCGGATTGGCGAAGGCCAGATTGGTGCGCAGCGAGCCCGGCAGGAAGCTGGGATCCTGCGGGATGTAGGCCACCCGGCGGCGGAGTTCTGCGGCGGAGAGTTGGCGCACGTCGACGCCCTCAACATGCAAAGCCCCCATCTGCGGGATGATCATCCCGTGGGCAAACTTCAGCAGGGTCGTCTTGCCCGAGCCGTTGCCGCCGGAGATGCCGATGACCTCGCCGGCGCGGATCGACAGATCCAGCCCGACGAAGACGGGGCGCGTGTCGGCGGTCCGGAATGTGGCGTTCAGGAAGGCGATATTGCCGAGAACCTCGGGCAGCCGCCGCTCGCTGGTGTCGTCGTCCTCCGTCGGGGTCTGCATGAAGGCATCGATCTGGGCGATACTCTTCCTGACCTGTTCCATCCGCGGCACCGCCAGACACAGGCCGTGGAACGGGGCCAGAGACACCATGCTGGCCAGCAGCAGCCCAAGCAGGTAGGCCGGCGCCAACCGGCCGGCCCAGATCTCGTGTACCGAAGCCACGAAGATGAACATCAGGCCGGCATTGAGCAGCACGCCGGCGATCGACTCGCTGGAGGCCCCCAGGAGCCTGAGACGCGCCTGGGCATTCTGGTCGGCGGCGATCTTGCGGATCTGAAGGTCCGCCCAGCGGTCCTGCAGTCCGCATTCCCGGATCAGCGACCGCTTCTCGAACGTCTCGATCATCATGCGTTGGGTTTCGGTCGCCTGATCGGCGACAACGCTGGTCTGGACGCGCACCCTGCCCCAGATGATCCAGAACAGCAGGCCATGGGCGGCCACCACCATGGCCAGGGCCCCGGCGATCGGGGGGGAGACCAAGGTCAGGACGATGATGACCGCCACCGCAATCGGCAGGTCCAGCAACATCACCGCGATCGGCCCGGACAGAAAGTCCCGCACCCCCTCGAAGGAGCGCAGCCGCGCCGCCTGGTTGCGCGCATTGGCCCGCTCGGAGACCTGGGGCGGCAGGGCCAGAAGCCGGGCGAAGGTGGCGGTGCTGACCAGATAGTCGAGCCGGTTGGCCACCCAGGCCAGCGTCCGCGTGCGGAGGGCGAACAGCTGGGTCTTCAGCAGGATCACCGCGACGCAGGCGACGGTGAAGAAGGGCACGGGCGTGAAATCGGCGAGGGCGAACACCTGGGCGTAGAAGGTCGAGGCCAGCAGCGGCAAGGCCAGGGCCGTGGCCACGATCAGCACGCTGATCAGGGCCAGAAGCAGCGGCACGTCGGTCAGATGGGCCGCGAGCGCCTGCATCCAGCCAAAACCGGTATGCTGCCGCTGCTCCGCGGCCGTGGCATGTCGGTAGCGTTCGGAGCGGAAGGCCCAGCAGGCCCACGACTGCGGTGTGTGGCGGGCCGAATAGACCCGGACCGTGCCGTCCGCATCATGCTCCCACAGGCCACCCGCATAGTCCTGGGTCACGATCCGGGGCGCCTCGTCGCGAGGGCCCGTCAGAAGCCACGGCCCGGTCGCCTCGCCGGGGACCTTCACCCGATGCGCCTCGAATCCCAGGTTGGCGACCGTCGCGAGAAGGGCTTCCCCCATCGGCATGCCGGGATCGGTGGGCAGGGCCCCGAGCAGATCCTTGAGCGCCGCGTCCTGGCCGGAATGTTCGCACAGGACGCTCAGAAGATGCGCAAACGCCGGCGCATCCGCCACGCGCGGAGCGTTGGCGCGGATCGCACCCGCCAGCGGAGAGTCCGCGCCGGGCCGGACGCTGACCGCCAGGGCGCTCATAGCTTCAGGGTCGAATAGGCACGGCTCCGTGCGGTGAAATCGTCGCGCAGCGTCAGGCCGCGCCCGTCAAGGCCGTAGGTGGCGTCCGCCAGCGCCGCCAGATTGGCGTCGTCGGTGGCCAGGACGATCGTGGCGCTGTGACGGATCCGGGCGAAGAACTGCACCATCCGGGCATAGGCGTCGCGGTCCAGGCCCCGATCGGCATTGTCGAACAGGATCACCCGCGGCCGCAGGACGAGCGCGCGCAGCAGGGCGATCTGCTGCTGCAGCCCCGGCGGCACGGCCTCTTCGCCCGGGCCGCCGACCACCGTCTCGACGCCGCGCGGAAGCTCGTTGAAGCGGGCTTCCATATCGAGCAGTCGGGCGACCGCCATGGCCTCCGTCAGGGACACCTCGCCGAACCGGGTGATGTTGTCCCGGATCGTCCCATCGAACAGTCGGGCATCGGGAGACAGATAGGAGACGAGCCGGTTGCGGTCAGACTGGGCGATATGGGCGATGTCGCGACCGTCGATCGTGACGAGGCCGCTTCTCGCGGGGACGATCCCGGCGATCGCGCGCAGGAGGGCCGTCGTGAGGATTTCACTGCCTGGAGCGATCGCGATCGTCCGTCCCGCATCCGTTGAGAAGCTGATCGGCCTCGCCCCGAAAGCCCCGGTCGCATCGTCGCTCGTGTCCAGCTCCACCGCATCAAGGACAAGATCCCCGCGCGCGCCCGCAACGCCGACCGGCGCGATCACGGCGTCGACCACCCCGGCCGAGAACGCCGCGATGGTCTCCTCCGCCTTGCGCAGATCCCGGGCCTGGACGAAGATGAAGACCGCCCTCTGCGTCGGTTCCACAAGCCGGCCCGCCAGCAGGATGATCGCCGAGGCCGCGCCGAGCGTCATGCCCTCGGTCACCAGCGTGGCGCAGACCACCAACAGAGAGGCGGTGAGCACCTGATTGGCGAGCTGGGCCTGGTTCATGATCCGGCCGACGAGGTCCGCCGTGGCCGTATTGGCGCGCGCCACCTCCGCCTGAAGCCGCTCGTAGTCCCGTGCCATGCGGTGCTCGACGCCCAGCCCCTTGACCGAGCGAACGGCGCTGAAGACCGAAAACAGGAATTCGTACCGCCGCTCCGTCGTGCGAAAGTTAGCTTCGGAACAGTCAGGCAGGCGGCGCGCGTGCCGATAGGTCAACGCGGCACTACCGATCACGATTAACGTTACTGTAAGACCGCAAATCCAGGAGATGTAATAAATCAGCAAGACGATCACGGGCGCGAAGAGCAGCTCGGCGCGCGCGACGATAAGCTGGCCGTTGATGCGGTCCTTCGTCTTGCTGAGGCTCGTCGCCAGTTCCAGACTGGCTGCGGCGGGCGATGCCACGACGAACTCTTGTCTGCGGACGACCCGGTCGCACAGCCAGTGGAGGCGTCGGGTCATGAACTGCCGGTCGACCGTGCTCATGATGTAGCCGCGCCCGAACCGGAGCCCGCCCTCGAGCACCGCGCACACCAGCACCAGGACGATCAGGACGTTGAGCGTACCCGTCTGGGGCTCGCGGATGACCCGCCCGAAGATCTGCTGAGCCGCCACGGGGAGGGCCAGGCCCAGGATGTTGATCGCCACGGTGGCGCAAAGGAGGGTCACGGCCGCATGGGCCGCGAGTCCATCCTGTTTCTGTATGGCCTGGTTCACCGACGGCTCTCTAGAACAGGCGCGAGCCGAACGACCGCAGGGCAGAGGTCGCCGCGGTGAGACTGGTGGTCACCGGGGCCGTCACCGCGTCGATCAGGGCTGTGCCGACGAGGGCCGTGGGCGGCTCCACAGTGGTCGACAGCGTGAGCATATTGGCTGGGCTCGACAGCACAGGGACCGAAGCGACCTCTGTGACCGGAGCCGCATCAAAGTAGTCCTGAGACAGGCTTGATCCGCTGACCAGGCTGGCGCTGTCCAGCAGCTGGGACAGGGTCAGGTCGCTCGTCGGCAGATCGCCGAGAGTGGCGAACAGGTCCGGCTCGGGCACGACGCTCGACAGATCGCTCAGGCCTCCCGCCAACTCGAACAGGTCAGCCGTGGACGAATCGCCCTGCAGCGGTGCCCCCGACTGCGGCACCGACGCCAAACCGAGGATGTCGGCGTCAAGCCCGAGGTCCAGATCCAGATCGATGTCCAGCAACGATTCGACCGGATCCAGGGACACGTCCAGGCCCGTGTCGACCAGGCCGAGACCCGCATCGACCGTCAGGTCCGTGTCCGGGGCCGTCGAGGGTGCCGGTGCCGGCGTGACACCGGCCACGACGCCGCCCAGCAGCCCCGTTCCGGTCTCGATGACAGGCGCGAGGTCGAGATCGACGTTCAGGTCGACGTCGGTGCCGAGCACCGTCTCGACGGGGTCGAGACCTACATCCAGACCGGCATCGACAAAGCCGAGGCCCGCGTCCACCGTCAGGTCCGTGTCCGGGGCCGTCGAGTGTGCCGGCACCGGCGCCGGCGTGACTCCGACCGCGACGCCGTCCATTACCCCGGTCGCAGTGCCGATGACCGGCGCGAGATCGAGATCGAGGTCCAGATCAAGGTCGATATCGGTGCCGAACACCGTCTCGACGGGGTCGAGGCCCACGTCCACCGTCTGCTCCGTGTCCAGGCCGGTCGAAGGCGTGAGAGCGGGCGCGGGCATAGCGCCGCCCACGACGTCGCCCAGCAAACCAGTTTCGGCGTCGATGACAGACGCGAGGTCGAGATCGACGTCCAGGTCGAGGTCGATATCGGTGCCGAACACCGTCTCGACGGGGTCGAGACCCGCGTCCAGACCCATGTCGACCAGGCCGAGGCCCGCATCGACCGTCAGGTCCGTGTCCGGGGCCGTCGAGGGTGCCGGTGCCGACGTGACACCGGCCACGACGCCGCCCAGCAGACCCGTTCCGGTCTCGATGACAGGCGCGAGGTCGAGATCGACGTCCAGATCAATGCCAGTGCCGAGCACCGTCTCGACGGGGTCGAGACCCACGTCCAGACCGGCATCGACAAAGCCGAGGCCCGAGTCCGCCGTCAGGCCCGTGTCCGGGGCCGTCGAGGGTGCCGGCGTTACACCGGCCACGACGTCGCCCAGCAGACGCGGTCCGGTCTCGATGACAGGCGCGAGGTCGAGATCGACGTCCAGGTCGAGGTCGATGTCGGTGCCGAGCACCGTCTCGACGGGGTCAAGACCCACGTCCAGACCGGCATCTACCAGGCCGAGGCCCGCATCCACCGTCACGTCCGTGTCCGAGCCCGTGGAAGGTGCCGGCGTTACACCGGCCACGATGTCGCCCAGCAGGCCCGTTCCGGTCTCAATGACAGGCGCAAGGTTGAGATCGACGTCCTGGTCGAGGTCGACGTCGATGCCGAGCACCGTCTCGACGGGGTCGAGCCCCACGGCCAGACCCGTATCGACCAGGCCGAGGCCCGCATCCAGCGTCAGGTCCGTGTCGGGGCCGGTCGACGGCACAGGTGCCGGTGTGACACCGGCCAAGACGTCGCCCAGCAGATCCGTTCCGGCCTCGACGACAGGCGCGAGGTCGAGACCGACATCCAGATCGATATCCGTGCCGAGCACCGTCTCGACGGGGTCGAGACCCGCGTCCAGACCCGTATCGACCAGGCCGAGACCCGCATCCACCGTCAGGTCGGTGTCGGGGCCGGTCGACGGCACAGGTGCTGGTGTGACACCGGCCAAGACGTCGCCCAGCAGATCCGTTCCGGCCTCGACGACAGGCGCGAGGTCGAGAGCGACGTCCAGATCGATGTCGGTGCCGAGCACCGTCTCGACGGAATCGAGCCCCACGGCCAGACCCGTATCAACCAGACCGAGGCCCGCATCCAGCGTCAGGTCCGTGTCGGGGCCGGTCGACGGCACAGGTGCCGGTGTGACACCGGCCAAGACGTCGCCCAGCAGATCCGTTCCGGCCTCGACGACAGGCGCGAGGTCGAGAGCGACGTCCAGATCGATGTCGGTGCCGAGCACCGTCTCGACGGAATCGAGCCCCACGGCCAGACCCGTATCGACCAGGCCAAGACCCGCATCCACCGTCAGGTCCGTATCGGGGCCGGTCGATGGCGCGGGCGCGACGCCGGCCACGACGTCGCCCAGCAGACCAGTTCCGGTATCGATGACAGGCGCGAGATCGAGATCGACGTCCAGATCAACGTCGGTGCCGAGCACCGTCTCGACGGGGTCGAGACCCACGTCCAAACCGGTATCGACCAGGCCGAGCCCCGCATCCACCGTCAGGTCCGTGTCCGGGCCGGTCGATGACGCGGGCGCGACCCCGGCCACGACGTCGCCCAGCAGACCAGTTCCGGTATCGATGACAGGCGCGAGATCGAGATCGACGTCCAGATCGATATCCGTGCCGAGCACCGTCTCGACGGGGTCGAGACCCACGTCCAGGCCCGTATCGACCAGACCGAGACCCGCATCCAGCGTCAGGTCCGTGTCGGGGCCGGTCGACGGCACAGGTGCCGGTGTGACACCGGCCAAGACGTCGCCCAGCAGATCCGTTCCGGCCTCGACGACAGGCGCGAGGTCGAGAGCGACGTCCAGATCGATGTCGGTGCCGAGCACCGTCTCGACGGAATCGAGACCCACGGTCAGACCCGTATCGACCAGGCCAAGACCCGCATCCACCGTCAGGTCCGTGTCGGGGCCGGTCGACGGCGCGGAAGAGACGCCGGCCACGACGTCGGCCAGCACACCGGTCGCAGCATCGATGACGGGCGCGAGATCGACGTCCAGATCGATATCCGTGCCGAGCACCGTCTCGACGGGGTCGAGACCCACGTCCAGGCCCGTATCGACCAGGCCGAGCCCCGCATCCACCGTCAGGTCCGTGTCCGGGCCGGTCGATGACGCGGGCGCGACCCCGGCCACGACGTCGCCCAGCAGACCAGTTCCGGTATCGATGACAGGCGCGAGATCGAGATCGACGTCCAGATCGATATCCGTACCGAGCACCGTCTCGACGGGATCGAGCCCCACGGCCAGACCCGTATCGACCAGGCCGAGACCCGCATCCACCGTCAGGTCCGTATCGGGGCCGGTCGATGGCGCGGGCGCGACGCCGGCCACGACGTCGCCCAGCAGACCAGTTCCGGTATCGATGACAGGCGCGAGATCGAGATCGACGTCCAGATCAACGTCGGTGCCGAGCACCGTCTCGACGGGGTCGAGACCCACGTCCAGACCGGTATCGACCAAGCCGAGCCCCGCATCCACCGTCAGGTCCGTGTCCGGGCCGGTCGATGACGCGGGCGCGGGCCCGACGCCGGCCACGACGCCGTCCACCACACCGGTCGCGGCACCGACCACGGGCGCGAGGTCCAGATCGACGTCCAGATCGATATCCGTGCCGAGCACCGTCTCGACGGGGTCGAGACCCACGTCCAGGCCCGTATCGACCAGGCCGAGACCCGCATCCAGCGTCAGGTCCGTGTCGGGGCCGGTCGACGGCACAGGTGCCGGTGTGACACCGGCCAAGACGTCGCCCAGCAGATCCGTTCCGGCCTCGACGACAGGCGCGAGGTCGAGACCGACATCCAGATCGATATCCGTGCCGAGCACCGTCTCGACGGAATCGAGCCCCACGGCCAGACCCGTATCGACCAGGCCGAGACCCGCATCCACCGTCAGGTCCGTGTCGGGGCCGGTCGACGGCACAGGTGCCGGTGTGACACCGGCCAAGACGTCGCCCAGCAGATCCGTTCCGGCCTCGACGACAGGCGCGAGGTCGAGACCGACATCCAGATCGATATCCGTGCCGAGCACCGTCTCGACGGGGTCGAGACCCGCGTCCAGACCCGTATCGACCAGGCCGAGACCCGCATCCACCGTCAGGTCCGTGTCCGGGCCGGTCGACGGCGCTGAAGAGACGCCGGCCACGACGTCGGCCAGCACACCGGTCGCAGCATCGATGACAGGCGCGAGATCGAGAGCGACGTCCAGATCGATGTCCGTGCCGAGCACCGTCTCGACGGGGTCGAGACCCACGTCCAGACCCGTATCGACCAGGCCGAGGCCCGCATCCACCGTCAGGTCCGTGTCGGGGCCGGTCGACGGCGCGGGAGAGAGGCCGGCCAGCACACCGGTCGCAACATCGACGACAGGGGCGAGATCGAGAGCGACGTCCAGATCGATATCCGTGCCGAGCACTGTCTCGACGGGGTCGAGACCCACGTCCAGACCCGTATCGACCAGGCCGAGGCCCGCATCCACCGTCAGGTCCGTGTCGGGGCCGGTCGACGGCGCGGGAGAGAGGCCGGCCAGCACACCGGCCGCAACATCGACGACAGGGGCGAGATCGAGAGCGACGTCCAGATCGATATCCGTGCCGAGCACTGTCTCGACAGTGTCGAGACCCGCGGCCAGACCTGTATCGACCAGGCCGAGACCCGCATCCAGCGTCAGGTCCGTGTCGGGGCCGGTCGACGGCGCGGGAGAGAGGCCGGCCAGCACACCGGTCGCAACATCGACGACAGGGGCGAGATCGAGAGCGACGTCCAGATCGATATCCGTGCCGAGCACTGTCTCGACAGGGTCGAGACCCACGGCCAGACCTGTATCGACCAGGCCGAGACCCGCATCCAGCGTCAGGTCCGTGTCGGGGCCGGTCGACGACGCGGGAGAGAGGCCGGCCAGCACACCGGTCGCAGCATCGATAACGGGCGCGAGATCGACGCCCAGATCGATGTCCGTGCCGAGCACCGTCTCGACGGGATCGAGACCCACGGCCAGACCCGTATCGACCAGGCCGAGGCCCGCATCCACCGTCAAACTCGTGTCAGCGTCCGTTCGCGGGCCGGTCGCGGACGACGCCGCCTCGGTCGACGGCGGCATGCCCTGCTGGCCAACCGACGTCGTAGAAGTCGGGGACAGCGATGATCCCGGCGCCGCAAGTCCGGGTCCGGCTCCGACGCCGGCCTCAACGCCGGGGCCCGGAACGACCGGGTCCGTCACAACAGGGGATGGCGCGGGTTGCGATGGCGTGATCCCGGGCTCGGCCCCAGTGTCAGAATTTGTCCCCGGCCCCGCGACGACAGGCGACGGTGTTGGTTGCGGTGTCGTGACTTCGGGTTCGGCACCGACGTCGGGATCGACTCCCGGCGCTGGCGATCCAGGCCCCGGCGGCACCGGCCCCGTCACGGCGGGAGGCACGGTCGGTGCCGATGGCGAAACCCCAGGGTCGGCACCAACGTCAGGATCTGCTCCGGGGCCTGAAACGACCGGGCCCGCCACAACAGGCGGGAGCGTCGGTTCGGGCGGCGTGACCCCGGGGTCGCCCGCGATGTCAGGTTCGGTCCCCGGCCCGGGCGGCACGGGCCCGGTCACGGCGGGAGGCATGGTCGGCGCTGGTGGCGAAACCCCAGGGTCGCCACCGACGTCGAAATCTGCTCCGGGGCCCGGAACCACCGGCTCCGCAACTACGGGGGGGCCCGGCAGGCCAGGGACTGGGGTATCAGGCGTTGGGGGATCTGACAGGGCGGGCAACGGCCCGTCAGGTGCACCAGCCACGCCGGGGACCACGTCCGAACCGGGCAGGACAACTTCACCGTCCGGCTGCGGCGTCAGCAGGTCCGGAAGAACCGGCCGAGCGCCCTCCCCTGCAACGTCGACGGGTCTGGCGGCGATGTTTGTCGCCGTGGCGGGGGTGCCTTGGGCTTCCCCGCCTCCCGTCGGGTTCGTCGGGGCAGAATCCACGGCGGGCGCAGCCGTGAGCGAGAGGTCCGCCGTCCCCGACAGTGTCAGACCGGAATCGGCCGAGGTCGCCGGCGAAATCTCCTGCCGCCGAAAGGCTGTGGCGACACCGCTGTCAGCGTCAGCGGAAACGGCATTCTCGGCGTCCGCGACGCGAAGACCCTGCACGGCGCCCTGACCGGCCAACCGGTCGGCGGCCTCGTAGAGTTTGGACTCGAGGCTGTTGAGCGCATCCTGCGCCATGGGGCGTCTCCCGTACTCGGACTGATGTTCCTTTGTTCGCCGAACGTCTCCCGATCGCGGTTTATAAGTGTTGAAGCAGACTCTCGCTGCGCAACCTCGCGCGGACGAGGCATTCTTCAAACGTCTGAATTTCCTGGATTCTATTCAGGCGCGACATAGCGCCGTAAGAAATACTACTTATGCCGTTAACGATGTTGCGACGCCCCTGCCACCGGGCGGCAATGCCGATTGTCCTGTCCTGTCCGGAATCAGCCTCTTGCGACCGACGTCGGGTCTCGCCGCTGCCCGAAGCGCGTGCGCGTGAAAACGGTCGTCAGATTTCCGGCTGCCAGCCGCCCGCGAGCGCTCGAAACAGGGCGATCTGATAGGTCGTCACAAGCGCGTCCGACTGAGCGAGGGCCGAGTCCGCCGCGGCCAGGGTCCGTTCAGCGTCCAAAACCACGAGGAAACTCTCGACGCCCGCGTCGAAGCTCTGACGCGACAGGCTCGCGGCCCGGGCGGCCTGATCGCGAGCTTCGTTAAGGGTCGCGCGCCGGTCCAGCTCATGGGCGTAGTTGCTAAGCGCCGTTTCCGTTTCCTCGAGAGCCGTGAGTACGGTCTGGTCGAAGGTGGCCAAGGCCGCGTCCGATCGGCTGTCGGCGGCCCTGATCTGGGCGCGGGCTGCGAGAACATTCGGAAACGACCAGTCGATCAGCGGTCCGAGGCTGAAGCGGAAACCCTCACTGTTTGCCAGTTCGCCCAGTCCGGATCCTGCGACCCCGGCAGATCCGCCGAGGCTGATGCGCGGATAGAGGCTGGATGTGGCCACGTTGACACGGGCGGCGGCCGCGGCGAGGTTCGCCTCGGCCTGACGCACATCCGGACGACGCGCCAGCAGGGCGGCACCGTCGCCAACCGGGATCGGACGGCTTAGTCGCGGCGGGCGGACGCAGGCTGCGGCCGCGTCGCTGGCTTCGCCGGGCGTAACGCCCGTCAGGGTCGCAAGGCGGAACAACGCCGCGTTTCGGGCGGCGCGCAGGGTCGGCAGGTTCGCCTCCGTCTGCGCCAGCGCGGCGCGGGCTCCGGCGACGTCCAGCTCCGTGCCCACGCCTTCGGCAAGCAGCGCCCGCGTCGTTCCGACCGTGTCGCGCTGCAGATCGAGCGTTCGGTCCACGACGGAGATCTGGGCGTTGGCCGAACAGATGTCGGCGTAAGCGCGGGTGGTCTCGGCCGCGACCGTCACCTGGACTGTGGCGAGCGCCGCTTCGGCCGCCCGTGCGTCTGCCCGGGCGGCGCGGACGGTCGCCTCGATCCGGCTGAACAGATCGATTTCATAGCCGGCCTGGATGCCAAGGTCGGCCGTGTCGACCGTGGGCAAGACGCCGCCCGATGCCAGGCCGGACACCGTTCCGGCCGACCCGCGGCCCCGCTCCAGCCGACCGCTGACCGACGTCGCGGGAAGACGTGCGACGCGCGTCTCGGACAGCGAGGCGCGCACCGCCTCCAGATTGGCGACAGCGGCTTCAAGCTCATTGTTACGGGCGAAGGCCTGGCGGATGAGGCCGTCGAGGGTCGGATCGTCGTAGAGCCGCCACCAGTCGTCTCGGGCCTCCACCGCGGCGACCGCCGGGTTGACGGCACCGACGAAGGGACCCGTGCCGGCGGATGGGATCTTCACCTGCGGGGCTTCGGGTCCCACCGCACAGGCGACGTACAGCGGGGCGGTGGCTGCCAGGATCAGACCGGTCAGCGTTCCGGCATGACGCATCGACGTTCCCTTTCTCGCGACCATCACGGACCGGAGATCCGGGGTCCGGCCCATCAGGGCGGCTCGAGCATAAAGACTGGTCTGTCCCCGGCAATCGTCCACGATTACCTAAGCACCCGGACGTCCGCCGGCGATCGACAGGCATCTGATGGCCGCTTCGCGGTGCGCTCGGGGGACCGACCCGGAGACATGCGCACCGCAAGCCGGGTCCGTACATTGCGAGGCTGCGGCTGAGGCTTTGGACCCCGAACGCAAAAAGCCTCCCGTGAGGGAGGCTTTTCGTGATCTGGGTGCGGGAGCCCGCACTGGCCATCGTAGTATGTTGGGGACGGTGAATGTTCCGGCGTGATCAATGGGTCCGATTTGCGCCAGAAGCGGACATTCACCTTCGGCCGCCCAGCGGACATTGAGCCCACATTCGAAGGGCGGTTGGCAGCGGGGCCACACACGAACTGCGTTCCATGGCTGGGGTGCTAACCTCGCCGAGAGCTGACTTCTCGCAGTCCGCTCTCGCTAAAGGCGCTCGGATTCGAAGCATTGATCGCGCCGTCGCTTCAGCTTGAGGGTCCTCATGGCTGGTTCAGATCCGCATGCGTCAGCGGCTCAAGTAGGGGCCGAAGGCAGCATTGACGCGCATGTCTTCCGTCGCATCGTCCAGCACGAAAACGCGAAAGCTGGCACCGCCCTCATCCACACGGATGACGACATGGCCCTGGGTGCTCTTGGCCGTCTCGGCGATGCCGTAGGTCGTCGTGGCGGTCGCTGTCGAGACATTGGTGACGAAGATGTCGCGGTCACCCGGCCACACTCTTCGCGAGGTCATCCGCCGCCAAGTGTTTACGGACGGGTGCCCATCGGCCCGAGATCCGATGACAATCACCCTGGGACGAAGCGCGGCGAGAAATGGGATGCTGTTGGAATCCCAGCTTCCGTGATGGTTGGCCTTCATGGCATCGACGGGACCGGCGGCATGTCCAACCAGCGGCTCCACATCGCCCCACGCCGGCGGGGCCAGCGCTGTCTCCTCATTGATTGAGGATAGGTCGCCGCCGGTAAAATAGTCGAACGGGCCGTAGCTGATGCGGAAGGCAATGCTGAACTTGTTCTCGTCAGGCTGATCGTCTTCAGGCCAGGTCTCGACGGGCGGAAACAGGTTGCGCGTCGCGTCGCCCTGCCCGGTCCACAGAACTCCGTTTGCATAGAGATTGCGGATCTGGAACTGGGGATAGACACGGGCATCGTACTTCAGCACCAGTTGATCGGCGCGGCCAGGCTGAAATCGCTCGACCTCTAGACCGGTGTGCTGGGTCTGCCAGGCAAGGAAGGCGCGGTAATTGTTCACCGTGCGGTCCGCAATCGGGCGGGGATAGTCGTAGTCAGGCCAGGCTCGGTCGATCACCTTCGCGATCGGCAGATGCTCTGCAATGTCGGTGATACCGCTCAAGCGATAGGCTCTGTTTGCGGCCCAGGGCGAATCCTCGACGATCGCGCCCATGTGGTCGCCGTGGAAATGGCTGATCAGGGCATAATCGACGCCCTCCGCCTCTGGCGGCAGGACGCGCCGCACATAGCGCGCCACCCACTCACCCGGAGCGCGGGAACTGTCCGGCCGGGTCGGCAGCGAGAAGGGCGGTCGTTCCGGGGTCTTGCCGCTCATATCCACCAGGAGGCTGGTGCCGTCGGGCAGGATCAGCAGCTGAGCTTCTCCCCGTCCCGTGTTGATGTGGTGAATATCGATCTCGCCCTCCCGCCAAGGTCGCAGAGGTGCGCCGATTTGGGAATCGAGAGCCTGGGCCCACGCGGGGGCGGCCATGCCGGCGAGAAGAAGGGAAATTAGCGGAAGTGTTTGGGGTGTCATCTCGGCCTCGGGAGTCGGACGATCGCGCCTGTGGTGCGCGGGCTTGGAGGGCGGGCCGTACAGACCCGCCCGGGCGAGAGTCGCAATCAGAACCGGGCGCGGAAACCGAAACTGGCCTTCTGTCCGCTGTAGATGTCGATCTGGCTGTGATGCCCCTTGGATCCCGGCCAGACCTCGCCGTTGTCGTACCAAGTGCCGCGATGGTTGCCGAAGATGTTGTTGGCGCTGAAATAGGCCTCCAGCCCCATGAAGCTGTTACGGGTCTTCCTGATCAGAGTGTAGCTGCCCGACAGGTTCACCTCGAGATACGGGATGAAGGGCTGGGATTGAGTGATGGTGCCGTTCGACGTGGCGATGTTGCCGGTCTGGCCGCGGTCCTTCTCGTTGGACCAGACGCTGTTCAGGTTCAGCCGCGCTGGACCCTGTCGCCAGCTCAGACCGAACTGTCTCACCTGCGTGGCGACGCGTTCCTGAACGATGTCCGGATCGCTGTAGAGCCAAGAACCTCGTACCGACAGACCCCGCAGCGCCCCGGGGAGGTAATCCATGGCGTGGTTGAACTCGAGCTCGTAGCCATTGATGCCGATTTCCTGGTCGGAACGATTGATGTAAGACTCGAAGGTCGCGTCGGCGTATTCCGTGCCCTCGTAGCCAAACTCGTCGGCCGTGAAGCTGCGCGATATGATTCCGTTGCTGATGCGGTTGCGATAGTAGTTGATCGCTAACAGGCCGACGGGCTCAAAATATTTGACCAGACGTACGGAGATGTTGTCCGAGTACTCCGGTTTGAGCTCAGCGTTGGGTGCCGTGACCACGGTGCCCTCGTCGGTCAAGGCTGTCGACCACACGCCCGCAAGCAGGCTTACGTCTGGCCGTTGGATCGTTCGACTATAGCCGACGATAAAGTCGATGTTGCTCTCGAACCTGTAACGGACAGACGCGCTCGGGAAGACGTCGGTGTAGCGCCCTTCCCTTTCGACCTTGGCCCGGGTCAGATACTGATACTCCAACCCGGCGATGGTGGTGGCACGGCCGGTGGCGGCGTTGACCGCATAACCGGCCTTGACCACCTCCTGCGCGCTCAAGGGGTCGAAATCGGCGCTGCGGCCAGTCGTCTCTTCGGCCCGCAAGCCCGCCCGAAGGGTCAGGCGATCCGTCAGTTCGGCGGTTGCCATCAGATAGGCGGCACCGATGTCTTCCTCGTATTCGCGCGTGTTGACGATATAGGCGTTGTACCAGTTGTTCGCCGTGATGGCGTTCGTCCACTGGTCCGGATTGGCCTGCATCATGTCGTAGATCTTGGTCAGGCTGGGTATATATAGATCGCCCCCGTTCAGGGTCGTGACCCTCAGCCCGCTGTTTGCGAAGGAGGCCTGATTGGCGCTCTGAACGGCGCGCAGGAACTCCGTGTTGGTCAGTGGGCCGCCGTAGATCCATTGCAGGGCTTCGCTGTCGTTGGCGTAGTCGTAGGTATTGCGAGCCAGCTTAACGCCCGTCTTCCAGGTCACGGGCACGCGGCCCAGCGTTGCATCGAACTCCAGGTTCAGGCCGCCGCCCAGCATTTCGGCTTCGATCGAGGAGCCCAGTGTGGTGCGAATCTGAGGCCGATTGGAGCCGTTCACGGTGCTGAGCGTGAAGCTGGCGGGATCGGCCCAATCGAGGCCGCTGACCTGCTGGATCTTCCAATCCTGATCAAGGAGATTGCTGCGCGCCGCGCTGAAGTTGCCCCGCGACTCCACTGCATTCAGCAAGGTGGAGACCTGACCTCTCGCCGGTGAGTCATAAAGGCTGCTGGAATCCGAATAGGCGGCGTAGCCATCCATTCGAACGCGAGCACCGGTCCATTCGAAGCTGGGAACGACGCTCTTTGTCTCGCCGATCTTGTAAGTGAAGGTATTGGCCATCGACAGGGTTGTCGCGGTCGCTGCGGCGTTGGTGGTGAAGTCCAGCGCCGGATCGCCGCCGCCGACGACGCCGCGGCTGCGGGCCAGGGTCGTGAATGTCGGCGTGAAGGTACTGGGTTCAATGTCGCCGCGATTGTAGGTGCTGATCAGTGACAGGATCAGATTGTCGGCGGCTTTGAAGTCGAGGCCGAGGGTGGCGGATTTCCGATTGTATTCCCGGTCGTAAAAGGCGCTGCCGATCGAGGTCACGGCATAGGGCTCAGGGCTAACCGCGGTGGGTACGTAGTTCCGCCCCGCCGTGGTCTGAACGTGTTCGATCAGGGTGGTCGAGTCGCTGAGACCTGCGGTGACGCCGAGCCGCCCGTTCAGAAAGACGTCTGCATAGGTGATCTGGGCCATGGGCAGAAACTTGCGATCACCATAGCCGCCCTCCTGCCACCCGGTTCTGTAGTCGTCCCAAAGGCCTGTATGGGTGGAGGCCCCCAGTTGAACAGTGACGCTGCGTCCACGGCGATCGAAGGCTTTGCGCGTGCGGATATCGATGGTGCCGGCCGGGGCGTTTGCGTCCATGTCGGCGCTGGTGGTCTTGGATACGCTGATGGTGTCGATCCCCGTCAGGGCCAGCTGCTCGAAACTGTATTGGCGCGACGTCGGAGAGGTGGTGCTGGTGTTGGCGTCGGCCCCGCCAGCCAAAGACCGGCCGTTGACCGTGATGCCGGTGTAGCGGGCGGGCAGGCCGCGCAGCGAGATGTTGCGGGGGACGTCGTCCGCCACCACGTCGAAATCCACGCCCGGCATGTATTTCAGGAACTCGGCCGGATTGCCGTCGCCGATTTCGCCGAAGCTGTCGGCCGATAGAGTGTTGACGATATTCATGGACGCGCGTTGCTCCATGATCGCGCGGGCGTCGCCCTCTCGCGCCCCGACGACGACCACCTCGGCGACCTCGATGGCGGAAGGATCGGCGGCCGCAGTCAGGGAGCTGCGCAGCTCGACGTCTCGTCTTGCCACCCCGCCTGCCGGCACTCGGACAACGGCGCGTTCGGTAACGTAGCCGGTGTACTCCACCGTCATCTCAACGTCCCCGGCGGGAACGCCGTTGACCCTGTATTCCCCGCGTTCGCCCGAGGTGGCGACATGACGGCCGTCGATCTTGACGATGGCGTTGCGAAGATAGTCGCGCGTGGCTGGATCCGAGATCGTGCCGGTCAGGACGCCCGCAGCCGCCGATGTTCTGGCCGATCGCAGCGTGATCAACGATCCGGTGTCCGTCGCCACGCGCAAGGGCGATCCGGCGATCAGCCGCTCCAAGGCCTCACGGACGTTCAGCTCGCCGACCACGGTCGGGGTGCGCACCCCCTCCAGATCGCGCGCCGAGGCGACCACCTGGACGCGCGCCTGGCGGGCGAACTCGGGTATGGCCGTGACGGCAGGCTGAGCGGGCACGTTGAAGTCGCGGGTCTGCGCCTGCGCCGGACCGTAGGCGCAGACGACGGATGCGGCTACGCCGCAGGCCAAAAGGGCCTTGTAAGACATCATGATCTATCCCCGAGTACCGCTAGGAGTGCGGCCTTTGACGGAGAGAGGCGTCGGCGGATCGGCTTCCGCCATACGTCATGAAACTTTTATGCGCCGGCCTGCGGCATGCCGACGACCACGCGATCCGGCTCGACCCTGACCGGGGCACCGAACAGATCGGCGACGGCGCGGCCGAAGCCGACCGGATCATTGGCTGAGAACAGGCCCGTGACCGGTTCGCGCGCAAGGGTCGGATCAGCGATGATGATCCGCACGTCGCTGTAGCGGCGAAAGGCGGAAGCCGCCTGATCGAGGCTTTCTCCCTCGAAGGCGATCTTGCCATCTCGCCAGGCCAACTCTCTGTTGATCACTCCCGGAGACACATGGCGTGGCGAAGAGTCTCCGGCACCGCTTTGCGCTTCCGCTAAAGTTATCCGTGTGTCCGATCCCAGCACGGTACCGCGACCAGTTTGAGCACGGCCGACCTGAACCACGCCCTGATGAACCAGCAGATCGATCGGCGCGCCTCCAAGTTTACGAAGCCTGAAACCGCCGCCGTCTGCAGTTTCGACCTGTCGATCACCGACCTGGACCACAAACGGACGCGACTGATCGCTGAGGACGGTGAAGTCGGCTTCCCCCTCCACCAAGCGGACCAGGCGGCGCGTCTCGCTATAGCGGACCGTGATGCGGGACGCCGTGTTCAAAAGTACCGTGGATCCGTCTGGCAAGGGCACTAAACGCATCTGGCCGCGCACGGTCGCATGGGCAGTAGGCGCGGTAAGCGTCAGGCTGACGCCTGCGGCCACGGCGACGCAGGCCGCAAGTCCACCGCCCCACGCTGTGAGCTCGCGACGGGACGCGCCGATCTGCTGGAGCCGAGGCCGCCCGGGACTGGTGAACCGCGTCGGATCGAAATCCTCACCTAGAGCTGATGCCGCCTCGCTGCGCAGGCTGATCGCGCGCGCTCGCAGGAAGGCACCGGGATGGCGCGGATCGGCGTGCAGCCACGCGTCCAGCGCCGCCTGGTCCGCTGTGGACAGCGCGCCGCGATCCTCCCGGGCGACCCAAGCCGCCGCAGCGTCATCAACGTTCTGACTTGTCGTTCTTGCGACCATAGGGGACGCCGTTCTCCGTCTTCAGACGTCTAGAGCGTTGGGGCACGCCTTTTCCGCCATCTGCGTACCAGTCAATCAGCAGGCGCACGCCCCGTGCGATATGTTTTTCAACCGTACTCTCCGACAAGCGCATTCGTTGAGCGGTCTCACGCTGTGAATGACCGTGCACCCGGCGCAGAATGAAGGCCTGACGCGTTTGGCCTGGCATCGCGGCGATCGCCTCCGCCAAACGGCGCAACTCGTCACGATCAATCAGGGTCTGCTCCAGCGAGGCAGCCCCATCAATCGGATCGAACTCTTCCATCTCCTCGATCGCCTGGAACGATACGACCGTGGCTTTGCGGATGTGACGCACCACGACCGAATGGGCGACCGTAAAAAGATAGGCGCGAGGGTTCCGAATGTCGTCCACGCGCTCACGCGCGGCTAGAACGGTGTAGGTTTCCTGGATCACGTCATCGACATCGATGCTCGCGTGCCGTTTGCGTCCCAACCAACCCCGCAATCCGGCCTCATGAGGCAAAACGTGGTGGAGAAACCACCTCGCCTTATCTTCCGTAAAAACGAACATTACAGCCGACCCCTGAGGCGGGGACCCGTAGACGACGCTCTTAACGGCGGCGTGACGGGTGCGTGACGTCTTATGGCCTGAGGCGACCCGTACGACGGAAGGTTGTCTCCCCGCCGATGAGCCATGCGCGTCAGATTCGACTCTTCAAGTTTGCTGATGCCGATATCGTTGGCCGCACAGCGCCAGTAGCGGACCTTCGGAGCCGCACCGTAAGCGGACTTTCTGGACGTCACAATCCGATGTCGGCTTTGGTCTCGGCGTGCCACGCTGTCGTAATTCCGGTGAAAACTCGTCATCAGACCTTCTCTCACCTTGATCGTAACCCTTCACGCTGTGCCGGGTCGGGATCGTCTCTGGCTTAAGTGGCGTGACGCTTGGTGCCGCCGGCCTCGGCGTCGGAAGTGCCGGCGGCGGCCAGCACCTCGCGCGCGCCCGTCCAACTGAGACCGGGGTAGCGATCGTTATCCAGCGGATGGAGCTTGCCGCGACCCTCCATCATGTCGCGCAGATACTGCATGCCCTGCCAAGCCGGAAACACGGCACCCGTCTGCGGGGCCAGGGTGCGCGCCAGCCCGATCATGCCGCTGAGCACCGCGGTCCCGCCCGGGCGGACCAGGCGGAAGCGGCGGCCGGTCAGGCCCTGCATTGTGGTGGCGAGGTCGCGCGGCGTCACGACATCGCCCGCGATCCGCAGGATGCGCGGTGTGGTGGGGTCGAGGGCGGCGGCGGCCGTATAGGCGGCGACATCGTCCTTGGTGGTGAAATCGAGCGGCTGGTCCGCGCTGCTCCAGTGGATGACCACCCCGGGCCCGCGCAGCACGATAGGGGCCTGGCCCGCCAGCAGGTCCGCGAACGCGCCGTTGAGGATGGAGGTCGCCCGGATCGGCGCGGCATCGACCCGCTTCATGAACCGGCGTCGCAGGTCCAAATTGCGGTTCCGGCCCGGCCGGGTCCGGGTGAAGTCAAGCGAATAGTCGGACGGGACGAAGCGCGGCACCCCGGCCGCGACGGCGGCGTCCAGCACCCGGCCCTGCAGATCGATGACGGCCTCCTCCAGACCGTTCACCGCCGAGACCACGCAGGCCGCGCCGCTCAGGGTCCGCTCCAGCGCCAAGCTATCCTGGAAATCAACCACCGCGATGCGGGACCCGGTGCCCGCCAGCGCCGTGGTGTCGCTGCCGGGCCGGGCCAGGGCCGTCACCTCGGCCCCGCGGGCCACAAGCGCGCGGGCGATCCGCAGGCCCAGGTCCCCCGTACCGCCGACCAGGGCGATGCGGTCCGCCTTCGCCATATCATGGGGCGTGGTCTCAAGGGTGTTCACGGTGTCACTCCTGGCCCGGAAGCCGCTCACGGGGTCGTCGATTTCGCCGACCACGACGCGAGGGTCAGCAGAGCCGGGTGGTCGCGTTTCAGCGCCGGCAGGTCGGCTCGGAAGCCTTCGCGCGCGATCCACTCGAACATCAACCGAAAATCCTCCGGCAGCCGTTTGCGCAGAAGTTTCGGGATCTTGAAGTCGACCACCGGGCCGAGATCCGCCCGGCGCAGCGTTTCGACGGCCTGGCGCCGGGTGACGCTGTCTCCGGCGATCTCCATCGCGCGCCCCAGATGATCGGCCGGACGATCGAAGGCCTCGGCGGCGAACCAGCCGATGTCGCGGGCGGAGATCATCTGCATCGCCTGGTCCGGCGCGAGATAGGTGCGCATCATCGACAGCATGGTCGTGCGAAAGGCGAAGCCCTGGAACATCTCCATGAAGGCCGCCGGGCGCAGAATCGTGGCGGGCAGGCCCAGGGCGTGAATGTGCGCCTCGATCTCCCGCTTGCTCTCGAAATGCGGCACGCCGCTGTTCCGGTCGACGCCACCGGCCGAACAGTAGACATAATGCCGGACGCCCGCCTCGGCCGCCAGGGTGGCGAGCCGCCTGCCCTGCCGGGCTTCCCCCTCCGGACCCTGCTCCATGGGCGTCTGCACGGCCAGGACGCCATACACCTTCGCCAGCGCGGTCCGGAGCGTGTCCGCGTCGTTCAGGTCGCCGCGCGCCAATTCCACCCCGCGCCGGGCGAGGGCCGCTGCCTTCGGCGAGGCCGGGTCGCGCACCAGGGCGCGCAGCTGCCAGTCGCCGGCGCGGCGCAGCAGTTCATCGATGGTGGCACCGCCCTGGTTTCCCGTCGCGCCGGTGATGAGGAGTATGGGCTTGGTCATGTCTCGGCTCCGTTCTTGCGGCCCTCATGTCATGCGTTCCTCTGCACTCCACTAGAGGGCGGATGCTGGACAGTGCGTTCCACGTCTGGAACATGGCCGAATGGAGCTCGCCGACATCCGCGCCTTTGTTCGCATCACCGACGAAGGCGGCGTTTCGGCCGCGGCGCGCGCGCTCGGCATCCCGAAGTCGTCGATCAGCCGTGGGCTGGCGCGGCTCGAAATAGGCGTCGGCGCGATCCTGATCGAGCGGCACACGCGGCAACTGCGCCTCAGCGATGCCGGCCGCCTGTTCCTGCCGCACGCCCGGCGCATCCTGTCGGACGTCGAGGAGGCGGGCTCGGCGCTGGAGGGCCTGACCGGGGAGCCTCGCGGCACGCTCCGCATCAATGCGGCCGTCACCTTCGCGGTCGGTCTGGTCGCGCCCATGCTGCCGGCCTTCATGCGCCGCTATCCGAACGTGCGGATCGTGCTGGACACCGAGAACCGGCTGGTCGACCTGGCCCGCGAGGAGGTCGATGTCGCCATCCGTGTCGGCCAGCTGGCGGACTCCGACCTGATGGCCCGCAAGCTTGGCACGGTCGCCCTCTGGCCCTGCGCCAGCCCGGCCTACCTGGCCGAGCGCGGGGTCCCGACGACGCCGGACGCCTTGTCAGGCCACGCGCTGCTGGGCTGGCTCGATCGCCCCAGCGAATGGGTGTTCGGGGGAGCGGACGGGACGCAGCACCGGACGCCCGTCCCGGTCGGCACCGTCGCGCCCGAGCCCGCCGTGCTGCAGATGCTGCTGATGGGCGGTGCCGGCATCGGCCGGCTGCCGGACTTCCTCGCGCGTCCGCGCGTCGCGGCCGGCGAATTGGTCCGCCTGTTGCCCGACTACAGGCCCGAATCCGTGGACGTCCACGCGGTCTATCCCGCGCACCGCAGCCTGTCCGCCAAGGTGCCACTCTTCGTCGACGCGCTCCGCGCGCACGTGGTCCGCGCTCAGGACAACGAGCCCCCTTAGGCGGGAAAACTAGAACATGAGCTCCAGACCCATAGGCTGGGTGTAGGATCGTATAAATTAAAGCAGCATGCGAAATGCCGGCTGCACCAAAGCCCGCCAGCTTGGGTCTCCAGCTCTTCGACATTAAATATCACAGAAAGAACTGCGTTCGATTTCCGCTCAGCGCTAGGAGGCGATATTGGCTTCCGTACCACCAGGCGATCTTCGAACGACGGCAAGAAGCGGTCCTGAACCGTCTCAGATGCGCAAACAGACCCAGAAAGACTCCCTGACCTGTTGGGGGATCGTGTTCGTCATCACCCCGCCGCCGGCCTCATGAGACGACCGGCTGGTGCGGGGGTGGCCAAACTCGAGCCAGGCGAACCCGGGCCACCGAGCCTTGACAGTCTGGCTGCCACCCGAAGCCCGAGCGCGGTGCCAACGGGAGACCGCTCTTCAACCTAATCCGAAAGCTGCGCGACTCCGAGGCCAAGCGTCACGATGACGGCGCCCGCCAGCTCTCCGATCGGCGTCCGCTCGTTCGTGGCCTGGGCGTTCTGTTCCATCGTGCGGCGGGCGAAATCGAGCATCTCCGCGCTTCCGGAGAATTTGGAATGACGCGCCGCGTCGGTGCCCGCGACCTCCGACAGATCGATGACGGCGACACGGGGGGTCGCCTCGATGCGCGACCGAAAGGGTTCCTCGGAGGGGTCGATCGAACCCAGGCGCTGCTCGCGGCCCGCCAGCAGTCTGGACAGGCCGAGCGCCCGGTCGTCGCGCGAGACCAAAAAGGTGAAGTACGGTCGTTCCTCACCGAGCGCCAGGAACTGCTGTTCGAAGACGTCGATGTCGAGGTCCGGCGCGGCGAGGACGACATCGACGATCTTGTCCGAGAGACGACCGTTGCGGATGCTCATCTGGCGCAACGTCTCCATGGTGATCCAGCTGCCCATGGAGTGGGCCAGAATGGTGATCTGCGAGACGTTTTCGCTTTCGACCGCTTCGGTCAGGACCATCTCGAACGCGTCCCGGGCGAAGGTCGCGCTTTCCCGATCATAGAGGTAGCCGAGCAGGGCTCCGCGAGACGGCCACGAGAACAGAACGGGCGCGGCGACGACCGGAAGATCCTCGGTGATCTGCGCCAGGCTGAAGACCGCGTCGGCGAAACGCACATTGTAGCCATGCACGAAGATCAGCAGGCGGCCGTCGGTTTCCTGCGCCTCGAACCAATCCCAGGCCTGTTCGGGTGTCGCGGTTTCCACACTCACAGCCGCGAACTCCGTTTCCGGATCGGGGTTGGGCGACGAGGGAAGCTCCACGCGGCCTCGTTGATGGACGGGCGGAATAGAGACCTCGATGATGCGACCGGAGACGTCGCGGCTGCGCTCTCCGGAATAGATTTCACCGGGCACCTCTGAGGGGGCGCGGGTCGTGATCGCCAGCAGGTCGACCGTCGTGGCCCCCGCCGGCGCCTGGCCGATCGGAATCAAGAGGGACGGCGACTGGGTCGCGCATCCTCCGAGAAGCAAAAGGGACAGGGTTGCGAGCAGGACGGGCGTCCGGCGCGACGTCGAGCGGGTGCAGATCATCACGCGCCTCCCTCGTCCGCGTTCGCGGTCGTCCCGACCAATCCGCAGGTTTGCCGGATTTCCTGCACGCGGGCGGTCAGCTCCCCTGCGGTGCGCCCCGTCAGGACCGCGGCCCGGTCGCGGTAGGATCCGGTCGCCACCCCCGCCACCACGCCGACGGGCGTGAACGTCTGGACGACGGACCGGGCCCGTTCGCCCCGCGACGGCATCGCCGCTTCCAGCGCGGCGATGTCCGCGTCGGCCGTCTGGCAGTTGACGGGCTCGGCCAGGAGCGAGGCGCGCTGATCTTGACCGGCGGTCGCGCAGCCGGCGAGCAGAAGGAGAGGTATGAGCGGGATGAACTTCACGATGCGGTCCTTCGTCGTCTTCACCCGGCAGGGCGTTTGAGGGTTGGGACGGCCGTCAGGCCGAGACAGCCAAGGCCGTCGGCTTGGCCTGCGCCCTGACGTTGAGAATAAGAATGGCGAGCACGCAGGCTTCGACGGCGATCATGACCCCGGCGAAGTCCGCGCCGTGAAAGCGCCACGCGACCAGCCGTCCGATGATCGCGAAGCCGATGAGCATGATGGGTGGATAGAGCCAGACGCGCTCGTCGCTCAGCAGACCGATCAGGATCGCGGTGCCCAGCGTCAGGAAGAATGAGGCGAGGTCGGCGATCTGGGTGCTGAGCCCCAGCCCGCCGAGCAGATCCATGCCCAGCCGCGAGCCGGCGAGCGCGGGGGTGATCCACCAGGCAAGACCGGCGAAGACAAAGCCGAGCGCCGGAACGGCGGCCAGGACCTTCAGAACTGCGGCAACACCCCGGTTGCCCGACCGTCTTTGGGCTCCCTGCGACAGAGCCATCAGAACGAGGCCTGAAAGCCCAGGAACGGCCCGGAAACCTCGACCGTGACTGGGGAAGCCCGGAACTCTCGCTCGATGACCAGGTGCCGGTATCCCCCCACCGCCGACCAGGTCTGATCAATCCGGTAAGCCCCGCCTACGAAGGCCTGCCAGGTCAGGTCCGAGGAATCCTCGACGCCAAAACCGCCCACGTCGGCATAGGCGACGCCGTGCCAGCGGTCGTTGAACTGCCGGCGCACCCGCGCAGCCACGATCGGATCGGTCCAGCCGCCGTCGCGGTTCAACGACGCATCCGGCGTTGCACCCTGGCCAACGAGGTGTGGGTCGATGCTCGCATCGACGTAGCGCAGCCCGCCACCGACATCGATGCGGAGGTCGGTCTGATCGACGACGGCATAGGTCGCATAGGCGCTCAGCAGGGTCATTTGCGAGTCGATCTCGGCCTCGCTGAACTGAAGACCCGGAGGCGGCTCAGCCTCGACGCCGACGTCGAAGAACTGCAGGTCGGCCACGAGGGACACGCGCCCCTTGCGGGCCTCAATCGCCCCGAGGAAGGCCAGGTCCAGCGTTTCCAGGATTTCGTCGAAATCGACCTCGCCTTCGACCTCGCCGAACGGCGTCTCGACGGTGGTCCTCACACCGGGAAACCAGCCGTACAGGGTGGCGCTGTAGTTCCATTCGCTTTGAGCGGCCGCCGATCCCGGTGCCGCCAGTAAGACCGCAGCCAGAAGCGGGATCCATCGGTTCGACATAGGGCTCCCCACCTCCAGGCTGTCACCCAACTGCGCGGTTCATGGGCCGACGCCGCGCCTTGCCGAGCAACAACGTCGTTATACAAGAGGCTCTGTTTCGGCGGACAGCTCCGGACAGGCCAAAAACCATTCAGTTCCGGCCATTACCCGCCTCACCTCCAGAGCCGGATACGATGGCGGTGACGACCTGAAGCAGGAGGCTCAACGAACGACCCTGGGATCGCTGACGAGGCGGAAACCCACATGGGAAGAACTGAAGTCCAGCTCCATACTGTCGCGCGCCGCGACCCGGTACCGTCTGCAGTAGTTCGCACTGCACAGGAATGAGCCGCCCTTGATGGTGTAGCGAGGCGATCCCCGTCCGAACGCGGTCTCGGTCCACTCCCAGACATTGCCGATCATGTCATAGGCCCCGGTCAGTCCGGGATCGAAACAGCCGACCGGCGCGCGCCCGGAGAAACCGTCGGCACCATCGTCCGCCACGGGAAAGAACCCCGTCCAGGTATTGGCCCTCGCCTCGCCGGCCCGATCCCGCACGCCGGACTCCGGGTCCTCGGGATCGAACAGTCCGAGGCTGGCGGCATATTCCCACTCCACCTCCGTCGGCAGGCGTCCACCCGCCCATTCCGCATAGGCGCGCGCGTCATTGAGGCTGACATGCACGACCGGATGGAGGGTTCGTCCGTCCAGACCAGACCCGGCTCCGTCAGGCGACCTCCAGGTCGCTTCCGGATCGAGCCGCCACCACGATCGAGGCCCGTCAGGGTTCGACGTTGGCACGAACCGGGCCGAGCCGCCGTTCCTTTCGGCCTCGGTCACATATCCGGTGGCAGCGACAAACGCCGCAAACTGGCTGTTCGTGACCTCGTGAACCTGCAGCCTGAAGGGCGAGACGAAGACCCTGCGCGGCGGTCCCTCTTCAGCATATCGCGGGTCGGCTCCCATCGTGAATCCGCCGCCGGGAATGTCGACGAAACTGCCCAGACTTCGTCTATCAAGCGCACACCCGGACGCTGGCAGGTTATAGGCCCGCGGCCAGAAGGCCACGGCCGCAACCGCCATTGCGAAGGCGGAGATGCAAGCCGCCATCAGCCACTTCGCGCGGCGTTCTTCTTGGGTATGGGGCATCGAATGCTCGCGTCGGGTCAAAACGATCAGTTCACGGCGTGCTTCATCAGCGCCAGCGAACCGCCGATGGCTCCCGCCGATATCGCGCCCACCAGCGGATGCAGGACGCCGCCGCTGATGACCCAACCGACCCGGGCCCCGAGAAGGGCGAGAACGAGGATGCAGAAAAGCTGGGAAAGGTGGAGTGCGGCCTCTGCAGTGATCCAGCCGAGACCGGCGAGCAGGAACAGTCCCGTCGGGACATTCGCGACCGCCAGGATAGGCCGGCTATCCCGCCAGGCGGCGCCAAGCGCAAGGGCGGTCATCACCGGCTGCCCGGAGTCGAAGCCGTTGGCGAGAAGCGCGGCGAGCGTCCTGGCCAGCGTCATCGCCAGGACCGATCCAAACAGAACCACCGCCGGTCTGAACGCGTTCGCAGACTGGACGTCCAGCGCCATGAGGATCGAAAGGACGAGGATGGCCCCGTAGACCAGACCGAAGGTGGCCCCCTGTACCAGCCGCCAGTGGCGATCGCGCGCCTCCGGACTCATCATGTCGCTCACCGATGTCGTGGTCACGGCCTCGCCTCCTCGTCAGAAGTCTGCCCTTGACCTGCTCTTGGAAAGCAGTTCAAGAATTCGATGCGAGGTCTCGTAACCGCTGTTCTGGTTCTGTCCGGTGATCAGATTGCCGTCGACAGACGTATGCGTGGCGAAAGGGTCAAGCCATCCATGCTTACACTCGAATATTGCGCCCGCTTCTCGCAGTTCGTCTTCCGGATGTTTCGGCGTGATAGCGATGCCGAAAGTATTGATCTGGCGATTGGTGACACCTGTAACGCGCCGCCCCTTGACCAGCGGCTCGCCGTCCGTGCCCCGCGCCGACACCAGTCCGAGCGCGCCGTGGCAAACCGAACCAAGGATCTTGCCCCGGGCATTGGCGCGGGTAACGAGGTCGGCCAGCGCGGCGCTCTGGGCGAGGTCATAGGCCGCGCCCCAGCCCCCCGCCATGAAGAGCACATCGTACTCATCCGGGTTGATCTGATCGATCGGCCGCGAGTTTCGCAGCTTGTGCCTCGCGGCCCTGTCGGAGATGAACCGCCGATCCTCAGCGCACGCCAGCGGCCATGACCAGGACGGAGGCTGGATTGGAATCTCGCCGCCCTTGATCGAGGCAAGGTCCACGTCCATCCCCGCATCCACGAATGCGTAGTACGGGACCGTGAATTCCGAACCAAAGGCACCGGTCTTGCGGTTGGTGGGGTCGAGCCTGTCGTGGCTTGTGCAGACGACCAGCGCTCTCCGGCCACGCAGATTGTAGGGCGGAATACTGTAGTGGCGGTGCAGCCCCAGCAAATGCAGCAGCTGAGGCAGGAGGACGTAAATCGCCAGCCCGACCGCCAGGACGACGGCTAAACTAACCAGGACCAGTTCCATACGGATTCACCCCACGACTTGACTGGTCAGCCAGGAACTTGCGCGACCTGGCGCGCCGCCTTGCGGGCGCGCAGTTTCCTCGAGACAAACCAGCCCGCCAGCGTGCCCGCCGCCAAAATCATGAAAATCAGGCCGGCGAGGAAGGGCCAGTACTTATCAATCGACTTGTCGATGAGGTTCCTGTTGAGAATGGCGATGGCGTTGTCGTCAGGCCCGATCTCTATGGCGCCAACGCGTTTGGCATACGCCTCATACTCGGCGATCATCTCATCAAACAGGGCTTCGTTCCGGGCGGACAGGTCTGTCGTTTCGCCCGGATCAACAGAGAGATCGTAGAGCCGCCATTGGCCGTCGCCGAGAGGGAGGCTGTTGCGAGTGATCTTCCATTGCCCGCGATAGAGTGCGGCATTGCCACTGACCTCAAACGCAAACGAGTTGTCCTCAGCATAGGTGCGGTCGGAGCGGCCGGACAGCATGGGCAGCGCGCTGCGCCCGTAGAACCGGGACGGATCGAACGGCACGTTCGCCGCCTCGAGCATGGTGGGGACCAGATCCGCCACATGCACGGGCGCATGTTTCAGGGCGGACGCCTCGATCCCGGGACCGGCGATGACCAGCGGCACGCGGAGACCGCCTTCGCTGGCGTAGAATTTGTACAGATTGAACGGAGCGGACGAGACGGACGCCCACTCCGGACCGATGGCGGTCACGCTCCGAGGTTCGCCGAGGTTCTCGAACGAGGTGTCGAAGCCCTCGATCAGCTTGACGGCGCTGAGCGCGAGATCGGCCAGTCCCTCCATCGAGGTCATCCCAGACTCTGCGCCATTGTCCGAAGCAATGACGATGATGGTGTTCTCCAGTCGCCCCGTGCGTTCGAGGTAGGCGACCAGGCGTCCGATCTCGAAGTCGGCCGCCTCCATCATGCCCGCGTTCACCTGCATTTCCCGGGCTGACACGCGCTGCTGTTGCGGCGTCAGCTCGGCCCAGAGGCGGTGGCTGGCCGGCGGCGGCGCAAGAGTGGTGGTCGGGGGGACCAACCCCAGGGCGATGGCCCGCTCAAGACGCTGCTGCCGCATGACGTCCCAGCCGGCCTCGAAAAACACGCCGTCATAGCGGTCCGTGTACTCCGCCGAAACCTGGATCGGCATGTGCAGGGCCTGGAGAGCAAGAAACCCATAGAACGGGCGTTCCTCATCGCCTTCGGCAATGTATTCGATCATCTTATCGACCAGCGAGCTGGACGAATACCAGTTGTCAGGCAGAGATACCGAGCGTCCGTTCTCAAACCATTCGACGGAATGCGACCCTGGCAGATAAGGCTTGGCGTCGTAGTTCCCGCCACCCGTGGCATCCATCACGTAGGATCGGTCGAAGCCGAACCTGTCGGGAAGATTGGCCCCGACCTCGCCGATGCCCCACTTGCCTGCGGCATAGGTCTGGTAGCCCGCCTCCGACAGGAGAGAGGCGATCGTCGCCTGGTCGTCATTCCATACCATGGAGTAGCCAGGGTACCGGCGCATGTCTTCGGTGGTGGTCTCTACGAGCGTGCCGATGCCAGTCTGGTGGTTGTCCATACCGGTCAAGAGCATGGCGCGGCTCGGCCCGCAGAAGGGCGAGGTGTAAAAGCGGGACAGCCGTGTGCCTCTTGACGCGAGGCCGTCGATGACCGGGGTGCGCGTGTGGCTGCCGTAGGCGCCGAAGTCCGTGAAGCCCACATCGTCGAACAGGACGAACAGGATGTTGGGGCGCTTGGCCTGGGCCAGCACCGGTGTGGCGCCCAGCGTCGCCACCGCGACCGCGACCAGAGCCAGCTTGCGAAACGTCCTCATGCGATCAGCCTCTGGTCTGCGGACGCCTCGCGCGGGTCCTTACGGTCGTGCCGACACAGCAATTTCGGTATCGGGGTTCGCATCGTCGTTGGGATCGACAAGCCTGCCGGCGAGGAAGAAGACGCTGACCGGCTCGCCCGCCACGCCCAGGCACAGGTCGTGGTTGTTGTCGTTGTCGTTCAAATCGCCGATCGCCATGGGCGAGACCGTGACGGTCCCGCCGTCCGGCCTTCGCAAGGTGACGCGGTACATTTCCGCTTCCCTGGAACCGACCGCGTCGCCGTCAGCACGAGAGACACCGCCGGCCCAGGTCGCACGGACGATCGTCAGGAGCCCTTCCGCGGAACAATCGCTCCCTCCTCCGACAGTCCATTCCGTCCGGGACAGGGTCTCGGCCAGAACGAGGGTCGGTCCAGCTTCCAGAGGTGTGACGGTCGCCGTCGCCCCACGGAAGTTCACTGCGCCGTCAAGCGAGGTGATGTCGCCAATGATCTCGACCGTCGCGGGTTGATCCGCCGACGACCCGAAGCGACTGATCAGCAAGGCGGTGCGAAGCTCTCCGGGCTCGTCTGCAGGACGCAAAGTGACGCACCCGACGTCGCCGATCGCTCCCGACGCCATTGTGACCCGGAAGTCCTCCGGCGCGAGGGTCGTCGCATCGACCTCGTGACTGAAGATGACCGGCATGCCGTCCGAGCCACCGATGCCCTCGCACGTCCGGGCCGTGGCCACGGCGATCCTGAGCGATCGGTCCAGACCGAAGAAGGCGGACAGGATGCCGCCCTCGCTCGAACGTGGCGTCTGGGCCGCGACCGGAGCCGACGACAGGACCAGCCCGGCGGCGATCACGACAAGCTTTCTCATCCGCCTCCTCCCCTTCACCGAGCTTAGCTATGCCGCGCGACCGAAGCGGACAAAAGCTCCGCTGCGGCCAAGGAGTATTCAGTTCCGGCCAGCATGCTGCGGGGCTTTTAAGCCCTCGCGAAAGGCCTTGGGCGTGGCCCCGGTCCAGCGCTTGAAGCTGCGCGCGAAGTTCGACGCCGTGTCGAAACCCAGATCGAAGGCGATGGTCTGGATCGGTTGATCCGTCGAACCCAACAGCATGCGGGCGCGCTGGGCGCGCGCCTGGTCGATCAGCTTGCGGTAGGATGTGCCGGCTCGCTCGAGCTGACGGCGCAGGCTGCGTTCGGAGTAGCCCAGCGACTGGGCGACTTCGGAAAGCGACGCGGCGAGCGTCTTGTCCCGCTCGAGATAGGCCAGGACCTGACCGACCGCCCTGGCCTGGATCGCCGCCTCGCGGGCGAAGACCTCGCACAGGGCCGTGAGGCGCTTGTGGTTGACGGGGTCGTGCGCGGGCAAGGGGCGGTGCAGGTGCTCGGCGGCAAAGATCAGCCGATCCGCATCGGCTCCGAAGCGAACGGGGAACTCGATCTGACTGTCGACCGTCAACCACCCGAGCGGTTCCTCGATCACCGTCTCCGCTCTCACGACGACTCGATCCATCCGCAATATGCCCCTGAACAGACCGTCACAGGCGATCAGGGCGCTGATGCGGGCGAAGTACTCGATATCGTCGAAGGGAAATTTCGGGCGGAGGCAAACCGCGCGTTCACCGGCTTGTTCGAACGGCCCATCGTCGAAGTCGAACTCCACGGCCGGGAAAGCCAGAAAGAAGAACCGTTTGAGGACCGTCAGAGCGTCGCTGAAATTCGCCGCATTCATCGCGGCGTAGGCAGGCAGGCCGATGTAGGTCGGCTCGAACCGCTTTGCCAGCCGGATGCCGAGGTGGGGGTCGCCCGTCTGTTCGATCGCGTTCAGCAGCAAAAGGCGAAGCGGCGAGAACCCGCATCGGAAGTTCGGATCGACCAGTTGCGCCGGGTCCAAACCCGTCCCTGACAACAGCGCCTGCGCCTCATGGCCCTCGCTGCGCAGCACGCGAAAGACGAAGCCCGGATAGGTCATCGGCAGCGCGGGGTCTTCGGGCGTGAGCACGGGATCGGACATCGGTCGGTCTCTCGGGGACGTTCAGAGCAGTTTAAACGGCAGACCGCTCGATCAGGACGGCGGAGGCGTGCGCCGTCCGCCCCGACGGGCAGTCCTGACAACGTCAGCCTGGTCGCCGGACATCAGCACGGCGTGGCCCGCGAGACTGTCCAGAATGAAACATTCAACCCCTGCGACGCGAGCATCCCGCCAGCCCATCTGTGAAGCCGCGAGCTGACCCCCTAGTCTGGGGTGGTCATGCATTCGACCTTCAACAGCTACACTCTAGGCTTGATGGATCTTCTGCCTCCGGACGCTCGCGAGGCGCTGATCGCCGCCGGCGAATCCGTGAAGCTGAAGGCCGGCCAGGTCGTCCAGAGCCGCGGCGATCGGCAGGCTGACCTCGGGATTATCCTTTCCGGCAAGCTGAGAATGATGACGCTGGGCGTGGACGGCTCCGTGATGCTGACGTCAATCCTTGGCCCCGGCCAGCAGTTCAACGAGGTCACCCTGTTCGCAAACGCGGCGCGGACCCATGATGCCGAGGCCGTCGGGGACGCCGTGGTCCTGACTCTGACAGCCTCGGAATACGAAGGCGTGGTCCTCCGCCACCCCGTCATTGTCGAGGCGATGCTGAAAAGCAATGTTCACAGGGTCCATCAACTGGTCGAAGCCCTGAACGACCTCCGCGCCCTCCCCAAATCGGTCGTCCTCGCGCGCGTGCTGCTGAAGAACGCGCGCCACGTCGCGGACGACCGGCAGGCGAACAGCGTCGATCTGGCCATCACCCAGGAGGACATCGCCATGTTCCTCGGCGTCACGCGCTCCTACCTGAACAAGACCCTCGGTCAGCTCTGCGATCTGGACCTGATCGAGCTCTCCTATCGCAAGGTCCGGGTTCTGGATCTCGCGGCGCTCGAACGCTGGATCAACAAGCAACTGACCTATGCAACGGTCGAGGACGCCTGACTTCAGATTGGCACCAAACGGACAGTGCGAACTGACGGTCTGAGTCAGGATCCGACATCGCCCGGGGGCGCGTTTGATTTCCGAAGATGACTCTTAACGGCGGTTTGGAATGTCTCTTATGGGCAGACCATCTTCTCCCGCCGTGGAAATCAGAGCCTGAGTCATGTCGGACGTCGGGAGCTTCCGCTGCGGCGTCCGACTACGAATCAAGGCGTCGGACGTTCGAGCCGCTCCGTGCGCTGCACTTCTTTTGAATCGCTCATCGAGCTGGGCTGAAGCGCTGAAGGATCTGCTCGGAAAAGTGGTGACGCCCGCATCGCATTGAGACGCTGTGGCGCTCCGGCCGTCGGTCTGCGAGATTGCCCAGCGGCGAGCATTCGGTGGGCAACGATAACAGCCACGCCGGACCATCGGGCAAGGATTGCCTCGCTTTCGGCATTTCCCACGTGGGGGCAGCGGCTAGGCTTGCGGCGTTCACGCAAGGATTGCGCCATGACTTTCTCATCAAACCAGCAGCCGGCATCGACGGCTCACAGTACTTCACGACGCCAACTTCTGCGGTTGGGCGCCGCTGGGGCCGCCGCCAGCCTCGCGGCCGGTTGCGCTCTTCCAGGCGCGGCGCAGCCTGCTGATCGTGAATCCCAGGCGTGGGCGGCCGCCAACATTCCTGACCAGACGGGTCGGCGTGTGCTGATCACCGGGGGCAACGGCTACCCGCGCGAGGGCCGCAGCGGCCTGGGCTATCAGGCTGCCCTGGCCCTTGTCCGAAAGGGTGCCGATGTCACTATCGCATCGCGCGATGCGACCAAGGGTGCCGCGGCCCTGCGGCTCATACGCGGTGAGGTCCCCGGCGCACGGATCCGCTTCGACGCCCTCGACCTGACGGATCTTTCACAGGTCAAGGCTTACGCGATGCGGTGGAGGGGGTCGGGCGAGCGCCTGGATCTCCTGATCAACAACGCCGGCGTCATGGGTCGACGTGCCCGGGAGACAACCCGCAGCGGCCATGAGCGGGTCTTCGCGACCAACGTCATGGGGCCCTTCGTCCTGACCGCGGGGCTCATGCCAATCCTGCGGGCGGGACGAGCGCCACGCGTCGCCTGGGTCGCCAGCGGCAGGATCGGCCCCCTTGCGCTGGACGATCTGCAGTTCGAGCAGGACTATGATTACGCGCAGGCCTACGACCGCTCCAAGCTGGGAGTGCTCCTGGTGGCGCAGGAGCTGCAGCGTCGCAGTCAGGCCGCGGGATGGGGCGTCGCCAGCATGGCGTGTCACCCCGGCGTAGCCCGGACGTTCCTCGTGCCGGACGGCCCCGGCATGGAGAGTGCGGAAGGCCTCCGCCAGCGTGCTCTACCGATCCTGTTCGGCCCCGCCGCGCGTGGCGCCCTGTCCCTGCTCTACGCGGGAGCCTCTTCGAGCGCTCGAGGCGGAAGATATTATGGCCCTGCAGGGCTTGTCGCGGGATCGCCGGAAGACGTCGACGTCCCACCCCTGGCTCGCAACGAAACCGAAGCCAATCGCCTATGGGACGCCCTTCAGAGCCTCGGCGATACAGACTTCAGCTGACAACCCGAGCCTCGCCCGCGGCCGCCAGGCGCTCGTTGTGATGGGCGGCGAAGCCGGCCGGGTCGGACCTGGCCCTTTGGGTTTCTCGCCGCGGGGGTGCCCCGAACAGGCGCGCGTATTCGCGGCTGAACTGGGACGGGCTCTCGTAGCCGACGGCGATCGCCGCCACGCCCGCATTGACGCCTTCCGTGACCATCATCCGGCGCGCTTCGAGAAGCCGGAGCTGCTTCTGATACTGCAGCGGCGAGATCGACGTGAGCGTCTTGAAGTGATGGTGAAAGGACGACGGGCTCATGCCGGCCAAACTGGCGAGATTTGCGACGCTGACCGGTGTATCGAAAGTCTCTCTCAGGTGGGCGATCGCTCGTGCGATCCTCAGCGGCTGGCCCTCCGGCAGAACCATCCGCGCCACGTTGCGGCCCGCCGGGCCCATCAACAGCCAATAGGCGAGCTCCCGCATGATCGCGGGATAGAGGATGTCCACGGCGTGAGGCTGATCGACCAGTTCCAGCAGCCTCAGCAGAGCGCCTTCCAGCTGGGGTTCGACGGCGATGACCGTCAATCCGAAGCCCGCGCCGCCCTGAGGGTGGTTGGCTGGATCCAGCCGGGTGACGACGTCGAGGATGATCTCCAGGTCCAGATCGAGGGTGAGGCCGGTGAAGGAACGCTCCGGCGCCGCCTCGACGACCTGGCTGACCACGGGCATCTCGACCGTGACGATCATGGCCTGGCCTGAGCCGTAGGCGACCGCCTGGTCGGCGACCAGCACCTGTTTGGCGCCTTGGGTGACCACGCACAGCTTGGGTCGGTACTGCATGTGGCTGGGCGGCGTCGGGAGGGTGGTCCGCATCAGCGTCAGCCCCGGAACAGGCGTGACGACATAGCCGTCGGTGCCGATCCCGGCGTCGAGCATGCGGGTGATGACGTCGTGCAGGGCCTGGGTCATGTCGGAGCCTGATTGCGAGCTTGCACGCTAGGCCCGGACTCTCAGCGGCACAATCCAGCCTGCAGGATCGGGCAAGAAGTTGCGTGGTTCCGGCATCCGATGCTTGGCGACACGTCGTCAAACGAAGATCATGGGACCTCTTCGGCCCTGGCTGCCGCCAGACGCCGATCCGCCCGGATCAGCGCCCATCCTGTCAGCAGGCTCGCGATCGGCACGAGCAGAAGCGCCAGGCCGAGACCGTTCGACAGACCCGCGCCGGTCGCCGCATCGCTCAGGACGCCGACGAGCACCGGACCCAGAGCGGGTCCGAACAGTCCGGTCGCGATCACGACCAGGCTGGACGCCAGTGCCTCCCTGCCGCGACCGGCCAGAAGATGGGCGGCACCGAACCCCCACGGAAGCATGTAGGAAAAGGCGAACATGGCGGGCAGCAGCAGAGCGGCCGCCATCCATCCCTGAGGGACGCTGAGCGCCCCAGCCGTGGTCGCGGCACCGATCAGGAAGACCATGCCCGGATAGAGCAGAATCCGCCGGCCGCCGGTCCGGACGGCGCGGTCGAAGCCTCGCCCCCCCAGGATGGCTCCTGCCACGCCCATGAGGCCTTGCAACAGGCCGAACGTCAGACCGGCCTCGCTGCTGCTGAACCCATGGGTCCGGATCAGGAACGACGGCATGAAGGCGTAGAAGGGGGCAGCGGCGAACCCCATCAATACGGCGGCGAGAACGAGGCCGCGAAAGGCCGGACGGCGCAGAAGCGCGCCCGCAGAACTTAGAAAGGTCGGGTCGGACGCCGGGCGCGCGAGACGAGGCGTCGGTCCCGCCACAAGAAAGGTCAGAAGCGCGATGAACAGGCCCAGACCACCCGCCGCGAATAGGGTGCCGCGCCAGCCGATCGCTTCGTCGAGAACACCGCCCAAAACGAACCCCGCCATGGTGCCCAGCGGGATGCCCATGGAGAAAACGCCGAGCGCGAGGCCCCGGCGCTTCGTCGGGACCTTGCGCGCGATCAGGGCGTGACCGGCAGGGATCGCCCCGGCTTCCCCGAAGGCGACGCCGAAACGGGTCAGGGCCAGGACGACGAAGCCGGTCGCCAGCCCGCCCAGCGCCGTCATGGTGCTCCACAAACCGATGCAGCCGACCAGCACGCCGCGAGGCGAGCCCCGGTCCGCGGCGCGGGCCAGCGGCAGCGACAAAAGAGCATAGCAGACGGCGAAGGCCAGGCCTGTCACCAAGCCGATCTGGGTGTCGCTGAGGTTGAGTTCGGCACGGATCGACTCGGCCAGGATAAACGGCAGGATCCGGTCGATCTGGGACAGGACATTGACGAGGAACAGGCCGAGCAGGAGCGCCCAGAGCCGTCCGCCCTCAAACGTCTCGCCCGCGGGATCGGGCGCATCGCCGGAAGACGGAGAAGCCGACAGCGTCAGACCGCCACGGCGCCAATGCCGGCGGCGTGATCCGCGGCGCCGGTACCGGCAGGCTGTGGCCGCGCCCGTTGCGTCTGTCGGCGGGGCGAGTCGCCGAACATCCGCGCGAACTCGCGACTGAACTGGGACACGCTCTCATAGCCGACTGAGAGGCCCGCAGCCCCCGCCTTTTCACCTTTGGTCTGCATCAGCCGCCGCGCCTCCAGCAGCCGCAGGTGCTTCTGGTACTGGAGGGGCGACATGGAGGTCAGGGTCTTGAAGTGCTGATGGAAGGTGGAGGCGCTCATGCCGGCGACGCTCGCCAGTTCCGGGACGCTGATCGGCGTGTCGAAATTCTCCCGCATCTTCTGGATGGCTTTGCCAATGCGCGCCGGCTCCCCCTCGGGGATGGCCAGGCGCGCGACGTTCGCGCCCGCCGGGCCGGTCAGCAGCCAGTAGGACACTTCGCGCATGACGACCGGATACAGAATGTCGACGCCAGTCGGTTGATCCACCAGGTCCAGCAGCCTCTGGATCGCCGACGAGATGCGGGCGTCCATGTCCTGAACCAGAAGTCCGTCGCCGATCCTGCCGCGAACTGGGTCGCCGGCGGCTCCAAGCTGGGTCGCGACCTCCAGGATGATCTCCGGATTGAGCTCCAGAACCGCGCCGACGTAGGGCCTGTTGTCCGGTGTGTGGAACATCTGGCTGAGGATCGGCACATCCACCGTGACGATCATCGACTGCATGTCGCCGTAGCGGATGGTCCGGTCGCCGACGAGCAGTTCCTTCTGGCCTTGCGCGATCACGCAGAGCGAGGGCCGATAGTGCATGTGCCGGGGCGCGACATAGGCATGGGTGCGCAGCAGGCGAAGGCCCGGCACCGGGGTCGCGTAGACCCCGTTCACCACCCCCTGCTTGTCCAGGATCGCACCGATGGAGGCGGTCAGGTCATCGGCCATCGCAGGTCTCCTGTTCGGTTCGGCAAGCCCACGGTAACCCCGGGACGGGTGTGCGGCAACCGCCCCGGACCATCCGGCAAAGCTCTCGGCGGATCGGGCAACCGGTCAAAAGCGGTAGGCCAGGGCCAGGCCCACGGTCGGCTGCCATCGGTCGCCCTCTTCCACGATCGGACTGTCCGCTGCCTCGTCCAACAGATAGCTCGCGCCCGCTCGGCCCACCAGGCCCAGCCGCGGTGTGAACCAGTAGGCGGCGTTCAAACCCACGCCGATGTCGCGGACGCCGGACCCCGGTCGATATTCTGGAAGGCCGCTGGCGGCGGCACCGACCGCATCCACGCCGAGGTAGGTGACAGAATAGTCCTCATCGACCCAGGTCGCTCGCAGATCGAAATCGAGTGCGAGACTGCGGCGTCGGACTGCGGCGTAGCTGACGCCCGCCGTCGCAAGAAGGCCGTCATGGCTGTCGGACACATCCTGAAGGACGGACAATTCCGAGGTCAGGGCTCCCTGACCGTCGCGCCCGCCCCCGAACCGATAGGCGATGAAGCCTCCCAGCTCGATGGCCGCGTCGATGTCCGCGAGATCGCCGACCGGTCCATCGACATCGTCTCGACCCAACCGGATGTTGACCACGGGTCCAAAGGCCAGGCGTAGGTCGGACGCCACATCGACGCGGCCACCGAGGCCCCTCACCTGGACCTCCAGGCCGTTCCAGCGGACGTCGCCTGCGACGAAGGGGATGACACGCAGCGTATCGGCGCCGTCATACTCGGGCGTGGCTCCCGGTCCGACGGCGATGAAGCCTGCGACCCGGTCCTCTTGGGGCGGCCCCTCCTGAGCGAAGGCCGGCGTGGCGAAGACGAGCGGCAGCGCCGCCCAGGCTGAACTGGGAGGAAACATGGGGTTCTTTCGCTTGAGAGAGGGACGGGCGGCTTGCGCGGCCGCCCGTGATGTCGGAGACGCTCTGGCGCGCCCTACAAGAAGCCGGCGTTGGCGAAGACGATCTGGCCGTTGATCCATTCGCCGTCGCCCGACACGAGCGCGGCGATGGCGTTGGCGATGTCCTCCGGCTCACCGATGCGGCCGTAGGGTGTCATCGAGGCGGCCTGGGCACGCCCCTGCGGAGGGATGTCGAGCAGCGAGGTGTTGGTCGGCCCCGGGGCCACGGCGTTGACCGAGATGCGCCGACCGGCGAGTTCCTTCGACAGGACGCCGGCGAAGATTTCTTGCGCCGCCTTGGTCGCGGCGTAGCCTCCGTGTGTGGCACGCTTGGCCTTGATGGAGGTCGAAGCCAGGGTCACGATACGGCCGCCGTCGCGCACCCGCCGCGAGGCCTCGCGCAGGACGTTGAAACTGCCCTTGATGTTGGTCGCGATCATGCGGTCGAAGGCGGCGTCCTCGAACTGGGCAAAGGGCGCGACGCTCATGATCGCGGCGTTGGAGATGACCACGTCCACCCCGCCGAAGGCCTCGTCATTGGCGTCGAACAGCGCGCGCACGGCGGCCGGATCGGCGACGTCTGCCTGGCGGTAGATGGCGCGTCCGCCTGCCGCCTCGATGTCGCGGACGACCTGGGCGGCGAGATCGCGGTTGTTCAGATAGTTGACCGTCACGGCGAAGCCGTCGCGCGCCAGACGCTTGGCGGTGGCGGCCCCGATACCGCGCGACGAGCCGCTGACGACGGCGGCACGTCCGGTGCCCGGCTGAGGGCGCGGCCCTTCAGGAGACGAAGCGGTTTGGGCCTGGGCGACGCCGGCGGCCAGTGCCGGAGCGGCGGCTGCGGCGAGGGCGAGGAGCGAACGGCGGGAGGTCTGGGTCATCACGAGGTCTCCGGTTGGGATGCCCTCAGATCATCATGCGGCCGCTCGCTGGTCTTGCCGGATAGGAAGCCATGTTTGCCTGATCCTCCGGATCACAGCCCGGGCGCCTGTGCATCGGCCTCCCGCCGGTCGTTCTCAGGCCGAGCGGGCCTCGTCCGGAACCCGGGCGATGACCTTGATCTCGAAGTCGAACCCGGCCAGCCAGGTGGTCCCGATGGCGGTCCAGTTGGGGTACGGAGGAGCCCCGAGAAGTTCCGTACGGACGGCGATCACCGTGTCGAGCTGTGCCTCCGGGTCGGTATGAAAGGTCGTGACGTCGACGATGTCGTCCAGCCCGCATCCAGCCGCCTCAAGGACTGCGATGAGGTTTGAGAAGGCTCGTCGCACCTGATCTTCAAAGACGGGCTCCGGCGAACCATCGTCGCGGCTGCCGACCTGCCCCGAGACGAACACGAGGTCGCCCGAGCGAATGGCGGCGGAGTAGCGGTGCATCTCATAGAGGGCATGGCGATTGGCGGGAAAGAGCGCTTCGCGAGCGGGCATGGTGGATCCTGTTTGGCGGGTGGACGATCAGTGAGACCCAGATAGGACTTGCGGTAGTGCGCGATTAGACGTTGAAATCGACATGGCCTAATGCAAATGCGACATGAATGGCTCGTCCCTCTCTCAGCGATCTGTTGGCCTTTGCGGCGGTCGCCAATCATCGAAGCTTTCGACGGGCCGCTGACGAACTGGGCATGGCTCCATCGACGCTCAGCCATGCTCTGCGGGCGCTGGAGGAGCGTCTGGGCGTGCGCCTGCTGCATCGGACGACCCGAAGTGTCGCGCCGACGGAGGCGGGATACAGACTGCTAGAACGGCTCGGCCCAGCCTTGGAGCTTTTCGATCACGCGCTGGAGGCCGTGACGCCCTACCAGGGCCGGGTGACCGGCACGATCCGGCTCAACGCGCCGCGGCTTGCGGCGGCGCTTCTGGTGCGGGATGTCCTGCCCCTCATGGCGGAACGGTTTCCCGAGGTTATCGTAGACATCGTCGCCGAGGACCGGTTGATCGACGTAGTCGGAAGAGGCTTCGACGCCGGCGTGCGTCCGATGTCCATGATCGCCCAAGACATGGTGGCCGTGGCGTTCGCGTCGGTGCGCTACGCCTGTGTCGCCAGTCCCGCCTATCTGGAGCGAGCGGGCGTTCCGTCGTCGCCCGAGGACCTCGCGAGACATCGTTGCATCGGCCATCGGCTGCCGGGCGGGCGACTCTATCGGTGGGAGTTCGAACGACACGACGAGAGGATGGAGCTCGACATCGCAGGCGGTGTCATCCTGGACGACGAAGGCTTGATGGTCGATGCGGCCGTCGCGGGACTCGGTGTTGCTTATGCGCCGGTCTTCGCCGCCGCCGAGTTCCTTCGGGCGGGCGCTCTGCAGCAAGTCCTCTTCGATTGGACGCAAGGCGTCGATCGGCTGGCACTCTACTATCCCGGACACCGGACGGTCCCACCTGCGCTGCGGGCATTCGTGGATGTCGCGAAATCCGTCGATGCGCTGTCCTGAGGGCCCGACCGTCCGGACGCGCTAACCCGCCTTCATGGCATCGATAAACACGCGCAGGGCCGGAGGGAGATGCCTTCGCCCCGCATAGTAGAGGTAGTTGGGCGGCAGATGGGGACACCAGTCCTCCAACACGCTGATCAGGCTGCCGGAAGCCAGGTATGGTGCGGCCTGCACTGCGGTGATCCACGCCAGCCCCAGACCGGCCCGGGCCGCGTCGCACAGAACTTCGATGTCATTGGTCAGGAAGGACTGCGGAGGCTCGAGGCTCATCGTCTCCCCGCCGCGTTCGAACGTCCAGGGATACAGCGATCCTGCCGTCGGCATCCGGTAGCTCAGGCAGCGGTGGTCGAGCACGTCCTGCGGCGTTTGAGGCGTCCCGAGCGTAGCGAGGTAGTCGGGCGAGGCCACCAGCCGGAGCGACACCCCGTCGTCGAGCCGCACTGAGATCATGTCCTGTTCCAGCGACGGTCGGCGTCGGATGCCGGCGTCGAACCCTTGGGCCACGATGTCCGCCAGACTGTCGTCGACGACGACCTCCACACTGATATCGGGATAGGCCTGTGCGAACGCGGCCAGTCGGGGCATGACAAGATCGAAGACGGCCGAGCGGTGGCTGGTGACGCGGACCCGCCCGGCCGGTCGATCGCGTTCGGCCCCCAGAGCGGTCATCGCCTCATCAACCACTCGGATCGTCGGCCGCAGGCTGGCGAGCAGGCGCTCCCCGGCTTCTGTTGGCTTGACGCTGCGGGTCGTCCGGTTCAGCAAACGCACGCCGAGACGCGCCTCCATTGCCCGCATGCGATGGCTCAACGCCGAGGCTGAAACACCGAAACGCACCCCGGCCTGCGTAAAGCTTCCCGCCTCTGCGATGGCGGCGAAAATTGCGATATCGGCCCAGGTCTCGCGATCCATTGATGAAGTCTGCTCAATAGCCTCTATTGGTCAGCCGGATACTGGGAAGCTCGGCTTTGGTCCATCTTGTCGGGACGCTCGCTTCATGGGCCAGCCCCGCCAGCACGTGGTCTTCGGCGGCGCTAAGGTTAGCGCAGGCTAGCGGTTGCGTCGGCCGATCAGCACGGCCAGCGCGGCGGCGGCCAAAGCCAGGTTCAGACCCGCGAAGCCGAACTCCTGACGTCCGAGATGCAGGGCGAGGTTAAAGCCGGTCAGACCGGCCAGGCCGATCGCCGAGCCCGCCATCACTGGCGCCAGCCGCCAGGTGAGCAGCGGGGCGACGATCCCGATCGCCAGCGAGAGCTCCACAGCACTGATCGCACGAACCATCGCCAGGTCCACGCCCTCGGGCCAGCCCAGGAGAATGACCAGCAGGTCCGATGGGCTGGTCAGCTTCGCATAGGCGGCGCCGATGAAGAACATCGAAAGCCAGGCCTGAAGCGTCCATAGGGCCAGGTGGCGTTGGAACGCCCGCAGGCGCAGCTGGACCGCTGAGGGCGGCTCAGTTTGGGCCGCCGAACCTCGTGAGGCGACTGTGGGAAAGATCAGGGTCATGGCGATGTCCAATCGTTGCGTTGTCGATGCAACTGTCCCAGCATCGGTCAAGCGATACTTGCCCTCGCGTCGGGAAGACTTGCCCATTCCTATGGATCGAGTTCGTCCGACTGCGGTTTCGAGGCTGCACACAGCCCCCTCTAGGTCGTCGAAGACATGCGACTTTCGTCCGCGTCTTCGACGACCCTGAGGATCGCCGAGGGGATAGGGCGATCCTTTGCGAACACGGCTGGGGGGAGCAGCCGGTCCGCGTTCGAGCGACGGCTGGGCGGGAGGCTGGGGGATACGCCTCGCCGCTGTCTCGTCACGGATGAGACCTTAGGCGAAGGGCCGGGTCACGGGGATGCCGGATCGTTCGAGTTGATTGCTCGATCGTACGAGCGATCCGGCCGGACTGTCGGTCAGCCCGCATAATAGTCCGGGTGACGGATGTCGCTCAGCAAGCTCGGGCCCGTTGGCGTCCATCCGAGACGATCGCGGGTCAGGGCGTTCGAGGCCGGCATATCCCCGCCGGCGAATCCGGCAAACCAGCCGAAATGTTCCGGTTCGCGCGGCTCGACCGGCAGTCCAAGCTTGTCGCCGATCGCCTGCGCGATATCGCGGAACCGCACCCCCTCTTCAGCCGCCGCGTGATACGCGGGTTCGGTCAGGTCGCTCTCCAGAGCCAGACGATAGAGCCGCCCCGCATCCGAGACATGGACGGCAGGCCAACGGTTCTCGCCATCGCCGACATAGGCCGAGACCCCGGTCCGCAGGGCCATGTCGATCAGGATCGGTACGAAGCCATGCCTTTCGCCGAGACCATGGACCGAGGGCGCCAGACGCACGATGGTAACCCGCAGGCCGGCTTCGACCAAGGCCGCTGCGGCCTGCTCGGACCGGCGGGGATAGGACGGATCGGTGATCGGGCGATCGGACTCCACCGCCACGCGACCCGGCGCGAGTAGAGCCAGGCCTGCGGTGATTAGCAGAGGCTTCCGCGTGCCAGACAGCGCCGCCCCCAGGGCCTCGATGGCCTGGCGGTCTTCCTGAGCGCTTTCGGCGAAACGCGAGAAGTCGTGATTGAAAGCCAGATGGGCCACCGCATCGGCGTTCTGCGCCGCGTCGGCCAGAACCGCGGGGTTCTCCAGCGAGCCGATCACCGGTCGAACCCCCTTGGCAGCCAGCGCGCTTGCTTTGGCCTCAGATCGGGCAAGGCCGGTTACCTCGTGCCCATGCGCAAGCAGTTCGTCGACGACGGCTGCGCCAACCCATCCTGTCGCCCCAGTAACAAAAACATGCATCGTCTGTCTCCTTTGACTTGAATGGCCAAGTGATGTCGGAGATATTTATCCTGTTAAATACGTGACCTTATCCAAGTATAATTTTTAACAGGATGTCCGGATGACCGCTTCGGCTCTCGGCGTTTATCTGCGCGAACGCCGCGCCCGCATGGACCCGCTGGCCTTCGGTTTCGCCACTGGCCGCCGACGCACGCCCGGTCTGCGGCGAGAGGAAGTGGCACAGCGCGCGAACATCAGCGCCACCTGGTACTGCTGGCTCGAGCAGGGGCGCGGCGGTGCGCCGTCCGCCGACGTCCTTGACCGGATCTCGCGGGCGCTGATGTTGACCGACGTCGAGCGCGAGCACCTCTATCTCATCGGGCTCGGGCGAGCTCCAGACGTCCGCTATCGACCAGCCGAAGGCGTTTCAGACCGGCTGCAGCGCGTGCTGAATTCCCTCGTCGGCTGTCCGGCGATCCTGCGTACGGTGAACTGGGACGTGGTCGCTTGGAACACGGCCGCAACTGTGATGTTGACGGATTACGCCGTCTTGCCGGCCAACGAGCGAAATGTGCTCTATCGGCTGTTTCTCGATCCAGAGGCACGGGAGCGCAATACGGACTGGGAGGAGGTCACCCGCTTCGTGGTGGGGGCTTTCCGCGCGGACGTGGCGCGCGCCGGTGCCGGACCAGTCCTCGAACCCTTCATCCAGGATCTTATGAACCGAAGCCTGGAATTCGCAGCCCTCTGGGACGACATCGAGGTGCGGGACTTCGGGACTGGGGTCAAACGTTTGCGTCACCCGGTTCTGGGCGACATCACCGTGGAACATTCGGCCTTCGCCGTGGATGGGCGGCCGGACCTGACGCTGCTGGTCTACACCCCAACGAACGACGCTGACGCCCGGCGAATCGAGGCCCTTTCCGCTTCGGCAAAGTAGCCGTCAGGATGGGCGGCGTCCGATGCGCCGAGCGCGCTCTGTTGATCTGGGCTCATAAGGCCTTGGAGGCAAGCGGAATAGTGGAGAGCCGTGGGTCCGTCTAGCTTCAGTCTCAGCAGCCGCCCGGTGGCGGAGGCTCGCTTCTACACCCTGCCGCCCCTTCGCAACGAGGCTCGCGCCATGCGCAAGACACTGATCGCCGTCCTGGCTCTCGCTGGGTTTCTTGCCGCCACGCCATCAGCGGCGCAGACCACGGAACAGGACCTCCCCCGGCGCAACCCCGACATGGCCTGGCCGGCCGGGCTCAATCCGTCCACGGCGGATCTGTTCAATCACAACCAGCTGACGATGGAGCAGAGCTGCGAGACCATCTACAGCTGGCTATCGGCGCCGCAGGACTGGCCGTCTTGGCTAATCTTCGCCCGAGACGTGCGCTTCGACGACCCGGCGGCACCGGTGGGCGTGGGGTCGCGTTTCGCCTGGAACATCTTCGATATCCCGATCGTCGCTGAAGTCTTCGTGGCCGAGCCTGGCCGCCGCTTCGGCTACACGGTCACGCCGCCCGGACCGACCCCGGCCTATGCCCAAAGCTGGTTGCTGACGCCTGCGGGCTCGGGCTGCACGGTCACGACCGAAGAAGTGGGCGTCGGCGATCTCGCACGTGAGACCCGGGCGAGGGGAGACCTTCTGGTCTATCTGGCGCACGAACTGTGGCTCGCCTCGCTGCGCTTCGTATCGAGAACCGGCCCACGTCCTGAGAGCTGAACTTAGTTCAGCGTAGGGACATGTCGCAGCACCACCTCCAGCAGGGAAGCGTCTCGCAGGCTGTTGATCGTCTCATAGTATTCGGCGCTTTCGACCATGTCCGCGAAAGCGCTCCGTCCGGGATAACGGACGATCGCCACGGCATCCCATGGGCCGCCGCCCTCTTCCCAGAGGGCGGAAGAGGTCTCGCCGACATAGACGACCTCGGCACCGAAGCGGGTCAGCTCAGTCCGCATGCGGAAAAGGGCGTCCTCCAGGCGGCTCGGTCCCGTGTTGGCGTCGAAGCGCATCAGGTTGAAGATCAGGACCGGACGGCCGTCGTCCTCGTCCAGAAAGCGCGAAGGCCGCCTCGTCCAGCCGAGGCAGGAAGGCGCGGCGTTTGTCGGAGAGTCTGCTCACCGCCTAGCCAATCGTGACGCCCGTCAGCTGCTCGGAAACCTCCCAGAGACGCCGCGCCACCGCCCGGTCCTCGGCCGCGGGCGGGACCCGGGCCGGCGCCGGCCAGCCCCGCACCTCGCCCATGCCGTGCGGGCCATAGTACCCTCCTCCACGAGCGCTCGGGGCGGTCGCGGCGAAGAGGGTCGGCAGGGCCCCTCGGTCGGCGGGCTGGAAAAGGAAGGGCAGATTGTTGCGGGCCCAGGACTGGAGGCTGTCGCGGCCCGGAGCGTTGTTGAGAAGCTCGGTGCGCGAAATGCCGGGGTGGGCGGCGAGACTGATCACCGGCCATCCCGCCGCCTCGCACCGCCGCTGGAGTTCCAGAGCGAAGACTAAGCACGCCAACTTGGACTGGGCATAGACCGGCATCGGTCGGTAGCGCCGTTCCGCGTTCAAGTCCTCGAAGTCGATGGTACCTTGCCTTGCCGCGACGCTTGACAGGGTGATGACCCGCGAGTCCCGGCCCTTCAACAGAAGCGGCATCAGATGGGCAGTCAGGGCGAAGTGGCCTAGGTAGTTTACGCCCAGCTGGCTCTCGAAGCCGTCCTCCGTCTCCACGCGACGCGGCGGCACCATGATTCCGGCGTTGTTAATCAGCCCATCAAGGCTGGCGAAGGACTGTTTGAGGCGATCGCCGAACCGCGCGATCGAGGCCAGACTGGCCAGATCCAGCTCTTGGAAGTGAACGGCTGCGGATGGTGCCGCGGCGCGGACACGGTCGATGGCTTCTGCCCCCTTGGCGGGGTTGCGCCCGGCGATGACGACCGTCGCATTGGCCTTCGCCAAGGCCAGCGCATCCTCGAAGCCGAGCCCGCCGGTCCCGGTCACCACGACCGTGCGACCGCTCTGGTCAGGAATTTTTGCTGTCGTCCAGTGGGCCATGATCGCGTCTGTCACCTCGTGCTCGCGAGGCTCGCGAGACATCGTCCACAGGGTGGCGGAAGTCCCGGAAATGCGAATGCCCATTCGGACAGGCTGTTTGCCCGATCGTCCGAAAGCGGTCGCCTCGCACCCGAACTGATAGGGATCAGTCTCTCTCGCGGTAGAAGATCATCCCGCCGTGGTGGAGTTCGTCCTCATTCACGAAGGTGCCGTCTGCGGTGAAGCCGGTGTCGTCCCAGTAGTCGATGTGGGTTCCCCGAACCGCGTAGCGTCCTTGATAGGCGCTCTGGCGCGAGCCGCGTGCTTCGTCGTAGCGGCCGTTTAGCAGCAGTTCCTGACGGATGTGCCCGTCGGCGGTGACCCACATTCCGACGTAGGGGTGCTGTGTCATCAGTGGTCCTTTGGCTTCCTGTTGCTTGGCTTCGGCCCTTTGAGTGGCCGGGATCATCGTCTTCGGGCTGGTTGCGCCCGCGACCAGGGCGACAACGGCCAGCGCGGACGCGGCGGCGAAGGTCGCCCTCATTGCTGAGCCCCTCATTGACGATCCAGCAGGGTCGAGACGCCGCGGATCAGTTGCTGCACCATCGGTCGCGCGGTGAAGCGAGCCGGGAAGATCGGCGTCGGGGCGCTGGCCTTGTTCAGAAGTTCCAGCTGATCGTCCGACAGCGTCAGCTGCAGGGCCCCCAGATTGTCCTGCGCCTGTTCCAGCGTGCGTGCGCCCATGACCGGCGAGACGACCGCCGGGTGGCGCAGGGTCCAGGCCAGGGCGACCTGTGACGGCGATGCGCCGATCTCGGCGGCGACCGTCTTGACGACGTCCGCGATGTTCAACGCGCGCGCGTTCAGATGTCCGCTGGACGCGATCACGCCCTTGCGGGTCCGGGCCACGTCGGCGCTGTTTTCGTCCGACAGGTCTTCACGGCGATACTTGCCGCTCAGGATGCCGCCGCCCAGAGGCGACCAGGGCAGGACGCCCAGCCCGAAAGCCTGAGCCATCGGCATCAGCTCGTGCTCGACCGTGCGCTCCAGCAGATTGTACTCGATCTGCAGGGCGACGAAGGGTGACCAGCCGCGCAGGTCGGCCAGGGTCTGCATCTGAGCCACGCGCCAGGCCGGGGTGTTGCAGATGCCCAGGTACAGAACCTTGCCGGAGTTGACCAGGTCGTCCAGGGCCCGCATGACCTCTTCGGGAGAGGTCGTGAAGTCCCAGGCGTGGACGTACAGCAGGTCGATCCGGTCCGTATCGAGCTGACGCAGGCTCGCCTCGACCGACCGCACCATGTTGAAGCGATGGTTGCCGCCGGAGTTGATGTTCTCGGGGTCTCTCGCCATCGTGAACTTGGTGCCGAGCACGATCCGGTCCCGGCGGTCCTTGATGAAGCCGCCCAGGATGCGCTCGGACGAGCCGTTCATGTAGTTCACGGCGGTGTCGATGAAGTTGCCGCCGTGGTCGACGTAGGTGTCGAAGATCCGCCGGGCCTCGCCCTCTTCGGCGCCCCAGCCCCAGTCCTCCCCGAAAGTCATGGTGCCGAGCGAAAGGGGCGAAACACGCAAGCCGGATCGTCCGAGCAGACGGTAGTCATCAAGCGCGGTCGGATAGATCATTGGAGGTCTCCACAGATAAAATGTCGGTCGCTCTGCACAGGCTGCGACTTCACCTCTTGTCCCGCATCGAGCGCGCGTCGGGGTAGCCGGACCGTCCACTATGCTTGCCGGATTGTCCGCCAGTGCTTCCGTTCGACTTTTTGTAGCCAAACCGCTGTGGGATGAGATCGACATGGACACTCTGGAGATCCTCGCCGGCCAGATCGCGCGGCACGCGCCCTCGGACGGGACGTTCGAGACGCCGCTGACCGGTGTGAAGCTCATCCGGTCAGCCACTCCGACCCTACCGATGCCGGTCATCTATGAACCGACCGTCTGCATCGTGGCCCAGGGCCGCAAGCGCGCCATGCTGGGGCCGGTCGCCTATGTCTACGATCCAGCCCAGTTCCTGATCGCCTCGGTCGGCCTGCCGGTGATGGGCTCGGTGATCGAAGCGAGTGCGGCCAGGCCCTACCTCTCGCTGCAGATCGACCTGGACATAAGGGAGCTTGGAGAGATGATCCTGCGTCACCGGGCCACCCGGCCAGGCCTCGACGCACCCGCCGGCTTGACCCTGAACGAGACCACGCCCCACCTGATCGACGCAGCGTCCCGGCTGATCGGGCTTCTCGATGCGCCGAGCGATCTCGAAGCTTTAGGGCCGCTGACCTTGCGAGAAATCCTGTACCGCCTGTTGTCCGGGCCGGGCGGCGACGTCATCCGCCAGATGGCGACGGCCGACAGCCGTCTCAGCCAGGTCGCTCGGGCCATCCTCTGGATTCGCGCCCACTTCCGTGAACCGTGCCGGATCGAGGAGGCCGCGGAGATCGCAGGGATGAGCCGCTCGACCTTCCACCTGCATTTTAGGGCGGTCACGGCGATGAGCCCGATCGAATATCGCACCCAGCTGCGTTTGCAGGAGGCGCGTCGTCTGATGGTGACCGACGCCCTGGACGCCGCCAGCGCCGGCTTCATGGTCGGATACGAGAGCCCGTCCCACTTCAGTCGAGACTATTCCCGGATCTTCGGCCGGCCACCTGCGACCGACGCCGGCCGCCTCCGGGAGGCGAAGGGCGACGTCGCCCCACTTGAGGGCTAGCCGCAGCCGACGGTCATACCGATCCGCGGTGCAGTCACGGCCGCGCCGTCCGGCGAGCCTGGATCAATCCGACCCTCTCGTCGTGTCGCGCAGCGTGGTCGCTAGTCGCGTTAACTGCTGCGTGAGCGACAACAGCTCGACGTCGTTCAGCCCCGTGGCGTTCTGGATCTCGCCGGGAACACAGCGCTGCGCTTCCTCAGCCACCTTGCGTCCTTTCAACGATAGCGACACCCGCACCACCCTTTCGTCGAGGGAATCGCGCGTGCGCGTGACCAGCCCAGCGGCCTCCAGCCGTTTCACCAGTGGGGTGACTGTATTGGACTCCAGATAGAGCTTCTGACCGAGGATCCCGACCGTCTGGCTGTCCTCGGCCGACAGCGCCACGAGCACAAGATACTGTGAATAGGTGATGCCGAACCGATCGAGCAGCGGCTTGTAGACGCGGTTGAAGGCCAGGCCCGCCGCATACACCGAAAAGCACAGAAGGCCGTCCATCGGATCGGCCGAGACAGATTTGGTTTTCGACACTTTTTCCATGACGGACATATAAATCGTGCGCGATCTAATCGCAACCGCTTGACAACGGGGTAGCGGCCCAGCATTTCTATCGCACACGATATGATCGTGCATGAAGCATAGGAAGCAAGACGATGACCAAGACGACCCTTCTCTCCGGACTGGCTGCGGCCGCAGTGCTCGCCGGAACCGTGGCCCACGCCGACCCGGTGCTGGAACCGGCGGCAAAAGCGTTCGCGGAAGCCGCAGCCAGCGGCACGCCGCTCTACACCCTTCCCTACGCCCAAGCGCGCGGCGTGCTGGCCTCAGTGCAGTCGGAAACCGTCCCCGCTTCGGCCCCGACCACCACCGAGGATCTGGTCTGGAACATCGGCCCCACGGGCTCGGTGCGGGTCCGCATCGTGCGCCCTGTCGACCTGCAAGGCCTGGCGCCGGCCGTTCTCTATTATCATGGCGGCGGCTGGGTCATGGGCAATCGCAACACCCACGATCACCTGATCCGCGAACTGGCCGTCCAGAGCCGCTCGGCCGTGGTCTTCGTGGAATACGACAATGCGCCGGAGGTCCGCTATCCCGAGAACAACGAGCAGTCTTATGCCGCGCTTGAATACGTCGCGGCCCATGCCGCTGACCTGGGGCTGGACGGCTCTCGCCTCGCCGTGGCCGGAGACAGCGCGGGCGGCAACATGGCGATCGCCGTCACCCTGATGGCCAAGGAACGTCAGGGCCCAGCCATCCGCCACCAGCTGCTGTTCTACCCGGTCACCGACGACGTCTCGGACAACGCCTCCTACCAGGCCTTCGGCAACGGTCCCTTCCTGACACGGGCGGCGATGGACTACTTCCTGGAGGCCAACTATCCGGCCGAGCGTCGTGACGATGTGCTGGCCTTCCCGCTGCGCGCGCCGGTCGCCCAGCTGACCGGCCTGCCTTCGGCGACCATCATCGTGGCCGAGAACGACCTGCTGCGCGACGAGGGCGAAGCCTACGGTGGCAATCTGGTCGAGGCCGGGGTGCCGGTCACCTCGACGCGGTACAACGGCACGATCCATGACTTCGTCATGTTGAACGCCTTGGCCGAGAGCACGCCGGCTCGCGCGGCGGTCGCCCAAGGGGCAGCTGAACTCCGCGCGGCCTTCGCGCGCTGAAGACGGTGGCGGGTCGGTGGCGCTAGCCATCGACCCGCGCCGACGCTTGCCGCGTCGTCGGCCTTGGCACCGCCTGTGATCAGGACGGTCTTGTCGATATTTGCCATGGTTCTTCTCTTGAGTGGCTCGAAGGGCTCCAGATCATCGCGCTGGACGGCTCAAGGCTGGTCGCTCTCCGCTGGAGCGGCGGGCACGCGGCGCAGCACATCGTCATAGGCCGGCAGGTCGAGGAATGCGGTGACCTCGACGGCCCGGCCGTTCTCCATGCGGAAGATCCAGACGTAGTCGTTCTGATACGGGCGGCCGTCGCCGGCGACGCCGCGTCCTTCCCAGCGGGCGATGACATGATCGCCTTCGGCCCAGACTTCCGTGGCGACCGGGCGGACAGGCTCGCGCATCCGGGTCGCGAACGGCCGGATGGCGCGCGTGGTGAAGTCCTCCAGCCCCCGGTAGGTCCCGGCGCTGGGGCCCGAACCCTCAATGGTCCAGACGACATCCTGGGACAGAACGGTGGCAAAGAAGTCCGCTCCGCCCGCCGCCCAGCGGTCGAACGCCGAGGCGATGAACGTGCCGTTCTGCGCCATCGCCACGGTGGCGGCGTCGGTCTGGGCAAAGGTGTGCGAGGTCGCGGCCAGGCTTGAGCCGACCAGCACGGCGACAAACGCGAGGGGCTTGAAGGCTCGCGGACGCCGGCTTCGGCCGTTCATCCTTGCACCTGGCGGAGCAGACCTTCGAGGTCGCGTTCGCCCTCCCGGGTTTGGGCACCCGACCTGAGCTGCGCCGCCATGAGGTCCGCGGTGTCCGGCCGGAACGCGAGACCGGCCCAGCCTGCGGTCTCGCGCAAGAAACCGGCTGCGTGATCCGCCTGACCAATAGCGGCCTTGGCCGCCGCCACGATCTCGCTCGGGAGGGCGGCGATGTTCCGGGCGAGGGTGTCGACGAACGCGTCGAGCGTATCCGTGGGCAAGGCGCGATTGATCCAGCCGTATCGCTCGGCCGTTCGGGCGTCGAACAGTGCGGCGCCCAGGACGACCTCGAGCGCCCGGCCCCGCGTCATGCGGGCCGGCAGATACTGCGTCGCTCCGCCGCCAGGGATGATCCCCATCAGGGCTTCGCACTGGGCCAGACCCGCGGTTTGCTCGGCCGCGAAAGCCATGTCCGCCGCTGCGACGAACTCCGCGCCCCCGCCCCGCGCCAACCCCTTCAGCTTGACGATGGTCACCTGCGGCTGAGCACGCAGGGCCTCGGCAAAGGCCTGGAACGGGTTGAGCGCTTCCGACGCGAAGGCGGTGAGCTCGGCCACGGCCTCGGGCCGCGTGCCCAGGGTCATGTCGACGTGCGCCAGAAAGAAATCGGGGTCCCTGCTTTCGAAAATGATGACACGCACGCCCGGGTCGGACCTGACGCGATCAAGGAACCTCCGAATCTCGCCCATCAGGGTCTCATCGAGCAGATTGATCGGCGCGTTCGAGAGCTGCACGGTGGCGACGCCGTCAGCCTTGGTGATCTGAAGAGTTCGGTAGTCGTCGGCCATAAATCGGCTCCAAGGAAAAGAGGGCTAGGGTGTGAGACCAACGGGGCGATCGGCGCGGGCTCTCGTTTTGAAGTGTCCCAAGAGTTCGCCAGAACACCTCTGCGGGCCATGCCAGTTCTGCCGATCCTCTTGCCTGATCATCCGAGATGCAGCGTTGTCGCCAGCACCGGTTGCCAGCGCTCCGAGCTCATGCCCGCTCGCGTCCGCGCATTTGTCGACTTCGTCCAAGAGATCGTCGCGGGCGGCCTCCGCCTTGCCAGACCTCACGCGAGTGTCGCCTTTTCGCCGGGTGCTGAATGACCGGAACTGGCGCAAAGCAGTCCTGCCGGCCGGATCCGGCGAAGTTTTCCCCAGCACTGAATCAGCGGAGAGTAGCAGGGGTCTGAACGGCAACGGTCATAAGCTATGCACCTGCGTTGGCGACGCGGGTTGGTGGGCCTTTTCAAACGCCTTGTCATCGGCCTTTTCGGGATAAGCGCCGGCGCTCTGCAGGACCGATTCCGCGCCCGGCTTTTCAGTTTTCGAGCCGCCCAGGCTGTCGTCGACGAGAGCCGCCAGACCGTTTTTTCCGGAGATATCTGAAACCATCCCGGCCAGTTCATGGCTGGCGATCGCGTTCAACCCGGTCTGCTTGCTCAGCTTTATGACCAAGAGCTTGGGGTCGTTGGTGATGAAAGTCAGATTCTCGGCTGAGCGGGACATCATGACGTAGGCGCGGCTCTCGGTTGCCGCCTCGCCGTGCTTGCTCGAAAGGACCCCGACGACGTCCTTATAGGTTGAGGCTTGGGACCGGTCGGCGGTCTCGGCATAACCGTAGCTGACGAAGCGCAGCATGGGGCCGGACGCCGGGACGGTTCTGGTCTGGCCGTCCTCGGTGCGGATGGTCCAACCGGCCTTGTCCATCTTCTCGACGGTGAAGCTCTCCCCGACGCGCACTCCGAGAGTCTTGTCCAGCTTATCCCAAACCATGCGGTCGCCATCCCGGACCTCGAGTTTGCTTTCCCGGTAGGCATCATGGGCCTGCCGCCCGCCTCTGCGCTTCGCATTCAGGTCCAGGACTCGCTTCGTCCCCTTCCCGTCATCAAGAACCAAGGTGTTGCGATTTTCGTCGCGGCCTACGACCGTCAGTTCTGAGCCCCGACCGATTCCGGCCGCCTTGTTCCCCGTGTGGAACACCAGGACCTGGCCCTCTGTGTAACAGGCGGCCTTTGCAGCTTCGGCCGACGTCATCCGGATCTGCCGTAGGGTGGGCACCTCTCGCACCTGCCCCAGTTCGCCGCTGGCTATGAGATCCGACCGGATCATCTGACCGACCTCGGCCCTGAGGGCATTTGTCGGGACGATGACGGCAGGCGCTGTGCCCCGGGTCGTTCGATAATCGCTCCATGCAACGACGGCGGCCTTGGCGAGATCGATGTCCGTCGCATTTGCGCCGACAGCTACGACGCGGTCGCCGAGGCCCCTAATGGCGTTGGTGATGTCGCCCCTGGCCATATGGGTCACGGCGGCCAAAAGGACTGGGTCCCTCTGCCGGATGATCTCGGTCATCTGAGCGTGTTGAAGGCCGCTCCCGAGCGCGAGGCGACATGGTGCGCCAGCTTCCGGAGAACCCAGCTGGCGCTCGTCACCGATATAGATCATTCGGGCCAGACCAAGGGCCTCCGATGCCTTCATCAGACGGTCGGCCTGGGCATTGGACTGCATCGAAGACTCGTCCACGAGTACCGTACGGCCCGCCCACGCGGCCTTATGTTCAGCGGCCCTGGCACCGCCCTCGGCCAGCGCCGACTCGGTTCGGCTTAACCACTGCTCGATCGTCTGGGACGGTATCCCTGCCCCTTCCCTCATGGCCTTCGCGGCCTGATTGTTTGGAGCCAGCCCGGTCAGCTGAGCGCCGCATGTTTTCGGCGGCCTCCTTGACCACCCGGAACATGGTCGTCTTGCCCCCGCCGGCGAAGCCCTGGACGCCGACATAGCGATCAGGACTCGTAAGCAGCAGCGCCGCGGCCGCTGTTTGCCCCTCGTTGAGCCGGAGGCCTTCGATGGGGCTATCCCGCAGCCGCATAAGATGGCTTGCTGCAGCCTGGGGGTTCATGAGCGGTGTCGCTGCCCCCTTCCCGCTTTCGATCGCCGCGACGAGTGATCGCTCCAAGGCGACGGCCGCCTTGGTCGTGATTCCCTCCCGGATGGTTTGGTCTGCCTGCAGAAGTCGACCGTCTGCGCTCAGTCGTGCTAGTTCGCCAAGGACACGATCGACCGTCATGCCAGCCTTCGAGATTTCGAGGGCGTGGCCGACGACTTCGTGTTGGGTGAAGACCGCCTTGCCCTGTTCCATGACCCTTATGCCGAAGCTGGTGGCCTCGCGGGCTTCAATGTCGCGCGAAGGTGCAGCCCGGTTGCCGCCGTAAGGGTCGGTGCGCGCGGCCGGATCGACTTTTGCGCCAAGGTGGCCGAGGGCCTGGGCCAACCGCACGATAATGTTGGCGGAAAGGCCCGACCGGGCAGGAGTGACGTCCGCGCCCGGCTCGGCGCTGGTCTTTGCCCGCGCTACGATGCTGCGGTTGTCCAGGCCAACCTCTTTGGCCTCCATTCGCCAGCGGGCCTGTAGTTCGGCTCGGGGCACATCGAGCTTCTTGGGCCGGCCTTTCAGAACGAGCGCATCCCGTTGGGCGCCCGTCAGCGTGCCCTTCTCCCTCATTGCCTGGGCAATGGCATCCCGAATGTCAGCGTTTCGTTTGCTGAAGGTGCTGAGAGCCGCCTCTTTGTAGGCCGCCAACTCAAAGGTCCCCTGCGCCGGGTTCCTGCGGACGTCATAGCCGAGCCCCAAGACCTCCTTCGCCAGTTCCGCCCGATAGACGGCACCCAGCAGCTTCATGTTTTTGTAGAGATGAAGGCTTTCAACAGCTCGAAATTTCCCGGAGGACTTATCGAAAGTTGCGTTGGCGACGACGTTGTGGGTGTGAAGCTGCGGGTCGCCCTTACGAGAGGTGGAATGCTCGGTGCTGGCGTAAACGAGGTTCCGGGTCTGCACTTCCCGGATCTTGCCTGCCTCGCGCACTCGGGTGACGGCGAAGTGCTTCTCCGCATAGGCCATTGCCCGATTGACTGAAACGCGGTGCGCTTGCACCAGGCGATCATCGCCGCCGACCAGGTAGGCCAGGCTGACGCTCTTGGGGGCGGAGAAGGTAAGGTCCCAACCCGGCCGGTGGTTCTGATCCGGCTTCGCCTGGCGATTAGGGTCCCGCAGCGACTGATGTTTCCCCTGCAGGACGTCGCGGAACTCACCGGCTGATGCGACGCCCTTCAGCCCCGCCTGCTCACTGCCTTTGCCCTTCCATTCGACGCCGGGCGCATCGGCTTCGCCGGTCACATAGTAGTCGTCCTTACCGTAATATTCGGCCGCGCCGCCTGCGCTGCCGATCGAGCTGACCGACAGCATTATTGGATCTCCATGTCGTCGGAGATTTCGATGCCGGGCTTGTCGTCCTGGCTGGCCAGTTGACCAGCCGGGTTGTCAGGATGATTGGGAGTGGGAAAGCCCCGGGTGCTGATGAGGCCGACGAGGAGGAAACCAGCGCGGAGCCAAAGTCCGGGACCAAGCATGGCGTGGGTACGGTAGGCCGCCGCATAGAGAAACACCGATGGGCAGGTGCTGACCTTGGACACCGGGTATGGGCGCGGACCATAGCCGGGTGTGGGCAGGCTGATGGTCGGGGGTGACGGCGGACCAACCCACTCAAAAAGGCCCGCCATGAAGCACTGGGTGCCGTGGGTCTGCTCCTCCTCGGAGACGCGAAGGAGGACGCATACGACGCTCACTACGCGCCATAGGATGAGGACGATCACGATACGCGCGAGGACCTCGCGGATCATATCGAAGGTGTGACCAATATTCTGGCCCCCGCGCAGCCACGCGGAGAAGTTACCCTTGCTGGGTCGGCTCATAAAATCCCCGTCTGTTCAAAGACGGGGCGGCCCGCAGTGCGATCGCGGTCCAAGTCTGTAGGGGACCTACGCCTTAGCGATCCATAAGAGCCTTGTGAAGAGCATCAAGACGCGGATCGACCGGACCCTCCAGGTCCGGCGCAAAGGGAAGAGGCGGCACATCGCCAAACACGAGCTTGCCGGCCTGAACACCCATGACCCTCGCATCTTTGAATTCGGCCTCTGTCAGACTCTTCTTCGCCAGGGCGGCAATGAAGGTCAGGGACATCATCGTCTGGTGTCCCATCTGCCGTGCGAGGTACTGCTCGGAGGTCGGAGCCCACTCTTTGATCAGCTGTTCCAAGAGGCCGCTGGTGGACAGCCCGAGCCTTTCCGCCTCGCGTTCGAAATTCTCTGCGAGAATCGGGCTTACATAGGCCGACAGACGGACTCTAGAGGGCGACGGCATAGAGACGCTCCTGCAACGGGCGGTTATAAGTAGTCCACCGTAACATATGGATATCAATATAAATATTGGGCCTCTTAAAAAGTAGACTACTTGTGGCTTCCCTCGTGCATTAATTGTTCCGTTGCGAAACAATAGCTTGCTGTACTGCAGGTGTGCGTAAGGTGTGCACGTCGAAAGACGTTACTTCAATAGCTCCCTGGAGCTTCCGGAACACCATCTTTTGGAGCCTTCGAGAGGCCCGCGTGGACCACTTCCGCCTCTAGGCTACGACGCAGCCCAAAGAGCCGATGGACCGTGCCGACCTCACCAACCAAGCTCGGTGCCTGGCCAGCTCCTTAATCCCCATGACGTGCGATTCTGATTGCATCGGCCACTCACGCTTCTGCAATCGAACACCCCCCCTCTCGCAGCCCATCCCTCGCCCGTTCAAGGTCGAGCAAGGTGGTGGCGTCTTCGTAGCGCTCTCTCCAGTCCGCGCAGTCGGCGCGATATTTAGGGGGTGTTCCCCACCGCTCGTTGGCCAAAAATACTACGCCCACAAGCGCCAGGATCACCGTGCAAAGCACTAGCGGCTCTCGCTGTCTCTCGGCTCCCAAGAGCGCCATGGCGCACGTCCAGAGCCATGCGCCCAAAGCCAAGCCGAAGGCCATTGCAAGGACGGCGCTAAGCAGGTCCATAAACCCTCCGAAACATCCGATGCCGCTCAGGCGGCCGGCAGAACGGTGTCCCGCGGATTGTCAGAGACCAACCTCAAGGCCGGCGTTCGATCGCGAGCGAAATACTCGAGATGGCAGGCTGAGAGCCTGCAACTTGGCGCGCCCCTGCTCCTTCCAAATGAGGCCAAACCGCTCGAGGTAACCGTCAGCCTCTGCGAGGAGACCGACGACGCAGTCATACAGATGCTCGAGCTCGGCGACCTCGTCGTGGAACTTCCAGAGATCGGCCATGGCCTCCTCAATGGTACCGTCCAGAGTCAGCTTCTGTCGGGCCTCCCAGGCCGCTCTCCGAGCCCGCAGTTCGGCCATCCGAGCGACAGCTTCCGGGCGCTCGGCGTCGGGCGTGGTCGGGGCGTTCAGTTGCTGGTCGAGAAAATGCTTCGCCTCATGGCAATGCGATTGAACGGCAGCCACGTGATCCAGCAGCCAGAGCCGGTCGAGCTCCGTCACCAGTCGGGAGTCATCCAGCGGGATCCACGCCGACAGATTGAGGGTGACCCGGCCATCCCGCTCCCACAATTGATTCATCGAAAGGTGGGCTGAGATCTCTGTCAGGGCGGCCATGATAGAGTCCACGTCCGTGTCTATGGCCATGGCAAGGTCATCCGGTCGCACCGAGACGAACCTCGGCTCGTCCCGCCCGGCACGCCGCTGCTGCATCCAGGCCAACGAGACGTGACGCAGCACGACGAGCCCAGCCTGGCTCATCCCGGCTTTCACAGCCTGCGTCATCAGATCCAGGGCGACCAGCGCCACGACATCGTCGGCCATCCTGTCGGACAGGAAGGTCCCTCGCCCGACCAGCCGGCCGAAAACTCCATACTCTTCGATAAGGTCGTCCAACATCAGGCTCCAAAGAAATCACACTGATAGTGTGTAGTTCGGCGCGCGGGCGTGCCGCAAGTCGGCAGGGTGAAAGTTGATCCGGAGCTTCGAGACCTGGGCGTGCGCCTGCGGGCGCTGCGGTTGGAGGCTGGGTTAAGTCAGGAAGACCTCGCCGATCGCTCCGGCCTCCACCGGAACTACATCGGCGGCATCGAGCGCGGCGAACGCAACGTCGGGATCAAGGCGATCCTGGCGATCTGTCGGGCATTGAACCGCTCACCGGCGGACGTTTTCGCCTAGAAGGGCCGGCGCGCAAGTCGATGGATCGCGAGCTGACCGGTGCCTTCGCGTTTACGCAGTCGTAGGATTTCAGCCCTAGCAGAAAGGTCCCCCTACACGTTCCGTCGCGCACGAAAGTTGCGGCATGTTTTCGTGTGGGCCATGTCTAATCAAAATCAGTGCACTCTCCTCCCCGCCTCGAATGCAGCGGCTACGGCAAAACCGACATCGCTTTCAGCCGTGCCGTGCGAGGCCATAAGCCTTACGTCGCACGTTGGCGAAGCCACCGCCGCCATCTGCCGCGACAGCCAGCTATGGCCCGAGACCCGGCTGACGGGAGCCAGGCGCTCGTGGATGAACTGGCCCGCGCCCTTGCGCGAATGATCATCGAACGACAACCTGAGGCCTCATCTGCCCTGGAGCCGAACGCCTGATGCGCGCAGCCTTGTACGCCCGCTACTCCAGCGATCTTCAGAACGCTGCCTCTCTCCAGGATCAGTTCGCGTCCTGTCGCCTGTTCGCCGAGCGCCAAGGTGTCGAGGTTGTCGCGAGCTACCAAGACGCCGCTATATCAGGGGCATCGACTGCGAACCGCCCGGGGTTGCAGGCTCTGATGGCGGGGGCTGAGACCGGGGAGTTCGATCTCGTGATCTGCGAGGCCCTCGACCGTCTGCCCCGGTCCCAGGCCGACGTCGCCATCACCTTCGAGGATCTCCGCTTTCACAGTGTTGACATCTGCACGATAGCCGAAGGCAAGGTGAGCGAACTGCATGTGGGCCTGAAGGGCACGATGAATGCCCTCCAGCTGCAGGAGATCAGCCGAAAGACGCGACGAGGTCTTCAGGGTGTTGTGCGTTCCGGCCGCCACACCGGCGGTCGCGTCTACGGCTATCGCGTTCGCCGAGAGCTCGACGCAGCCGGAGAGCCCCTCAGAGGTTTGCGTGATATCCACGAGGCCGAGGCCGATGTGGTGCGAGACATATATCGTAGCTACGCAGCAGGTGCCTCCCCCAGGGCGATCGTCAATGAGCTAAATACGCGCGGGATTGTCGGCCCCCGTGGCGGCAAGTGGAATGCGTCGGCCATCAACGGCAATGAGGAGCGCGGAAACGGCGTCATTCACAACGAACTCTATCGGGGCGTGCTCGTTTTCGGCCGTCAGACGTGGGTCAAGGACCGCCGTACCGGCAAACGCCGGGCTCGGACGGCGGACGTCCAGGATATCGTCCGGTCCCCCGTTCCCGACCTAAGGATCATTCCCGAAGAGCTTTGGCTAAAGGTTCGGGAGCGATACGAAGAGAACCGGCTTGGCCCTCAAAAGAAAGCTGCTCGGGGTTCGGTCCGGCCGACCCATCTTCTCAGCGGCAAGCTCACCTGTGGGATATGCGGCGGGAAGCTCGTTCGCAGTGGCGACGACCACAGGTTCATGTGCTCCAACCGTCGTGAGCAGGGACCGTCGGTCTGCACGAATGGCCGGGGTATCAAGGGACGCGAGATCGAGGCCCGTGTCCTGGCCGCGATCAAGGACCGCCTTCTGGCCCCGGAACGCGTGGCGATTGCTGTCGAGGAAGCGCGACGAGCAGCGGAGTCCGACGCTCGAACGCTGGCGCTGGGCCGATCCAAGGCCGAGGCCGAGCTCGCCGAGGTGAAGCGTCGCGCCGACCGACTGGTCGACGAAGTCGCCGACGGCGTCATGACCGGATTGGCCGTCCGCGATCGGCTGTCGATGCTAGAGACTCGACGGTCAGAACTTCAGACAGAACTGGCTACCGCGCCGGCCGTTTCGATCGTCGCCTTGCACCCACGGATGGCCGATCACTATCGAGAGGTCGTGGCGTCGCTGGAGCGCGCTCTAGAACGCAGCGAAAGCGAAGCCGCGATGGACGCGCGGGACCTGGTGCGTCGGCTCATCGAAACGGTCGTGGTGAGGCCCCTGCCCGAGCGTGGAGCGTTCGCGCTGACGGTACAAGGCAAAATCGCCGCCCTGGTGGACCAGGACGGCGATAATACTATGAAAGTGGGTGCGGGAGCAGGATTTGAACCTGCGACCTTCAGGTTATGAGGACGATTTTTAGATTTATTGTATAGTACTATAAAGCATCCAAAGTCACGCTAAGGCCATACGCCATCGCGTTTTCTGTTGATCTCGACGTGTTCCTGAATCATCCTTTCTACGATGTATTTCGCCTGGCTTTCCGAGCTCATGCTTCCACCTCACTGCCACGGAATCGCAGCTGGAAACCGGGACGTAGAGAAAGGATACTGACAATGGGCCGCGAGAACCTGACCAAGCGAATCGTGGACCGGCTAGAGCCTCGACAAAAGGATTACATCGTGTTCGACGGTGATCTGCCGGGGTTCGGTGTCCGAGTCATGCCGAGCGGCAAGCGCTTCTACCTGATCCAGTACCGTCGGCACGGCCGAACCCGCCGGGTGATGATCGGCCCGCACGGGCCGGTTACGGCCGAGATCGCCCGGCGGGAGGCGAACCGGATGCTGGGAGCCGTGCGGGGCGGCGGCGATGACCCCGCTACGCTGCGGGATATGGAACGCCAGGCGGCGACCATCCCCGAACTCGGCGCGCGTTTTCTCAAAGAGCATGTCGAGGTGCGCTGCAAACCTTCCACGCAGTACGAGTACCGCCGCGCCGTGGAGCTGTTCATCAATCCATTCTTTGGCAAGCAGAGGGTTCGGACGGTGACCTCGGCAGATGCTGCCGAACTGCACGGCAAGTATGCCCACACCCCGTACCAGTCCAATCGGGTGCTGGGCGTGCTGTCGAAGATGATGAACCTAGCCGAGGTTTGGGGCATGCGGGATCGCCGGACGAACCCTTGCGACGACGTTCGCCCTTTCCCTGAACGCAAGCGTGAGCGTTTTCTCTCTCCCGGGGAAATCGAGCGCCTGGGCGCAGCCCTCAACGCGGCCGAACGTTCAGGTGCGGAAAGCCGTTTCGCCGTCGCCGCCTTTCGGCTGTTGCTCCTGACTGGCTGTCGCCTGGGGGAGATCCAGCGGTTGAAGTGGAGCTACGTCGATCTGGGCGCGTCGCGTATCCGACTTCCCGACAGCAAGACCGGCGCGAAGACCGTCTACCTCGGTGCCGCCGTCGTTAAGCTTCTTCGGAAGCTTCCCGAGGTAGACGGCAATCCTTATGTCATCGTCGGGAAACTGCCGAACACGCACCTGACCGACTTGCAGCATCCGTGGCGTCGCATCCGAGCTTCGGCGGATCTGGACGATGTTCGCATTCATGACTTGCGGCACACCTTCGCCTCAGACGGCGTCCTCGCCGGCGAAGGGCTGCCGATGATCGGCAAACTGCTCGGTCACACCCAGGTTCAGACCACCGCCCGTTATGCTCACCTCGCCGACAGCCCCGTCAAAGACGCAGCGACGCGAATTGCAGGACGACTCGCTGCAGCGCTCGGGTGATCTGCCTAGATCAGCGACGCGTCCGCCAGGCGGATAACAGGATCCTGGGCTCGCTCCACGCTCCTGATGATGGCGGACCATCTCCTGGTCGTGGCGGCGCAGATCCACCAACTTGAACGGCGGCTTCTGGCCTGGCATCGTCAGGACCAGGTCAGCCAGCGCCTGGCGACTATTCCCGGGGTCGGTATCATCACAGCCACCCCCCTGTCGGCCAGCATCAGCAACCCAGCGCTGTTCCGCTAGGGCCGCGAGTTCGCCGCCTTCCTGGGTCTGGTTCCAAGTCAAAACTCTTCCGGTGGCAAGGATCGGTTGGGTCGCATCTCCAAAATGGGCGACGGCTATCTCCGCAAGCTTCTGGTCGTTGGAGCGACCTCGGTGATCCGACGGTTCGAACTGGAGCATCCCTGGCCTCGGCTTCTTGGGTCCGTTCCCTGCTGGAACGCCGTCGGGCACGACTCGCCACCGTCACCATGGCCAACAAGACCGCCCGGGTCGCCTGGGCTGTCAGGGCTCGCGGCGAGACCTAGAGGCCGCCGGTCATGGCCTGATCGAGATTGCGACGACCGATCCGGTCGTCGCTCCAAACTGGAAGGGGGCAAAGGGACGATGGCGATCAGATAGCGGCCGTAGTCAGGACAATCCGAGGTGCTGGCGGAGCCTTACGCTCGTTGGACAGAGAGGGACCTGACCCGCGGACTCCATCAGGGCCAGCAGTCATAGACACCACGCAAACAGGCCAGACAGATGACCGCACCACCAGATCGACATCTAATGACCCCTTGCAGCGATGGGGCCGCCCACAGATGACAGCACCGTTCGGTCGCCCTGCGGGTCGCCTAGGAGGCTGCCGAGGAAACAGGCCATCGGCCAGGGTGACCTTGGTTGCTCGCCCGATCTTCGCTTTGACTTGCCAGGACGGCTACTCTGCTGCCGCCACGGTACCAGAAGCGCTGTGCATCGAGTTTTGCCTTATCCAGCCTTCGATTGCAACCGGAGTGAGGTTCGCGCTCGAAATACTTGCTAGGAGACCATCGCCGGTAAACAGCAGGAGCGGCTGGCTTTTGTGAAATAGGCGAAAGCGTCCCCATATGCCGCCGTTGTTTGTGAGATTAACTCTCGCTATCCGGCAATCAGCGGCAAGGTTCCGAGCCAGTAGCTCGACACGCCGCGCGCGTTTAGGTTCACCAAATGGCTTAGTAGTGTGACAATAAACGACAGTTACCTTGCCGGTGTCTATCAATGCGTTGTCGAACGTATCATCTGTGAAAGTCGCTACAGATGGCATAAGTTTTTCAGCACGCGCCTCTGCGGCTGCGTACCAATCCGCTCCATCCTTGTACATCTCCAACCATGCGCTATGCGCCGCCAACGCGCGGTGTTCGTTGGCTGACATCTCTTCGTCCCTGAACAGACTGCGCTTTCGCATCGCCGACAGATAGGCCTGACGGCAGAACGCCGCGCGGTCGGCACAGTCACAGGGAAAGTCAATCAAGCCGGTCCGCTCGATCACTTCGCCCGTGGACGGGTACGGCGGATTGGTATGCTCGATGTAGTCCGAGAAGGCCTTCTCTTCCTCATCGGTAAGTGGGGGGGGCATTTCTCCGCCGAGCCTCTTAGCTCGACGGATTCTCGCGACCTTACCCATTGCCATCCACACGATGGAGGGACGACAATCGACGGCTTCGCAGGCGGCGAGAAAGGTTTCATCCGCCGCCTCATTGGACGTCTCAAACACGGTTGTCATCTACCTACCACTTGCTGCGCAGGCTGAATGTGAACCGGCGTGGCGCGCCGTACCAGTTGCCGGATGACACGCCCCCGACTGATTGATAATAAGTTTCGTCCATAATGTTCTCAACGTTGAGAGCTGCAGACCATCGCTCGTTCAACTTATAGTCTAACCGTCCAGAAACAATGACGTAGGGCTCCACAGTGAACGCAAACGGCACTAAATCGACTAGGCATAGTGATTCTCCCGTGAGAGGATCAGGCTGCCCCACCTGATCCTCCGGGCACGTTGATCCTGATCGATACGCCTCGGATTGGCCATTCACCCCAGCAGATACTATCAGGTTGGCCAACCATCCACGTGCACCTGACGCACCGAAATCGTAGCTGGTCCACATCTTGTAGAGATGCTCTGGCTGGATGGTCAAAAACGGTAGGTTTTTCTCGTCTGGACCAAAGCTTTCACCTTCATTGATTGTCTCATTGAATGTGTAGCTGCCCGATATTTGCCAACCGGGCCGCAGTTCGCCGGCTATTTCGAAGTCGAGTCCCTCGCTAATCAGTGAACGGTCTGTCCGCTGAACGTAGCAACAAACATGATAGGGATCGGGCCTCCCAAGAGGTACTTCCGTCCCGTCATTTACGATTACAAAAAAGTTTCGGTTAGAATCGAAGAAGATGGAGCCATTAGGGTTACGCCTCACACGACTTAAAAAGTCTGGCTCTTGCCGGGCAAAGCCTCGTTTCTCTATGTGGTAAACGGAAAAGGTCGCATTCAGGCTACCATCTGGTGTCGCCCACTTGAGTCCAATCTCATAATTTTCCCCAGTTACTGGATCTAGACTTTCCAGATCACCATCCAAGAAGCTCGATTGATCCTGATAGATGTCAGTGTAGCCAAGGTATCCGACAAGCCGATCACTAATGTCGTAGGACAAGGCAACCGAGGGAGGCCAAGAGAGCCTCTCCTGGGTTCGGAATTGATCTCCAGCGACGTATGGGTCCCCTATGTTGCGACCAACACAATTGGTAGGGCTTGGTGTGCCGCTGTCTGGAATCGTCTCGCAGAAGCGTTCTTCAGCATACTTGAACTGGAGCCGGCTCCATCGCGCGCCCAGATCTACGTGCAGTCGCTCGAACGGATTCAGCCGAAGATTTAGGTACGCGACAGACTGCACTTGGCCAAGTTCGGGATAACGCTGGGAAGGTATGGAGCTGGCCGGTTCTGTGAACAGCGGATCGAAAGGGTTGAAGTCAAAGACATTGATGGGCGGTGACCCTGGTCTTAGCGTGTCTGCCGGACATGAGCCCGCGCCGAAGTCATCGCAGAAGCGCGGCCCGCCTGGATATGGCTGATAGGGAGCAGAGGAAGAACTGACGACGAGAGGGCCGTACGCCGTAGAACCTCCACCATTCTGGTCGCTCTGATTTATGCCAAGCGTGACCTCATGTGATTGCCCGAACAACCGAAAGGCCCCGGAAAGTGTTGCTTCGACAGAGAACTGCTCACTTGAAAAACTGTTGTACCGACCAAAAAGCCTTGGCCCAGTTAAATTAACTGGATTGACCGCTCCGCTACTGAACCCAAGTTTTTGCTCGCTGTCTTGAGTATTGTAAGTCAAATCAAGTTTGGCTGTCCAAGCTCTTCCAAACTCCTGCGAAAACGATCCGAATATCTCCGTGGTTTTAAACTCCCATCGGTTCCATGGAAATACAAAACTTCTGTGACGAGGAAGATCGAGTTCCCTCCCCGTCAAATACCTTGGCAGACCATCCTGCCAAGGGACGCTGTCCTGACTAGTTATACTGACCCCAACCGTCACTAAACTTTCCGGCGATAGGTCAAGTTCTAATATACTATAAACGAGAGATTTTTGATCTTCGCTTAGATCGTAAAACTGTTCATTATCTTGCCACGTAAATACTGCCCGACCGCGCAGGTGCCCTTCAAGGGCCAGCGGCGCTGTAACATCCAGCATAGTACGATAGTGATTCCAACTACCCAGTTCAGTATCGAGCAGCAACTGTTCACGATCGAGAGGCTTCTTTCTAACAAGATTTATGGAGCCGGATGGGTCACCGTAACCATTGAAGAGGCCGGCGGCACCTCGAAGTACTTCAACATGGTCGTACTGAGATAGGTCGATCTGGGTGAAATAGGCGGCACCAGGCCCAAGCTGCGCGAAGTTTGTCGTTAGCGGTGCCCCGCCATCGATTTGGATCGAGGTGATTTCGAACCCCCGCGAGTAGAAGCTTGTCTCGAGGCTCGTCTGGCCTTGAGCAAAGGACACACCCGGGGCCTGCTGGAGCGCCGTCGTGAAGTCGTTGATGTTCTGCTGTTCCAGGCGCTCGCCGGTGATCACACTCACCGACTGCGGCGTTTCCTGAATGCTGCGCGGCGCTTTCGACCCGATAGTCAACGCCCCACTGGTGAAGCTTCCGGTATTCTCTGTGGCCGTGATATCGCGCGAGCCGTTGACGCCATTGACGCCCGCCGCTTGGCCGGCGCGACCGAAGCTGCCGTCGCCGGTCTCTCCTTCCACCCGTACTGGCCCCAGCACCCGCTCCCCGTCCACCGGCACCGTCTGGACCGCCGCGATCGTCACCGTCGCCTCCCCTTGGAAGCTAAACGTAAGCCCCGTGCCCGCAAGGACCCGTCCCAAGGCCTCCGCATCCGTGAGCGCGCCGCGCGCACCGCCGGTCCGGCTCCCAGCGGTGATTGCGGTCTGATAAACCATCTGCACCCGCGCCTGCTCAGAGAACTGCCGCAGCGCCCGGTCGAGATCGCCAGCGGGAATGGCAAAGGTGGTCCGTTCTGCCTGATCCTGGGCCTGGGCAGGCGAAACCACGGCCGCGCCCATCGAGGCGGCGGCCAGAGCCAGAACGAAATGAGACGCAGTGAGCGCGCGACGGCGGCGAGCGGTATTGAGCTTGGTCATGATCAGTCCCCCTGCCCGCGCCAAGCGGGCCTGTGCGTGAGACACCGCTCCGTCCGTTCGCCTAACCCCCGTCGTTATCTTGACTGACGATCGTGACAGGTCCCCATCGCGTAATCCGCAGACCTTCCGTCGTCGCCAAGGCTTGCAACCCCGCGTCCAGGTCGGCGAGCTCAAAGAGCGCCGTGACGCGACGCTGACGCGCGCTGGGCTCGAGCCGGACCCATATCGGGCCGGGCGTGTAGCGATCCAGTTCGCTCAGAACGGAGCCGACCGTTTGGCCGGCGAAGGTCAGTCGCCCCGTCTGCCATTCCGCGACTCGGGACGCGTCAACGGGCGCGATGGGCGAGAGTTCGCCCGCGCCGCAGACGGCGGACTGGTTCGGCAGCACGGCGCGAAGGTCTCCCACACACGCCATTCGCACCTCGCCTTCGCGAACCACTACGTTCACCGACCCGCCGTCGCGTCGCACCCCAAACACGGTGCCGATGTCGGTGATCGTGGCGTCTCCCGCTTTGACCAGGAAGGGGCGCGTTTCCGGGGCCACGTCGAACCAGGCCTGACCCCGGCGGATAACGATGCGTCGCTCATCGACCGAATAGTCGATGTCAAAGGCGCTGTCGGTGTCGAGCCAGGCCGTGCCCCCGTCGGGGAGAGACACCATTCGGACCTCACCCTCGCCGGAGCGTTCGTCTGCGCCAGCCAGCTGAAGCTCGGGCCAGACGATGATGGCGAGCACGGCCGCCGCCGCCGTGGCGAGGCCCGCACCAAAGGTCCGGCGGTTAGCTCTCGGACGCCAACGTCGATCGACCAGCGAGGACTCGCCGAGGGGCGCGACGCCGTGCCAGGCGCGCTTGACCCGGTCAAAGGCGGCTTGATGTTCGGGACGCGCGGCAAGCCACGACCGCAGGTTCGCGACGTCGTCGTCCGTCGCTTCGCCCGACTGGAGCCGCACCCACCAACGATTGGCGATGGCGTCCGGTGTCTCCGGGGAGTCGGGTCGGGGCCGGTCCGGCTTCAAGATCGTGCGCTCACTTAAGTGACGGCTGTATGACACCGCCCACGCGGCTTCCCTAACCTAGGGCGCGGAACGGTTCAGGTTTCAACCGCCGCGACGAGGGCGGCCATCGCCCGGCGCATGTGTTTTTCCACGGCTGTGGTGGAGATGCCTAGATGTGTCGCGACCTCTCGCTGTTTGAGCCCATCGAAGCGATGCAGGCGAAACACCACCTGGCACTGCGGCGGCAAGTTCTGGATCGCGGTTTGAGCGCGATCCAGTGCCTCGGCATCGAGCACCTGGCGTTCGGGCGTGATCGCCTCGAACGGCGGAGCGATCAGATCCGCATAGGTGCTGAAGGCGGCTCGACCCCGGCCGTCGGAGCGCGCTTGATTGCGGATCAGATTGGCGGCGGTCTGGAACAGGAGCGCACGGGGATCGTGGATGGGCGGCCGAGCCCCCGACGCCCGGACATAGACTTCTTGCACGGCATCCTCGGCGGTCGCGAAACACCGCAGCCGCGACACCAGAAAACGCAGCAGTTCTGGCCGATGTCGCAGGAACGCTTGCTCGACCGGGGACGCGCCGAGATAGGCCATGTTGTCGTTGGCGAAGGTCACGCCAGCCGCTCCACGCCGGATCGATGCCGACCCAAGGCTGGGGCGACCAGGATAGTCGAAATCGGGGCAGGCGACAACATGGGATGCTGAACCCTCGGCTAGCGGGCTTTAACCTTGCCCGGGGATAACGAGCCGGACCGCGCCATGCCGAATCCGGTGCGCACGGTGCGCAGGACCCAGTCCGGGCTGCCGCCAGAGCGATTCCGCACCTTGCGCCACGAAAACGCAAGGTGCGCGCGCCGTCGCGCCTACGACGAGCACGCGCTCCAGCGCGCGCCAAATCTCGCTACCGCCCGACCCCCGCCGACCCACAGGGTGCGGCTTTTATCTTGCAATACTTATACTTTGAGCTCGTTGCGCTCCCACCACCATGCGCCTGTCACCGAAACGGATGACCTGAAACACTCAAAGCTGCGCGCGAGGACGCCGACCTGCCCGATGGACGGCGCTCTCTTGGCCCCGCCGCGGATTGTCCCGAAATGAACCGGTCGGTTGCACCCGATCTGTGGCCGGACCGACACGCCCGTCGCTCAATCCCGGCTGTCTGAGATCAGCGGCAGATAGCCTTCCGCCGACATCCATTGTGCGCGCTGAAGGTAACGACTGTGCGCCGCGACCGCTTGGTCTTCTGACGTTTCAGCAGGGAACCGCAGCACGGTTCCAATGACACTCGACGGGTCTGCGCCGGCGGACTCGGCGTCCAATAGACGGAGGTAGGTTTTCACATGGTCACGGTCGAAATCCGTCAGTTCGGTGCCCGTCGGAACATCAAGGGCGTGAGGACCGTCGGGTTCATTTGGTTGGTCGGTTGGCATTGATCAATCTTCTCATACGGACAACATCCCCCCCTAGAGAAGACGAACGACGGCCCGAATACAGTAGGTCGCGGGCGTAGGTTTTTGTGGATGGTTTGCGAGGGTGCGCCTTTCAGGAGGTGCGGCGGGAGGCGGCCATGCAGCCTCTCGCGCGCATCGGCGGCGCTTAGATGATCCAGGTCGAGGCGATCGGAGGCCAGAGAAGTCGCGACCGTCGCGGCGTCTTTACGCCGTTCCAGGCGACGCGAGATGCGCGAGAGGCAGCGTCGACCAGACGTCGGTCAGGACGATGTCGCCCTGACGCCGCGCCGTCAGCCGTGCATTGATCTCTTCGATCTCATCGGCGGTCATGTCGTGCCATCACCGTCGCAGGGGACCGGACAGACGGCGGTTCAACGGTCCGGACGGCGTGTCGATGGCGTTCTCGATGCGGTCCAGCTGCGCCGCCACCGTGGTGTTTTGGGCGCGTTCGGTTGGGGGCAACGCGCGTCGGCGGCCGGTCGCGAGGTCCACGGCGGCGTCGAAGCGACCTTCGATCAAGAGGTCATAGGGCCGAACTGAATGCGCGCCACGATCGAACAGACGCGCGCGCGTCGCCTGCGTGGTGATCGCCGCGAGCGCGCGGACGGCGTCGAGCACGGCGCGCAGACGGGCTTCCTTGCGGGCACCGATGGGGCTGCCCGCGAGCCATGTCTGGAGGCTGCGGTGGCTGACGCCGAGAAGCGGCGCGATCTCTTCATTGGTTAGACCCGACGCGACTTTCAGCTCAGCCGTCAGCACTTGGGCAGCGGTTTCCGGTGGCCGAGTCGGGATCATGATCTACCCCCGGCTGGGCTACAGAAGGCCCATAGGCGCGGCGTTCGCGCGTTTGAATGCATTGGCCCCCGCTAGCCGTGAACGTCAGAGCGAAGCGCAATCCCTGCAATGGAGTTGCGACCAAACTGGGTCCGGCGATATCGATACCGATGGATTGCCCGATCAGAAGCAAACGGCGAGAGCTTGCAACGGTCCACGGCCCGCTCCTTTGTTCGCCCAAAAGACCGCTCCTTCATCCCGCCCAGGTTATGGAATGCCGTCGCGCGCAGCCCCCGTCCAGGGCGGCCGAAGGCCGGCGCAAAGCGCGTCCCTGGACGGGGGCGAGCACGGCGGCAGCCTGTGGTAAGCGCGGGCTATTCGTCACGTCGAAAATGGCGGCGGCCCTAGTTCGGAACTGGATTGTCCCTGTGGCCACCATGGCGAATGGCTCGGCAACGCAACCCTGCGGTGATTAGCAACGCTATTCACCGCGTGATTTGCGGTGATCATGGTTGCTATTTGCGGTGATTAGTGGTGATAATCACCGCAAATGATGCGGTGATTATTTTGACGTACATACATGAGTTGGCGGAATGGCCGACCTTCCAATGGAAGGCGGAGCGCTTGGCGGAACCGCTTGCAGCGGTCAGCCGCCGCCAAGGCCTGTTGATCGGCCACATGGCCGCACTCGGCTTCCAACTACGCGCCGAAGCCGTCTTGGCCACCCTGACCGAAGACGTTCTCAAGTCCAGCGAAATCGAAGGCGAAGTGCTCGACAAGGAGCAGGTTCGCTCCTCCATTGCCCGTCGCCTGGGCATGGACATCGGCGCACTCGCGCCAGCCGATCGCCATGTCGAGGGCGTAGTCGAAATGATGCTCGATGCCACTCAGAACTACGGCGCACCGCTGACTGCCGAACGCCTGTTCAGCTGGCATGCGGCGCTATTCCCGACGGGGCGCAGCGGTCTCAGCAAGATTGTCGTCGGCGCATGGCGTGACGACAGCTCCGGCCCCATGCAGGTGGTCTCCGGTCCCATCGGACGTGAAAAGGTGCATTACGAAGCACCCGCGGCCGAACTGCTGACGCAAGAGATGGCGGCGTTCCTGGAATGGTTCGAGAGCGATTCGCCGATTGATCCGGTGCTCAAGGCCGCCGTCGCGCATCTATGGTTCGTGACCATCCACCCGTTTGATGACGGCAACGGTCGGATCGCGCGCGCCATCGCCGACATGGCCTTGGCCCGTTCAGAGAAAAGTCCGCAGCGGTTCTACAGCATGTCGGCGCAGATCCGCCAGGAGCGGAAGGTGTATTACGACCTGCTGGAAGCCACCCAGAAAGGCGATCTCGAAGTCACACGCTGGCTGGAATGGTTCCTGGCTTGCCTTGGTCGCGCCTTTGACGGTGCTGAGGCCACTCTGTCGAATGTGTTGGGCAAAGCGCGCTTCTGGGACGCCCATTCCGGAGCGGCCTTCAACGAGCGGCAGCGGAAGATGCTGAACCTTCTTCTGGAAGGCTTCGATGGCAAACTGACCAACGCTAAATGGGCGACCATCGCCAAGACTTCGCCTGACACGGCGTTGCGTGACCTCAACAATCTGGTCGGGCGCGGCATATTGATAAAGGAAGCTGCGGGTGGGCGTAGCACCAGCTACTCGCTGGTGGAGACGCCCAATGGCGTATGATTTCTCAAGTCTCTCGCCAGCCGATTCTGTCAGCCTTTAGCAAGTCCACTCAAAATCCAGTTCTGGCTCTAAGTTGCCGCGTATGATGTCCGCTCTTTGGAGGGATGCTCGGTCGATCTTCCAACTTACCCGTCTGACAAACTTGAGGAAATCTCGCTATCTGGCAACCTGTTCGAACCCGCAGCCGTCAAAGGTTAATTGATGATCGGCGATGAGCGCCTGAGCGAGCTGGCACGGAAAGACAGTAATGGCTGATCCCGCAATTCTGACAGGAGCCGTCAAAGTTGCGGCAGGAGCCATTGCCCCGGTCTTCAAGGCCGTGAAAGGCGAACTCGCGCGAAGAGACGCGGACGCCAAGCCGTTGAGTGTGACCGACCTGGACGACGAAATGAACGAGGCGCTCGACGTCCTCTCGCAAAGCGGGACCAACCCGGGCAGCGCAGCCTTCAACGCGGTGAAAGGGATACTTTCCGGGCGCCCTGAAATCTTCAACCACCCCTCGGTGCGGACCTGGCTTGAAGACGCCGGTGCTCGCACGGAAATCCGTACGGCCGTCTACGAATGGGTCGCCGACACCGAGAGCGAACCGCAGGCTGGGCCGGCGCTGTCTCACTTCAAGCCCGTCGGTACGGAGGATGCGACCGCAGGACACGTGGCGTTCGCCTACACGATCGCTTTCGTCGTCGTCAGTCTGAGCCGGAAGCTTGATGTTGGCGACAAGCTCCAGCTCCTGAAGATGGATCAACTTGGTCAGCTGGTCAGAGACCAGCCGGCCATCCCCCAACATCTGATCGATGATCTGGTCGCTCAGGAAGCCGACCGGATGCGGAAGACGCGCTTTCTCATCGGCGAGCCGATCCTGGATGAGGCAAAACGCTTCGCCGAACGGCTGACCGTGGGAGACCTGCGCGGCGCATCGCCAGCAGTGCGCGCCGCCGCGATCGCGCAGGTTGTCCGATGGAGCTCGCACGATGCTGAACTGTCGGAGATGGATCGGCTGCTCGCGATTTCCACGTCGCTCGTATCGACGCCTGAAGCCGTACTCGCGTCTGCCTTCGTTGAAGCGAAGCGGTCAGACTGGACGGGTGGAATTGCCAAGCTGCAACCGATCGACAGCCCCGCGAAGCGTTTGGTCGCGATGCAAATCCGCGCCAGAGCGGATGTCGAACCGGAGCCGCTGACGTGGCTCGCCGATGCCGGGTTTACTGCAGACGACCTGGACGCCGACGGGAAGTTTTTCCTTCTTGCTCAGATGCACATGCGCGCCAAGTGGGCAGCCGCGCTTGAGCTCGTACACGGACTAACGGCTTCCGATTTTGTGGAGTGCCCGGCGCTTCTCGCTGATGCAGCGTTCGTCCATCTCTCCTCGGCCGTCGTCGACGATCTGAAACACCTCGTCGCCGGCGGAAGCTTCCAGATCGACGCCCTCGGCTTCCCTCTCGACGACACACCCGATGGTCTCGCCGCACGGCGACTGGCTTCGTCGCTGTATGGCGAGGCGCAGCGCGCTGCTGAGTGCGTCGGAAACATGAAGAGAGCGCTCCATCTACGGAACATGGCGTTGTGGCTCGATCTGCGTGATCCCCAGACGCGACTGGAAGCGCAAGATCGTCTCACGACCATTCTGGGGGATGGCGGCGCGGATATTACCGTCGTTCCGATGGCGCTCGGTTTCGGTATTCCCATCGATATTCCCTTGGTCGAACGCGCTCTCAAGAGACAGGCCACGCTGGATCCCAAGGGCAATGACGATGTGGCGTTCGCTCACTTCGCAGTTGCTCAAGCGCGACCGACGCCCGCTGAAGCGCTAGAGTATTTCAACCGCCATCGCGAACTGCTCTACGCACATCTGAACGTCGCCGGCATGACGGACTTCGAAGTCCGATTGCTGGTGGCGGCTGGTCAATCGGGCCGTGCGGCCGAGGTCCTTGCGGGGGCGGGGAACGCATTGCTCCCGGCGCATCTCAAGATGCTCGAGGAGGTCATCGCCAACGGACCCGGTCGGCAGTCGGTCGCGTCGCTTGAGGCGGAATACGAGAAGTCAAAATCCGTTCTCGTCCTCAGCCGTCTCGTCAGCGCGCTCGCGCATGAAGGCTATTCGGACAAACTTCTCGAGCTGTGGCGGCGGCTGATCCGCGAGCTGAAGTCGCTCGATGAAGCCGAGCACCTCATCCGTTTCCTCAGCCGAAACGAGCGTTTGTCGGAGATCGATGCGATGCTGGATGATGTCGAGGACCTTATCCCCGGTTCGCAAGACCTTCGCGCCGCGAAGGCTTGGAGCGATTATCGCCGAGGCAAGTTCGGCGACGCCCAAAGCCGATTGGCTGAGCTTCAGGGTGAACGCGACGATGCCAACGATCGCGCGCTCCAGGTCAACCTCATCATCGCGTCGGGACGCTGGCCCGAACTGTTGAGCTTCGTCGATACCGAGTGGGCTGCCCGCGAGAGCCGGACCACGCAAGAGATCCTCGGTGTTGCGCAACTGGCCGCGCGAGTGAAATCGCCGCGGCTGATCGACTTGCTAACCAAGGCGACCGAGAAGAGCCCCCAGGATCCACATGCGTTGATTACGGCGTATTCGATCGCCACCGAGGCGGGTCTCGACGAGCTCGCCCACACGGGCCTTTGGCTCGAGGGGGCGATACGCACCTCGGGCGACGACGGCCCCCTTCAATCGATTTCGCTCCAGGAACTGGTCGACCAGGCGCCGGACTGGAACGCGCAGACCGATGACGTGTGGACGAAGCTGAAGGCCGGTATTGTTCCAATGGCGCTTGCGGGCTCCGCGCTTCGTCGCCCGTTGATTGAGCTCCAGCTGGCGCAGATGATCGCCAACCGCGCCGAGGACGATCCTCGCCGACGCGGCGTCGTTCCTGCGTACTCGGGAAAGCGCGGCAAGACTGAAGATGATGTGGTCAAACTGGGCCTGGATCTCAGCGCGCTGATCACCTTGGGCGCGATCGATCTGATCAGTCCCGTCCTGGCGAAGTGGGACGTTCATATAAGTCACAGCACGCTTGGCATGCTGTTCGAGCAGCAGGCCAAGGCCGGCTTCCACCAGCCGAGCCAGATCAAGGCCGCGCATGGCCTTCGTCAGGCGCTCGTCACCGGCAAGCTCGCCGTGTTCGTGGCGGGCGCGACGCCTGATTCAAAGCTCGTGGCGGAGGTTGGACTGGCGCTGGCGAGTATGCTGACGGAGGCGAGCGCCGAGTCCACGGAACCTCGTTTCGTCGTTCGATCCGGTCCGGTGACAAAGATCGGTTCGTTCAGGAACGAGAGCGTCGATCTGGGCGCGTACAAAGACGTCCTTTGCAGTTGCGAGGCGGTCATCGATAAGCTCGCGGACGCCGGGAAGTTGACCGGCGATGAAGAGCGCCGCGCCCGGCTGTACCTGCAGCAGCAGGAGACGCGATGGGAGGACGAACCCGTCATCGCCGACGGCGCGACCCTCTATCTCGACGATCTCTCGGTCTCATATCTTCGGACCGTGGGCGTGCTCGAGAAGCTCGCGAGCGCGGGCCTCAAGGTTCTTATCAGCCAGGACGAGATCGATCAGAGCAACGCTCTTATCGCGATGGAAGGGCGCGCTGGCGAAATCGACGTCGTCATCGAGCGTATTCGCGCGGCCCTCGCGGAGGGCATCGTCAGTGGCAAGGTGACCGTTATTCCGTTGGTCCCCCGCGAGGAAAAACAGGGGCTCCCAACGTACGAGACGCTCGATCTCGCAACCAAGGTCGCGGCGATCGTCTGCGACGATCGGTTCGTCAATCAGCACCGGCTCGTCGAAACGCCAGACGCCAGTTCTGCGATCTGGACCAGCCTCGACGTGATGGATCGGCTTGTCGCCTTGGGTGGGTTGTCCGAAGCTGAGCGGTTGTCGCATCGAACGACCCTTCGACAATCGGGGCTGGCGCTCTTCCCAGTCGAAGTCGACGAGATCGTCGGTCATGTGAAGCGAGCGACGGTTCGAGACGGACGTTTGGTCGAGAACGGCGACCTGCGAGCCTTCCGCGAAAATCTGGCGCTGACGCTGATGCGGGGATGGTTCGCGCCCCGGACGGAAGATCCCTGGCTGATCGGATGGGGCGAGGTCTTGATCGACGCCATGATCGCGCAATGGGGTGACGCGGCGACCGACGAGGAAGCCGCCGCGCGCTCAAACTGGCTGCTGGCTTGCGCGGATCCGAGAAACTGGTCCGCGTTGATCGACAACCCGGACTCGATCATGGCCGCGCACGGGCATGCATGGAAACTGAGCCGGCTCGCGATGAGCGTGTACGAGCTTCCCGACGAACCGAGCAGCAAACGCTTCGAAGCCTGGCTCAAGGCCAAGGTGGAGGCGCTCAAGGACAGAGAGCCGCCGAGTTATGAATGGCTCCTGGATACACTTCGTCAGATGATGACGGCATACGCTGAAAGGGACACCCGTTTTGGCGAAGGATGACCAGCGGCGAGTGCGGGCGGCGCGTTTCCTGACGTTGCTGCCGGGGTTCATTCGTCCCGCCCTGATGGCGGGCGATGATTTTCGGAAGCACCTTGGGCTTGAAGTTGAAGGATCGGTTTTCTTCGGCGCTTGCCCCGCGACCTTTCGGCGGGACGGGTTCTTTCAAACGGTCGCGCGCCTGTACGCCAACACGCAGAACTCGACCGAAACCCTGAAAGCCGACGACGGCAGTGATTGGACGATTGAGCGCGCCGACGATGTCGCCAGCTCTCCGTTGCGTTTGAGGGGCGGGGACTCGGTCTTCCTGATCCAACCGTACTTCGGCCTGAAGGCGACCCCCGAAGAAAGACTTGAGGGGTTTGACGACGAACTGGCGGCGGCGGGTCTGATCGCGGAGGATCTCACCGAGTGGCGAGAGACTCTGAAGTCGCGGACGCTGCTGCCGCCGGAAATCGCTCCGCTCGCCGATCAACTCTCAGCGGGTCCCCAAGCGGTTCTCGATGCGATCCGCGAGACGCTTGATCAGGAAACCTTCGAACTGACGGCGCTCGTTCCGACCGAACTCGCCTACTACGAGCGCTTGATCGGCAAACCCGTATCAACGCTCCCTGAACTGGCCGAACAGATTGCTCCGACGGTGATCTCGCGTTTTCTCGCATGGGATACCCTCGAGGGAGCCCGCTTCGCACTGGCCTTGTCGGCGCACGCCTCGATCCTGCGGCATGCCGACTGGTCGTCCGTCGAGGCGAGCCAATACGCAGACCTTATGAACTGGGCGCTGGAGTCGGATGATCTGATCTCCAAAGTTGGGGCTGTCGAGATCGGTTTGCCGCACGTCGCAAAAGCGCCGGAGCTCGAGGCGCCCTTGCTGGCGCTGGCGAAGCAAATCTGTTCGGCAGATGCTCAGGACGATGGCGGGCAGCTCCGGCTGCTGACCGCGATGTTCATGCTGGTCGAAGGCGAACTCCTCCGCACCGGCGTACTCCGCGAGTACCGTCCCTTTCAGCGCCGTCTCGCGTCGCTCGCTCATGCATCATTACTGATTAGAGAGGTGCCGAGCCGGGTGGATATCGCCCGATTTTCGCGGTTGGCGCTCAAGGCACGGGCCCGAAACGCCTATCTACGATCGCACATCGATCTGCGACTTGAATCACGTTGGCTGCCCGACTCGGTCGATCCGACGCGCCTCAAGGCGGAACTCATCGGTCGGCTTCAGAATGCGGTCGAGCGGAGCGCCAGCGATCTCCCGGAGGGGCCGCTGCGTAACTTCCTGACCGGCAACTCCAAAGATCACGACACCTTGTCGAAGCACATCGTGTTCCCGTTCAGCTATGCGCCCGGTCCCCTGGAAGGCGACGCACCCCCGGTCGAAAATCCGCTGCCTCCGCAGGTTCGCGAATTTCTCGACAAGCTCCCAAGCGACACGATGGTGCTCGAACCAAAGAGCGTGATCGCCCTCATCAACCTTCAGGGCGTTCACACAATTGATCCGATCTACCTCGAGCAAGCGGTCAAAAGGATCGAAGCCGCCGGTCACCGGTTCACAGCCAGTACCGACGACGCCACGGTGAAAACGCTGCTGAACGGTCTGGCTGGCGTTGCATCAACAACCCGTAATCCGGCGCTGGCGGAGCAAGTCCGCATCCTGTGCCGCAAACGACGCTACGAACGGCCCGATGCCGATTTTTCGCACCAAGAGCTTTTGATCGCGCTGATCGGCGCGGCCGCTCACGCCGAGCTTGAAGAATGGCTGAAGTTTGCCGCCGCCTGGATCGAGGAGATCGCCTTTGCGATTTCCGACAAGGCACAGGCTGGCCAGATGCTCAACGATCTGAACGTCCTGTGCGTTATCGAACCCCAGCTGCGCTCGTCCATCGGGCGTTCGATGGCGGGGCTTGAACTCTTCGCACGCGCGTGAGCTGGCTCTGAAACGTCACCGCGAGACAATCCGCTGAGCCCCCATGGGCGTGAGCGGAAATGAGCTCGACGGGATTTAATGACGCCTTTCCCTCAGTGAACCGACGTCCGCTCCTGGCGCCTTTCAGTCCTAGGAGCCCCTTCAAATCATGCAGCTCTGACGAGCCCCGCACCCCTGGCAGGGGCGAGCACGGCGGCAGCCGTGTTGTAAGCGGAGCCATTCGTCCACTTCAGTATGCGCAGCGGGCCGAGGCCTTGGACCTGATGATCCTAAGGCCGCCTCCGGCATGCCAGTGCATCGAAGCTCGTAGCGATCAGTACGGCCTTCTAAGCGCCGGACGCGTTCTGCCGGTCTAGCGCCTGACAGCGACGCCGGACGACGACCAGATCGTCGCCTGGAATGATCGGTCCGGACACAGCGTCGCGGTCGAGCGGCCTGACGATCGCAGTTCCTAGAGCACCGGCTGCCCGTCACCGACGAGGCGCTTGCGTCGGTGTGCGATGACGTTTTGAGCGCACGTTTCACAGGTCCAATCGAGAAGCGAAAAAAGTGCGATAGCACAGCAACTTACGCTACGGTTCGCCGCCTGACGCTTCCACGAGGCTGCCACGATCAATTTTTGAGTGACGAATCCGGGCAAGAAAAAACCCGCTATCCTGTTGAAATAGCGGGTTTAAATCTTGGGTGCGGGAGTAGGATTTGAACCTACGACCTTCAGGTTATGAGCCTGACGAGCTACCGGGCTGCTCCATCCCGCGGCAGATGGGTGTGTTGTGAAGGAAGATGTTCGAGAGAACTCAGATAATCTGTTGTCCGACTGGTAGACCCGGCGGCGACCTACTCTCCCGCGCCTTGAGACGAAGTACCATTGGCTCTGGAGGGCTTAACGACCGAGTTCGGAATGGGATCGGGTGGGGAACCTCCGACATAACCACCAGGTCAACCAGGCGGACAGCAGATTATTTGAGAAGACATTGTCTGTTAAAGATCGAATGAGTTTTGCTGAGAAACGATCAAGCCGATCGGATTATTAGTACCAGTAAGCTTCACGCGTCGCCGCGCTTCCACACCTGGCCTATCAACGTGGTAGTCTTCCACGATCCTCAGCGAAGCCTTGTTTTGAGGTTAGTTTCCCGCTTAGATGCTTTCAGCGGTTATCTATTCCATACTTAGCTACCCTGCTGCACAACTGGCGTCATGACAGGTCCACCAGAGGTATGTCCATCCCGGTCCTCTCGTACTAGGGACAGATCCTCTCAAGCTTCGAACACCCACGGCAGATAGGGACCAAACTGTCTCACGACGTTCTGAACCCAGCTCACGTACCACTTTAATCGGCGAACAGCCGAACCCTTGGGACCTGCTCCAGCCCCAGGATGTGATGAGCCGACATCGAGGTGCCAAACTTTGCCGTCGATATGGACTCTTGGGCAAAATCAGCCTGTTATCCCTAGAGTACCTTTTATCCGTTGAGCGATGGCCCTTCCACGCGGGGCCACCGGATCACTATGGCCGACTTTCGTCTCTGCTCGACTTGTCAGTCTCGCAGTCAGGCGGGCTTATGCCATTGCACTCGACGACCGATTTCCGACCGGTCTGAGCCCACCATCGCGCGCCTCCGTTACACTTTAGGAGGCGACCGCCCCAGTCAAACTACCCACCACGCCATGTCCCGGGACCGGATAACGGCCCTCGGTTAGACGTCAACGACAGTAAGGGTGGTATTTCAAGGATGGCTCCACCAGAGCTGGCGCCCCGGTTTCATAGCCTCCCACCTATCCTACACATACGGTCGCTAACGCCAAGGCGAAGCTATAGTAAAGGTTCATAGGGTCTTTCCGTCTGACCGCGGGAACCCCGCATCTTCACGGGGAATTCAATTTCACTGAGCCTGTGCTGGAGACAGTGGGGAAGTCGTTACGCCATTCGTGCAGGTCGGAACTTACCCGACAAGGAATTTCGCTACCTTAGGACCGTTATAGTTACGGCCGCCGTTTACCTGGGCTTCAGTTCGTCGCTTTCACAACTCCCTTTAACCTTCAGGCACCGGGCAGGCGTCAGACCCTATACGTCGCATTGCTGCTTCGCAGAGCCCTGTGTTTTTGCTAAACAGTCGCTACCCCCTGGCTTGTGCCACTCTGCAAAGGTTGCCCTAAGCAGAGTCACGCTTATTCCGAAGTTACGCGTGCAATTTGCCGAGTTCCTTCAGCACAGTTCTCTCAAGCGCCTTGGTATGCTCTACCTGACCACCTGTGTCGGTTTCGGGTACGGTCTCTGCCAGAGTTATTTCCAGGGACAACTTCCCTGCCAGGACAATCCAATAAGCCCTGACAAGTTACGCCATCCGTCACTTCTGGCTGGTGCAGGAATATTTACCTGCTTCCCATCGACTACGCTTTTCAGCCTCGCCTTAGGGGCCGACTAACCCTGCGCAGATTAGCTTTACGCAGGAACCCTTGGTCTTTCGGCGGGAGTGTCTCTCACACTCCTTATCGTTACTCATGTCAGCATTCTCACTTCCGATACCTCCAGCCAGGCTCACGCCTGACCTTCACCGGCTTACGGAACGCTCCGCTACCGCTCGCTTACGCGAACCCATATCTTCGGCGCATGGCTTGAGCCCCGTTACATTTTCCGCGCAGGATCGCTTGATCAGTGAGCTGTTACGCTTTCTTTAAAGGATGGCTGCTTCTAAGCCAACCTCCTGATTGTCAAAGCAATCCCACATCGTTTCCCACTTAGCCATGACTTGGGGGCCTTAGATGATGGTTAGGGTTGTTTCCCTTTTCACGACGGACGTTAGCACCCGCCGTGTGTCTGCCCGATAGTTCTCTCAGGTATTCGGAGTTTGGTTAGTATTGGTACCACTCGCGCAGCCCGCAACCATCCAGTGCTCTACCCCCTGAGGAATTCGTCGGACGCTCTACCTAAATAGATTTCGCGGAGAACCAGCTATGTCTAGGTTTGATTGGCCTTTCACCCCTATCCACAAGTCATCCCAGAA